>CAYHCQ010000090.1:0-14228 GCA_964355115.1 uncultured Prolixibacteraceae bacterium | reverse complement strand
TGACCGCCAACGATCTGTATTCCTGCTTCAGCCACCTTGTCGCTGGCTCCCCTGAGTATCCGGTGCAGTACTTCAATGGGCAGCTTCCGGTCGGGAAAGCCCACGATGCTGAGCGCAAAAAGCGGTTTACCACCCATTGCGTAGATATCGCTTAATGCGTTGGCAGCCGCAATTGCCCCGTAAGCATAAGGATCATCCACAACCGGAGGAATGAAATCAACGGTTTGCACGATGGCCCGCTCATCGTCGATACGGTAAACAGCTGCATCATCAGAGGATTCAAAACCTACGAGCACTTGCGGATCCCTTCCGGAAGGCAGCTCCTTTAGTATTTTTTCGAGCAGCTGCGGCCTGATTTTGCAGGCACAACCAAGAGCATGGGTATATTCGGTGAGCCTGATTTCCGGATGCACAGCAAGGGGTATCGCTGAATCTCCGGTTCCCTTCAGGTTCCGGTAGGCAGCTACAATCCGCGGAATTGCCCTGCCGATCTCCTCTTCGGTTGTCATACGTCCTGTCGAAAACCGGATGGTTCCAATGGCGTAATCCCCCGGCACCTTCATGGCAGCTAAAACACCGGAAATTTCAACTTCGTCGGCATGACAGGCAGCGCCGGCCGAAGCAGCTATCCCGCTCATCTCACCCAGCATGATTGCGGCTTCAACTCCCGGAAAACCAAGGCTCAGCGTATTGGGTAACCGCTCGTCGGGGTGGCCGTTCAGCCTGATTTCGGGTATCTCTGCCAATAGCCCTTCATGCAGCAGATCGCGGCATCTCTTCATCTGTTCCGGCAGGGCATTCGTTGAATTGGTGATGCGTGACGAGTGACGCGTGACGATTTCAGCTGCTTTCCCCAGCCCTGCAATCTGCATCACATTTTCCGTTCCAGCCCGAAGGTTTGATTCATGATCTGCGCCGTGAATAAGCTTTTCAAGTTTAACTCCCCGGCGAACATACAACGCTCCGACACCCTTGGGTGCATAGAATTTATGACCGGCAACGGAAAGAAGGTCAACCTGCATCTGCCCTACGTCAACCGGAATTTTTCCCACCGATTGCGCCGCATCCGAATGAAACAGGATGCCGTGTTTCCTGGCGATCGCCCCGATGGCCTCAACCGGCTGAATTGTCCCTGTTTCGTTGTTCGCATGCATGATGGAAACAAGGATGGTTTCAGGAGTGATGGCAGCTTCTAATTCAGCAGGATCGACCCTGCCGTAACTGTCGACCGGCAGCCAGGTAATTCTGAACCCGGAGCGCTCCAGGTAGAGGTAAACTTCTGTAACGGCAGGATGTTCAATGGAAGATGTGATGATGTGGCTGCCCCTGTTCCGGAGGGCAAAAGCGACGCCTTTTATCGCCATGTTGTTCGCTTCACTTCCACCGCTCGTAAAGATGATCTCGTCGGGACTTGCCTTCAGCATTCCGGCCACCTGTTTACGAGCGTTCTCAACGGCCAGCTTTGCCTGCACGCCGAAGCTGTGGGTGCTGGAAGGGTTACCGAAATACAAATCCAGGAAAGGCCGCATGGTCTCAGCAACTTCACGGTCGATCGGGGTGGTGGCATTATAATCCAGGTAAACCGGTTCCATGCTTCAAATGATTATAGGTTAATTCAAGAATTTCCGAGGCATTCTGTGCTGCATCCGCATCCTTAAGCCTGAACGATATTATGGCTTCCGGATGACGTCTGTCAAGTGAATGGTGATATGCTTTATCGTAGTATGCAAGGGCAATTTCAGCCACAAGGTCAAACCGGCCTGCTTCCAGGGCCTTCAGCGCCTCACGGGTGCGCGCGCCTCCCAGCCTCTCACTTATTTTAGTTATGGCTGCTGTAAGGTCCGTCTTACCGAACTGCGCGTACTCCCTTACCAATCTTCCGACACGCCGCTCCATCTCCATTTCAACCTTTACCAGGATGCCGTTTCCCAGGTGGGTAAGAACCGGGTCGGGCAGGGTAACATTGCCGATCATCCTGCTCTCATCTTCAATCCAAACCGGACGGGAAAAGTCGAGAAGTGACCAGACCTTGTATAGGTTGTTTTCAAACTGCTCGTTTGTGGGCTGCGGTAACTGACCGAGAGCCCCGAAAACTGAACCTTTATGACAGGCAAGATGCTCGAGATCGATGACCTGACCTCCCTGCGCTTCGATGGCTTTGAGTAACTCCGTTTTCCCGCTGCCGGTATAACCTCCCAAAACGACAACCTGCACAGGCCGGGTAAACTCCTGCCGGATAAAACGGCGGTACTCTTTATAACCCCCGATCAGCACATTTACTGTGTATCCCGCGTCGCTGTATAGCCTGGCCATTTCTGCACTCCGCATACCACCCCTCCAGCAGTGAAGCAGGATCTCCTTACCCGGCACCCGGTAAGCGAGCGCCTTCAGGTAGTGATCCCTGAGCGGATTGGCAAGTTCATAGCCCAATTCAACTGCTGCATCGTGACCTTCATTCTTATATAATGTACCAACAGCAGCCCGGTTTTTATCGTCGAAAAGAGGTATGGTGACAGCCCCCGGAATATGTCCCTGGCGGAATTCAACCGGTGCACGCACATCAATTACAGGAGTAGTTGCCGATCGTTTGAGGAAGGTTGCCGGCTCAATCAGGCATATCATCGTTTGTTTCTTACGGTTCGTCAAAATTAGGTTGGTTTGGCCATCAAAACAAACCATTTCTTAATACATTTAATTCCTGATCTGCCATCGCGCAAAGCCAATGATACTGCACTCTTTAACAAGCCGATACCTTTCCCGCCGAACAGTTCCCCTTCTTCTGGTCATCCTCCTGGGTGGCTTTTTTTCGATGCGGCTGCTTTCCGATCCAGACCTTGGCTTTCATCTCAGATATGGCGAATGGATCATAAGTCATCATGCAGTTCCCGAAAAAGACCTCTCTACCTATACGGTTTCAAACCACGACTACATTGATATTCACTGGTTCTTTCAGGCAACCCTGTATTGTTTATTCCGCATTGCCGGATACAAAGGGATATCAGTGCTGGTATCTGTTATAACGATAGCTCTTTTGTTACTTCTGCTCCGGCGGCTGAAGATTCTGCAGGCGGGTCCAGGCCTGGCATGTTCAGGATTATTGACCTCCATCCTCATCATCGAACCCTCTTTCGGTCCTCACCCGGAACTCCTTTCATTTGTCTTTCTTACCGCATCCCTGCTCGTTCTGGATCTCTATTTTCACCAACGGAAGAATTTACTGTTCATGCTTCCGCTGATACAACTTTTATGGTGCAACATGCACGGGCTGTTTATCCTGGGACTGTTTGCCGGGATTGCCTATTGTCTAAGTATCTGGCGCCGGGATCGGAAGATTGACAGAAAAATCGTTTTTTGGGTCTTTATCTCTACTGCAATATGTCTTGCCAATCCCTATTTCATCAAGGGATTTCTTTTCCCCTTCGGACTGGCCACAAGGTTCAACCCAAACAACATCTTCAATCAGCATATTCAGGAGTTTATCCCATTTTTCAGACAATCACATTTTGTTCTGCGAGACTACCTGTTTCTTTCCCTGCTGATTTCGGTTTACATACTTATTCTTCTCACCTTTCGCAAACGCGCCTTTCATGAACTTCTGCTTATACTTGTCTTTTCCCTTCTAGCCCTCGTTTCGATCCGCAACATTCCACTTTTTGTGCTGATTGCGATTCCTGTATGGTCGGTGGCTGCGAGTGAGCTCTCTGTGCGGTCATTCGCCCCTGCCGGCAGGTTTGTTGCTGCCGGCCTTGCCGTCATCGCATTGTTGCTGATACCACGGGTTGCCACAGATGCCTGGTACATGAAAAACAACTCCTTCAACAAGACCGGCATTGGAATTGATACCGCACGCCAGCCTCTAAAGGTTGTGAACTTCCTGATCGAAAACCAGCTCAGCGGACGCATCCTGAACAGTATTGGTTTCGGAGGATGGCTGTCCTGGGAGTTGAAACAACCGGTATTTATCGATGGCCGGCTGGAAGTCATGCAGGAGGAAATCTACAAAGAAATCACCGACAGCTGGTATAACGGCTTGCCAGGCCTGGTGAGGAGGCACCACCCTGATCTTGTGGTCTACAACTACCTCACCTACTATCCCTGGACACTGCAACTGGCCGGGATGGCCGAATGGAGGCTGATCTATATTGACGGGATAGCGGCCGTTTATGCCCGGCCGGGATATGCCATGGGGGTTCAGTCAATAGAAATTACCGAACTTCCCGTCGTTGGGGAGTCGGCGGCCGGGGGAGGTGTTATTGCATGGGCGAAAGGATTTTACATGCCTGTCGATTATTTGCTTATAGAACGTCAGCATAAGGCATATTTCCGCCTCCAGGCGAGCTCAGTTTTTACTTCACCCGGCTGTACGGAAGCGATCCGATTTTACAATTCAGGCAACGAGAAGTACAGGCTGGGCAGCGTACACAGTGCAATCGTTGATCTCACCAGGGCCATTGAGCTGAAACCAGACTATGTAAGAGCTTTGAATAACCGGGCGATCATCTTAGCAACGGAATTAAAGGATTTCAATGCAGCCTTCGCCGATTTTGACAGGATCCTGGAAATCGACCCGTTGTACAGCGATGCCTGGCTCGGCCGCGGTACTGCATTTTTCCTGCAAAGCAAAAAAGATTCGGCCTGCGCCAACTGGCAAAAAGCTGCTGTGATGGGAAATTCAAGGGCTGAGCGTCTTATCAGGTTGCATTGCAATCGCAAATAATTTGTAACTTTGCAGCCCAAACCAGACACCTCAGATGAGCGATTACATCCATCATGAATGCGGTATCGCCATGGTGCGGCTCCTAAAACCGCTCGAATTCTACCTCGCGAAGTACGGTACTGCTTTTTACGGCCTCAATAAGCTGCACCTGCTCATGCAAAAGCAGCATAACCGCGGACAGGATGGTGCGGGCATTGCAACTATTAAATTCGACCTGGAGCCGGGCAACAGGTTCATCAACCGGGTGCGGTCAAATGCAGGCAATGCGCTTCAGGAAATTTTCGGTAAGGTTGGAAAAGGGCTGAAAGAGATAGAGGACAGAAATCCGCAACGGTTTAATGATGTTCAATGGCTAAAATACAATGTGGAGATGCTGGGAGAGCTTTATCTCGGGCATCTCCGTTATGGTACTTTTGGCAAAAACAACCTTCTTGCCATACACCCCTTCGTTCGTGAGAATAACTGGATGACCAAAAACCTCGTCCTTGCCGGGAATTTTAACCTCACAAATGTTGATGAGATGTTCGAAAAGCTCATCGACCTTGGGCAGTACCCGGTTGAAACAAGCGACACGATTACCATTCTCGAGAAGATGGGCCATTTTCTCGATGAGGAGAATGAAGAGCTTTATCAGAAATTCAAACAGAAGGGGTTCGACAAACGTGCTATTACTTACGAGATCGCACGCAATCTGAATGTTCAGAAAATCCTACGCAGGTCGGCCAAATTGTGGGACGGCGGCTATGTTATAGCCGGAATGTTCGGCCATGGCGATTCATTCGTGATGCGCGATCCTTCGGGAATCCGTCCTGCATATTATTACAAGGACGAGGAGATCGTGGTTGTTACCTCCGAAAGGCCGGTGATCCAGACTGCCCTGAATGTTTCCTTCGATACTGTTCATGAGCTCAAACCCGGACATGCCCTGATCGTAAAAAGAGATGGCCGGGTCACAGAGAAGGAGTTCCGCAAACCAGACACCAAGAGATCCTGCTCTTTCGAGCGAATTTATTTCTCAAGGGGTACAGATAAAGAGATTTACCGTGAGCGGAAACGGCTGGGGAAAAACCTTACGCCTGCAATACTGAAAGCAATTGAATGCGATCTTCAGAATACTGTTTTCTCGTACATCCCCAACACGGCCATTGATGCCTATTATGGTTTGATCGAGGAGGTCGAAAGCTTCTGCGATAAGATCAAAGCAGAAAGGATCATGGAAGCCGGCAAACAGCTGACCCCGGAACTGCTTGGAGAAATCCTTAAACTAAAACCACGGGCCGAAAAAGTTGCGGTAAAGGATGTGAAGCTGCGTACGTTCATCACGCAGGACTCTCAGCGCGACGACCTGGCTGCCCATGTTTACGACATTACCTATGGAAGTATCCGGAAGGGAATTGACAACCTGGTAATCCTCGACGATTCAATCGTACGTGGAACAACCCTGAAGCAGAGCATTCTCCGCATTCTCGACCGGCTTGGCCCGAAAAAGATAATCATTGCCTCATCTGCCCCGCAAATCCGTTATCCCGACTGCTATGGGATCGACATGTCGAGGATCACTGATTTCATCGCCTTCAGAGCAGCCATCGAGTTGCTGAGAGAAACTCACCAGGAACACATCATCAACGAAGTTTACCTTAAGACAAAGGCACAGGAGAATTATTCGAAGGAGAAGATCGTTAACCATGTGAAGGATATCTATAAACCCTTCACAGCGGAACGTGTGGCAGAAAAGATCTCAGAACTTCTCACACCAGCCACCTGTAATGCAAAGGTCCAGATTATATATCAAACCATCGAGGATCTGCATGAAGCCATCCCCAACCACACAGGCGACTGGTATTTTACCGGCGACTATCCCACACCCGGCGGCAACAAGGTGGTGAACCGGGCGTTTATCAACTATATTGAGGGAAGGAACGTCAGGGCCTACTGATTTCGTTGGATATCTTCGCTGCAATTTCCATAAACTGTTCTGGTGTGAAAGACAGTTTGGGTTTCCTGAAGTCCATATCGTACATGGTTTTCAGGGGAATGAGGTGAATATGTGCATGCGGCACTTCCAGTCCGATAACTGTAACCCCGATGCGCTGGCAGGGAACAACTTTTTCAATTGCCCTGGCTGTTTTTTTTGCAAAGTTCCACAAGCCGGCATGGAGTTCATCATCAACATCAAAGATATAGTTGACCTCTTTTTTAGGGATTACCAGGGTATGTCCCTCCTGAAGAGGATTGATATCAAGGAAGGCAAGATAATCTTCGTTCTCTGCTACCTTGTAACAGGGAATCTCTCCATTGACTATCCGGGTAAATATTGTTGCCATAATTAACTGTTTAACCGGGTTATTTCAATGATCTCAAAAGCAATGCTGCCGGCAGGGATCGTAATTTCAACCTTATCACCGAGACTTTTACCCAGCAATCCTTTGGCAATGGGTGAACTTACTGAGAGCTTGCCCAACCTGATGTTAGCTTCATTTTCGGGCACAAGTGTATAGCTCATCATTGCCCCGTTCTGGGTATTTTTTAGCTTGACTGTGGAAAAAATAAGCACCTTGGTGTTGTCGAGTTTGCGTTCATCAATAAGACGGGCGTTGCTGACCACATCCTGCAGCTTGGATATCTTCAGTTCAAGCATCGACTGGGCCTCCTTTGCGGCAGAATACTCGGCATTTTCCGACAGGTCACCTTTATCGCGAGCTTCGGCGATCTGTTTAGAAACAGAAGGACGCTCAACAGAAACAAGACGATGCAAATCTTCCCTCAGCTTTTCAAGACCTTCCGGGGTATAATATTTTATGTCCGACATGGGCGGTAAATTTGGTGTTATAATAAGGCAAAAGACCCTTTGTAAGGGTCCTTATGCACTAAGTAACGAAGTTAAAGAAAATTTTCCGGCGCGCGATTAAAAGTTAAGTTTTAAGCCAACGCTGTGTGTTCCTGCAAAGGGGTTTGTAGCACGATACGAGTAGTCGATTCCAATACCTGTCTCTTTTTCCTTGTTGAACGGAACAGAAACCGTGAAACCAGCGCTTGGGCCCGTAAACACGGTACCACGTTCGGCTGCACTGCTGTTAAACATCCCATCCTGGTATGTATAGGCAGCTCTGACCATGAAATAATACTTTAAACCGTATTCAAGGCCAAGAGAGAACTGATCCTTGGTGAAAGAATTGGAGGCAAAGTTTCCGGCCAGTGTGATGCGGTGCATCTCCCCGATAAGGAAGTCGTATGAGGCACCAATGCGAAGGGTGGCGGGCAATTCATAGTCAGCCGAACGCTGCTCAACAGTAAACTGTTCGTTGTCATTCCCATGACTTGGTATTACCCCGCGGAAGGAGAGACCGTCTCCGCTGAACTGCATGGGGGCTCCGACATTTTTCAGGGCGATGCCGAACTTTATCTGCTCTTTTTCCCCGGTCACGTATTGAATACCTGCATCAAGCGCAATTCCTGTAGCACTGGCATCCGAGATCGATTCACTGATGATCTTGATGTTTATACCGCCGTAAATACTGTTTGAGAAGGCTTTTGCATAGCCCAGGTTAATGTTCATGTAGCTGGGTTTAAAGGTTCCTAAACCTCCCTGAGGAGAACTTGTGGTGGTGATGTTAATTTCACCAAAGTTCATACTCATGATCGCCACCGTCAATACCCCGCCGTGTGCTCCCAGCTTCTGGCTTAAACCAAAAGCCATGAGACTTACATCCGAGCCTTTGAGCCAATTGGTATAGGAGAATATGATTTCTGTACCTTTTGTGAACCCGGTCCCAGCGATATTGGTGAACAGCGCTTCCAGCCCTTGTCCGCATGAGGTACTCACACCGCCCCAACCTGAGCTTCTCGCCCAGGGGTTGATCAGCAGTTCTGAAGCACCAGCCTGCCCTGATCTGTCCTTGTTCCCGGCTGTAACCGTATCCAGCGGAACGATAACCAATCCCATCAAGAATATTGCGATGAAGCAGCTATATATTTTTTTCATAATCCTTGAATTTTTTGTTGTTATCATGTTATGAATCGTATAAACCATTATAATGCGTTCAAGTCAACAGGCCTCAATATTCCGAACCATTTCAATGTACGTTCGCCAAGTCCATCTGCTTTCACATGGATCAGGTAGACTCCCCCGGCAATAGGAATGCCGCTGAAGTTCTTGAGATCCCAGTCGATGGAGGTCTTTGCATCGGTATTTAACCCTGCTGTTGATGACCTGGGTTCCGGTATACCGGACTTATCAACCACATACTGGCGGATCAATGTACCGCTCATATCGAAAATGGTAACTGTGCACTTGGTGGGCAGGTTAACGATCTTTATACGATTGTCAAGCTGGTTCCTTTCATAATCGTCATAGGCATAATATGGATTCGGAACGACATTGATCAGATCCAGATCCGTAGTTGCCTTTGTGGGATCCTCCTTGGTAGTTGAGATCGTGGAGGTATTAAACGTATAAACCGGATAGTTACGGTTCAATGTATCTGTTGAACCCGCCGGCAGAGGTACCGAATAGTAGCGCTGGTATGGCTTTGAAACCCGGATATAAATGGTGACCTGGTTGCTCAGCCATTGCTGACCCGGAACAGAAAGGGGAATGCCCGTGTATAAAATAGTTCCGAAGGCGAAGTCTTTGACGGAATTTCCGCCGGTTGATACCTTATTCTTAAAATACACTCCTCCATCGTAAGCCGGGTATTCCAAAAAGGTTTCCGTAATGTACTTGTGGCCTAAGATATAGACATAATGCATACCTCCGAATACGGGTCTTCCGGCTGCATCAACTACCCTTGAACTTGGATTCCAGATCATGTCGCGGCCATTGTCGGCAACCAGCCAGGAGTTCTCTGCAAACATTATGTTGAGTCGTTCGCCGGTTTCCACATTGATTACATAACCAGGGAACCAGCCCATGCCGGTTTCCCCTAAATAATTAGAGTTTTCAAGCGGATTTGTACTCGATTTCCCGGTTTCGCCGTAAGCATTTACCGAGGCTGCTCTGCGGAAATCAAAGGCTTTCGCATGTCCTTCTGAAAGGTTCGTATCGGGACAAAGTTCCATAACCGGACAACGTGTCCATAAGTTCTTGTCAGGAGTCATCACGATATCCACACTATTGAGATTAGACAATGCCGCATATCCTTTTGATTGCTTGCTGAAGGCGGGTCCCATCGGATTTTCAGGACTTCTGCCTGCATCTGAACCGGCCGTCATTGCATAAGGAGCCCAGGTACCGATCTGGATCTTCTGGAAATTTTTATTCGGGTCATACGGTTTGTCGATAAGCATGTTCCAGTCGCTGTATTTCTCACCGGGTCCAGCACCTTTATATGTCCCGGATCTGATCCAGTTAAATGGTGATGCAGGAACATCGTTATCAGTAACCCCTCCAAGCCAGGGCTTTGTGCTGTCCTGGTAAATGGCGGAAGGCGCCCACAAAAGCCCATTGTTTTCGTACCGTGCACCATTGGCCATCGTATCGCCGGCATTCATAACCTGGCTTATGGTCAAAGCCAGCCCAAGGTCGAGGAACAACTGCTCATAGGGGTAGATTGTAGTGGTATCGGACCTGTAAACCTGGCCGGTATTGTTGTCGGTAAGTGTCCATTTCCCAAACTGTATCTTTGTATTGGCGAAAGGATTCCCAGCCGGACCTTTTACCATGCTGTCGAACTTCACAGTGTACTCACCGTTGACAACATTCAGAGGGTCAACAACCCTCACCCGGAGCGGCCCACTGTTTTCGAGATAGGTGGGATTATACGCGATCGGGTAGCCGGGGCCACCATAAGGATTGGTCAGCGAATCGGCAGGCTGTTTAGAAAGAATCTCATCCCTTGTAGCTTTCGACAGCATCAGGATGACGCCACCATTTCCCTGGCCCTGAATACGTGTGATGATCGGGCTCTCGCCATAGGCTGAACGGATTATCTGTCCGACGGGGATATGAGGAATGGCAGTGTAAACCTTGATGTTGCTGCGGCCTCTGAGATATGGTTTTTTCTGCCCGTCGAGACCGGTGACTTCATTTGGATTATATTTCTTGAATTCATTGTAGGCATAGGCGATGGCCACATAGTAATACTGCTTGTGGTTGATCAGCTGTTCGTCGCCTGTAGCAAACATATCTTTACGAAATACAAAGGAATGACCTATTCCAAGGTCGGCGCCATCAACCATAACCTGTCCGACATTGCCTCCCAGATTCTGATCGTAATTCCAGTTGACAAGTTTCTTCACGAGGTTCTGAATGTCGCACTGGGCCACAAGGCGTGACTTGCTGGGGTCATCAATATCTGCTGCAGATACCGTTGCATCTTTCAACTGGTAGATCTGGTAACCTTCAAAATGATACAAAGAGTCATTACGCGGCCTCAATGTGTCAGGATTCGGAATATTGGGATCAAACTCTACATATTTTTCCTGGTAGTTATTGCCTTTATCATTGGTTCTGCGGTTAGAGATGTAAACCAGCAACTCGCCATCTGTCTCCTCGATGGTAAGGTCGGGAGCATTTGGCCCGTTGAGTACGGCAAAACAGTTGTCGAACAGACTCTGGCATTTGTCGTCGACAATACGGAGAAGCTCGACAGATTCTTTGGGAGTTCCCGACACCGAACGTGCCCAGGGAATACCTACAGTAATGTAGTTACATGCACCCGGTTTCAGGGTAAAAGGTCCGGCCGACTGCATAAAGCGGCGGTCCTGAGGGTTATTCTTGGCAGTGATTTCATCCCAGTATTTTGGCCCGTTGGGCGGTTGTCCGCCTGTACCCCAGTCGCAGGGGTCGGTATCGCCGGGGAACATAAACTCGCAATCGGGGCCATAGGCGCCGGCAGAACGGTTGGCATTTCCACCGTACGCCATTTTGGTATTGTCCTTCCAGATACCCCTGAGAAACAGGTAATATTCCGGAGCATACGTTGGGTCGGTCATATAGTTGGGAACCCCGGCATTGCTGTTGTTGTGATAAACAAAGCGGCGCATCCCGTAACGTTCATTGTCAATAATTCCATCGCCATACCCGGAAGCTGCACCATTAATTGCCATCTGATCGAGTGGATATTCGCTTGATAAGATACTACAATCCCCTGTGAACTTGGGGTTATCGCGCTGGTCGCCATCCATATAAGGACCCTGGAAAAAGTCGACACCCACTGCAGGAGGGTGAGCCCCGTATGCATAGAACTGTCCGGTACCGTCGATGGGTGTACCGTTGTAACAATAACCGAGACCACGTTTAACATCGCATCCCACATAGTCGTCGTTTGCGTAACCTAAATCGGGATCGACCCACTGGCTGAAGTAGGTGCCGGTAAGGGTGTATGTTGACCGGTTAATTACCTCATAGGAATAGAAGGTCATGTTGTTGATTTCGTCGTTCGTGGCAAATGCGAAGTACTGCGAACGGATCTCCATTCCGATGGGTTCACCGTTACTTTCGGTATGGGAATTTCCT
The DNA here is from genome assembly GCA_964355115.1 of uncultured Prolixibacteraceae bacterium. GTDB lineage: Bacteria > Bacteroidota > Bacteroidia > Bacteroidales > FEN-979 > JANXZO01. The sequence continues at coordinate 2,055 of CAYHCQ010000090.1, read as the reverse complement.
TTATCGTTATACACACTCCATAGGGTCTGGTCGCCTTTAAGTACCTGGTCGACCAGGATACCCAGGGTATCGTCGGCTTCGCCGTTGCGCAGTTTGGCACGTGCAACACGTTCGCCGGGTTTCAGGAACTTCGGGCAGAGTTTATTTGCAAGATCATAGTAGGGATAATCGCCCTCCTGGGGATTATATGTTCCATCTCCGTCGTTATCATAAAATGGCGCAAGATAATAAGCCTGTTGTTTCGAACGGTCGCCATGAGCAGGCCAGTCGATGATCGATTTGGGAATCTCATATTCCGGATATTCAGCTTTGTTATCCCACCAGGCAAGGAACTCCTGAACTTCCGCGCGGGTAATGGTAAAAAGCTTATCGTATTTGGAGCAGGTTTCAGCATCCACAGCAGCGGTTCCGTCGATGGTGAGCGGGCCGGGCCAGAAGTCGTTCTTCGTGTGGGCGGATCCGGAGGCTCCCTGACCATAACGGTAGGCAGCCAGTTTCAGGTTGTTATTGATATCTATACCACCGATCCACAGCGAGAAAGAGAACATGGAGGTTTTTTTCGAGCCTTTCGGGATCTCATACTCGCCATTTTCAAGGAACCACCCGTTGCCATAGGAATAGATCAGTGTCCGGACGTTATTAATATCCAGATATTTATACTGTGAACCAGATTCACAGCCGGCAGCCACCGACTTGATGGTATTGGAGTTTTTGGTGCCGTTGTGAACTTCCTCAGCCCAAATTGTATTGCTGATCAACAAGCAGCAGAGTCCAATCACTAAAAAGCGAAGTATATTTTTCATAGTTGTATTATTTATTGTCAATCCGAAATTTCTTCTCGTTACCATTTGTTTATACCCATTTAGAAGTTAAACATAACACCCAACCTGATCGTGCGCGGTGAGCTATAATTGCCAGGATTTTCCATCTGAATCGTATAAAGGTCACGGAAGGACTGGGGATCAACCTGCTGACTGATTGCATTCTGCCATTCGGGTGCGGTAAGGAAACCATCATCGGTGGGACTGCCAGTTGCCGGATACACAGAAGTAACATTTTTCGTGTTCAACAGATTCGAAAATTCAATATAAGCGTTGATGGTCCCCATTTTCTTCTTGTTGAGCGCAAAGTTGAAATCCTTGTCGAGGCGGAAGTTGAGCAGGAACTGCCAGGGAAGACGGGCTCCGTTGATAGAACCTTTGATGGGGCCCATTGCACCGTAAGGAAGAACGGTGCTGGTCTTTGTGTAAGGTGTTCCCGAACCTCCGGTGATGGTAACGTTGCCGCCGAAGTTCGAAAGAACCTGCACGGGTGCCTTGTTGTTCTTCTTGCGGTTGATGACCGGTCCGTTATATTCCTTGCCACTGCCCCAGCGGTAGTCGATACTGATGTTGAACTGGTGACGGCGGTCGAAATTCAATGGGTTAAGCGTACGAAGGTTGGGTTGGTCGGTACGGATGATTGTGCTTGCAGCATTCGGGTCGGATCCTGTACCATCGGCAAATTGCAGCGTGTAATTGAAACGAACGCGGGCGTTACCGGTACGGCGCAGGTCATAAGTGAGGGTTAACCCCTTTACTGTTCCAAAGTCGATGTTGGTATAGGAGTAATATGTTTTGGGATAGGCACCAGAGAGCCGGTACTGCTGAATCTGGTCACGCATTTCCCGATAAAAAACAGCAAGTTTCAGTGAAGAGGCATTGTTGATCTTCTGCTGAAAACCCAACTCATAGTCAATGGTCTTCTCGGGCAAAAGAGCAGGGTTGTTGATCGTTCCAGCACTTCCTGTTACATCGATAAAATAGTAGGATATCGGGTCTATCTGTACTTCTCCCGATGAGGGACGCTGGGTCAGGATGTCGTAATGGGCATAGAACAAGGCGTCGTCGGAAATCGGGAAGGAGAATGAGATACGGGGCATCCAGTTGGTCTGCGGCTCATAGTCCTTGAAAACGGCAGGTGTGAGGGTTTTGTTTGAGGGATCAACCAGGTAAGGCTGAACACCGTTACCACGGTCGAGAATACGCACCGGGTCGGTGATCGGGCTGCCTTCTG
>CAYHCQ010000089.1:0-14325 GCA_964355115.1 uncultured Prolixibacteraceae bacterium | reverse complement strand
ACCACCTCCGCCGTTGACTCCTGAGCGGAAGGGTTGTCCTGGTAAGCTACTACGATGGCTTCCGGCCTGGAGCTGCCTGGAATAAGATTCAGGGCATAAGGGGTGCCGAAAAGTGCCAGGATGGTTCGGTTGGTCCTGGTAAGCGTATCGACCATCCGCAGTGTCGGCCGGGTTAATGCAAAACTGTCGGCACCGCTGCTGATCCCATGAAGACCAGCCACAATTATATCGTACCCTGACAGGATTCGTGTCAGACTGTCGGCCGCAGCTTGGCTGAATTTGCGGGGTAGATTGTAATTGGCTGTTGCACAGTATCTGCCTGCCATCTTCTGGAAGGGCGTAAGAATCGTATCGCCAATCGATAATACGGCTATTTTCCGGCGATCAAGACCTGTAAGAGGAACAATACTGATCTCATTTTTTACCAGCGTTACCGACTCTTTCACCATGGTTTCACGAAGGGCCATTGACGACGGAGGATTGAGATCTGACACCAGGTTTGCAATGTCAACTTCCTGCCTGTGATTCAACCCCATTGAATACTTAAGCTGTAAAATCCTGCGGCAACGCTGGTCGATGACCACTTGTGAGATGGTGCCGCTGTCGACTGCGGCTTTTATCCCGGCAATGGCTTTATCGAGGTGTTTGGGCAGAAGCAGAATGTCATTCCCCGCCTGAAGTGCCTTCACCTCTATATCTCCAGGTTTGTTGTAGTTTGTAACACCCTGCATGTCAAGGGCATCTGTTACGACAAGCCCTTTGAATCCAAGTTTCTCTTTAAGCAACCTGGTAACCACATTGAATGAAAGGGTTGTGGCGCTGTTTTTTGCCGTATCGTAGCAGGGAACATATAAATGACCGATCATCACCCCTTGCACCCCGGCTTTGATCAACACCTTAAAAGGATATAGCTCAACCGAATCCATTCGTTCAGAGGAGTGGTTAATCAACGGCAGGGTGAGGTGTGAGTCGGAGTCGGTATCACCATGTCCGGGGAAGTGCTTCGCTGTGGCCATGATTCCGCCGTCCTGCATCCCCTGCATGTAAAGGACTGCTTTTCGGGCAACAGCCTTGCCCTCCTCCCCGAAGGAGCGGAATCCAATCACAGGGTTCAGCGGGTTATTGTTGATGTCGGCAACCGGGGCAAAGTTGATTTGTATTCCCATTCGCCGGCAGTCCCTGGCCACCGCCCTTCCCATGAGGTAAATAAGGGAATCATTCACAATGGCCCCCAGAGTCATCTGCCGTGGAAACGAAAAAGCACTGTCCATGCGCATCCCAAGGCCCCACTCCGCGTCGGTGCAAATGAGCAGCTGTGTTTGCGTACACATCTGAAGGCGGTTGGTAAGCTGAGCCTGGTGAATCGGGGTACCTCTGAAAATGCAGATACCGCCCGGATTGTATTTTGTTATAATGGCGGTGAGGCTGTCATCATAAACAGCATCCTTCCAGGCCCATGCCCTCACGACCATCAACTGGGCAATGCGCTGCTCAGGAGTAAGGGACCGGAAAACTGAATCGACCCATACAGAGTCGGACATAACAGCGGATCTGCCCGGGCAAACAAGGATTAAAAACAGAAAACATCCGGCAAGAACTTTATTCATCTTGGAAGGGGTCAGTAAACAAACGCAAAAGAACTAAAAAGGTTGACACCCCGGGTAAATCTTATCCATATTTATTAACATAAACCGGCCTGCCCGGCTTTATCAACTATCTTTGAAATCTGAAAAGTAACGAATAATCAAACAGTTTTCATGCGTACAATAGAGGAATTAGAGAGGATTTCATCACAGGTGCGGCGCGATATCGTCCGCATGGTAAACGCGGCAGCTTCAGGTCACCCCGGAGGCCCGCTGGGGAGCGCCGATTTTCTTGTCGCCCTCTATTTTAAAATCATGCAGCCCGACGCAGCTAAGTTTAATATGGATGGCCGTGATGAAGACATCTTCTTCCTCTCCAACGGACACCTTTCGGCAGGGTGGTACAGCGTATTGGCCAGGTATGGATACTTCCCCGTCAGTGAACTGAGCACTTTCCGAAAACTTCATTCACGGCTGCAGGGACATCCTGCCACAGCAGAAGGGCTGCCTGGCATCAGGATGGCATCAGGTTCACTCGGGCAGGGCCTTTCAGTTGCAATTGGTGCAGCCATGGCAAAGCGAATGAACAACGACGAACATCATGTTTACTGTCTTCTGGGCGACGGAGAACTCGAAGAGGGACAGAACTGGGAGGCAATTATGTTTGCAGCGGCGCATAAGATCGACAACCTGATCGCCGTTATTGACTACAATGGCAAACAGATAGATGGTCCGGTTGACGATGTGCTTCCATTGGGAGATCTTACGGCCAAGTTTGAATCCTTTGGATGGAAGGTTATTGAGATGTATGGGAACGACATGACCGAGGTGGTTGGTACGCTGAAAAAGGCACTCTGGTTCCTGGGCCAGGGCCAACCGGTGGTTATTATCATGACGACACACATGGGCTATGGTGTTGATTTTATGATCGACAACCACGAATGGCACGGGGTTCCTCCAACCGACGAACAGACTGCCAAGGCACTGGCTCAGTTAGCAGAGACATTAGGAGATTACTGATGATTAAAAGATCGTTCATCCTAGGTTGTTTTATTATCATTGCAGTATTGGGCTGTCTGGGACAGGTACCTGCAAACCACGAAAAACCAAAACCTACAACCCGGATCCTGTTTGTATTTGATGCCTCGCAAAGCATGTTTGGCCGCTGGCAGAGTGATACCAAGTTCAACATTGCCGTTAAAATGTTCTCGGCCATGCTCGACAGTCTGAAAACCCAGCCAAACCTGGAGCTCGCTCTCAGAATGTATGGTCATCAGAAACAGTTTCCTCCGCAGGATTGCAACGATACCCGGCTTGAAGTGCCGTTTGGCAAAGACAATGTCAACAGGATCAAGCATGTGTTGAAAACTACCATTCCCAAGGGAACCACTCCGATCGCATATTCACTTTCTCAGGCGACCAGGGATTTTCCTCCCTGCGACAATTGCCGCAATATTGTCATTCTGATCACCGACGGTCTTGAGGAGTGTGGCGGTGATCCTTGCGCAGTTTCGCTCGAACTGCAGAAAAAGGGGATCCTGCTTAAACCATTTATCATCGGTATTGGAAAGGATTTCAGGGAGCAGTTCGAATGTGTGGGCACCTATTTCGATGCATCGAATGAGAAAGAGTTTCGGAATGCATTGAAGGTGATTATCTCCCGTACCCTCAACCCCACATCTGCCCAGGTAAATCTTCTCGATGCTTATGGAAAGCCCACCGAGACGAACGTTAACATGACCTTTTACGATAATTTCTCCGGACTGGTAAAATATAATTTCATCCACTCATTCAATGCCAAAGGGCTGCCGGATACCCTCGATATCGACCCGCTGGTTACGTACGACATTGTCGTACATTCCATTCCGCCGGTCAGGAAAGATACAGTGAAGCTTACTCCTGGCAAGCACACTACCATCGGCGTTGATGTGCCCCAGGGGTTCCTGATGTTCAAGGCAACGGGAAATGCCTCACTCAAATACCTCCCCTGTGTGATCCGGAAACAGGGTACGAGTGAAACTGTCAATGTGCAACAGTTCGACCAGGTGGAGAAGTACCTAACAGGAAAATATGATGCTGAGATACTCTGCATGCCAAGAATTTCTGTTTATGATATCGATATTCAGCAGAGTCACACTACTACAGTTGAAATACCTCTCCCGGGAATTGCAGTAATTCAGAAATCGACCAATGGTTACGGCAGCTTGTACCTTGAAGGGAAGAACGGACTGGAGTGGTTGTACAATTTCCGCGATAACCAGCAAATGCAGGAGACTCTTTATCTTCAACCCGGGTCATACACGATAGTCTTCCGGTCGAAATATTCAAACAAGGCCTCTTATACAATAGAGAAAGAATTTAAAATTGAACCGGGCCAGACGCTGAACCTGAAATTATATCCTAACTGATTGTCTTTTTGGGTTCTGAAAAAGAAATTTAAAACATAAAACACAGATGAAGGAATACATCAACAGCGGCTCAAAAGATACCCGTTCGGGTTTTGGAGAAGGATTGCTTGAACTGGGAAAACAAAATCCCGATGTTGTCGCTCTTTGCGCCGACCTTACCGGGTCGCTGAAGATGGATGCTTTTGCAAAGCATTTTCCCGAACGGTTTATCCAGTGTGGCATTGCCGAGGCCAATATGATCAGTATGGCCGCCGGACTTACAATCGGTGGGAAGATACCCTTCACCGGTACATTTGCCAACTTTTCAACAGGCAGGGTGTACGACCAGATCCGTCAATCAGTTGCCTATGCCGGCAAGAATGTGAAGATATGTGCCTCTCATGCCGGACTGACTCTCGGGGAGGATGGTGCCACCCACCAGAATCTGGAAGACATCGGAATGATGAAGATGCTCCCGGGAATGACCGTGATCAACCCTTGTGATTTCAATCAGACCAAAGCTGCCACTCTCGCCATTGCAAAGCACCAGGGGCCTGTTTATCTCCGTTTTGGCAGGCCAAAGTGGCCCAATTTTATCGATCTTGCGCAGGAATTCGTAATTGGGAAAGCGTTGCTGCTGAACGAAGGAACCGACGTTTCAATTTTTGCAACGGGTCACCTCGTATGGATTGCCCTGGAGGCTTGCAAGGCCCTTGCAGAAAAAGGTATCAGTGCAGAGGTGATTAATATTCATACCATCAAACCCCTTGATGAAGCAGCCGTCATTGAGTCCGTGAAAAAGACAGGATGTGCCGTTTCTGCCGAAGAGCACATGCGGAACGGCGGACTCGGTGACAGCATTGCCCAGTTGCTGGCCCGAAATTTACCGGTACCTTTGGAGATGATAGCCGTTAATGACTCCTTTGGAGAAAGCGGCAAACCGGAAGAACTGCTGAAGGCTTATGGCCTCGACACCCCCGATCTCGTAGCTGCTGCCATGAAGTCCTTTGAACGGAAAAACAGAGGCAGGTAAACCAGATTACCCCATGTGCTTTGTGAAATCGTTTCTTGTTAGCAGGATGGGAATCTCCTTGTCGATGTAAAGTGGAACTGTCTCTACTGTAACGTTGCTTGTATCCAGTCCGAGTGCACGTACTTCCGAGATGCCAAAACGCTTGAAAATCGCGTAGAGATCCATTACAAACTGCTCTTTCGGAGGAAAATCAAAGTCGTAATTCTGAATACGATCGATCACGACAAAGCGGAAATCGGCAGATACATGGTATTTTCGCAGGGAATCATAACGGCTTACAAGGTCAACCTCCTCCTTACGGCTCATCTCTTCCAGAACCTGCCGGAAAAACAGGTTGACCCTGGGTTGAACTTTAAATCCGATCTTGAAGTCGACTTTGATAAAGGTTCCCGGAATGATATGAGTTATCTTGTACTCCAGCACATGGGGATCATCGAGAATGTCGACGTGAAGAAGCCAGTAAACATCAGCCCGTTTGGGATGTTTGTTGAGAATCGAATAGATAATCTTTGACTCAACATCGGTTACCTTGTTGGCTTTTGTAAGGAAAACAAGATTGGTGGCATATTTCTGAACCGTTAAATCTTTGCTGAGCTCCTTTATCACATCCACATACTGTTCAATCTTGAGGAATTCGATGAAGCTGTTTTTTATCTTTCGCCCGCTGAACCAAACATACATGATCATGAACAGGATACCTCCAAGGAAAAGCGTAAACCAGCCACCATGCATGAACTTATTCAGGTTGGCTATAAGGAATGACCCTTCAATGGAGAGGTAGACGCAAAGGAATATGATAATTACATATATTGGGACCTTTTTATAGAAAAGATATATGCTCAGCAAACAGGTAGTCATCAGCATAGTGATGGTGATGGAGAGCCCGTAGGCCGCCTCCATGTTGGATGAGCGCTGGAAGAAGAGCACCACGAAAAGACAAGAAAAATAGAGCATCCAGTTGATACTTGAGATATACATCTGCCCCTTGACATTTGTGGGATAATTGATTTTTATTTTTGGCCAGAAATTCAGCTGGATGGCCTCACTTATCAAGGTAAACGACCCGCTGATTAGTGCCTGGCTGGCGATGATGGCAGCCGCTGTCGAAATAAATATACCGATGACCAGGAACCACTTGGGCATTATGGCAAAGAAGGGATTCGTCCATTCGTAGATCAGATCGGAATTGAGTAAAATCCAGGATCCCTGTCCGAAATAGTTGAGAAGAAGGCAGATCTTTACAAATATCCATGTAATCCGGATGTTTTTTAATCCGCAGTGGCCAAGATCGGAATAGAGAGCTTCAGCGCCTGTTGTGCAGAGAAAGACAGCACCCAGTAGGAGGAACCCCTGTGGGTATTTCGTCAGAAAGTTAAATGCGTAAATGGGATCTAATGCCTTCAGGATTTCAGGATGTTTAACGATCTGATAGAAACCGAGCACCCCCAGCATGGTAAACCAGATGAACATAATTGGGCCAAAGGATTCACCAACTGCTTTGGTTCCGAACTTCTGTACGAAGAACAACAAAGTGATGATAACGATGACGATAGGAATGACCGGAATGCGTGGGTTGATATTGATCAGCCCCTCAACAGCCGAAACTATCGTAATGGAAGGGGTGATTACTCCGTCGGCCAGCAGGGTGCATCCTCCGACGATGGCGAACATATAGGCCCATTTTGCCCGTTTGCGAATCAGTGCAAAGAGCGAAAAAATGCCTCCCTCTCCGTTGTTATCGGCCCGCAGGGTAATAATGATGTACTTGACCGTTGTCTGCAGTGTAAGTGTCCAGAAGATGCACGACAACCCACCCATGATAAAAGGTGGTGTTATTGAACTTGCTCCTGCCACAATCGCCTTCATCACGTATAAGGGAGAGGTGCCAATATCCCCGTAAATAATGCCCAGCGTTACCAGCAAACCGGCTGCAGATATTGTGTTTATGTGGCTTTTATGGACCGATTGTCGCATCTTTCGTCAGTTTTTTTTACGTTTTGCAATCTGGTTTTTAATTATTGCAAAAACCATCGGCAGTAGCGAAACTAAGATAATGGTAACGATTACGATCGAAAAATTCTTCTTGACAAAAGGAATATTCCCGAATAAATATCCCGCTGCAATGAAAAGCACAACCCATATAATATTGCCTGCAATACTGAAAGTGAGAAACCGCGGGTATTTCATATTACCTACGCCGGCAACAAAAGGGGCAAAGGTGCGGATGATTGGCATGAACCTGGCCATAATGAGTGTTTTGCCGCCATGCTTCTCGTAAAAGGCATGCGTTCTATCAAGGTATTCCCGCCTGATGAGACGATAATTTTTTTCATACACCTTGCCTCCTAAAAAACGTCCGATAAAGTAGTTTGTATTGTCGCCTGAAAAAGCTGCAACGATCAGGATGATAATCAGTACAAATACATTGAGCGGCTGGTTATCCATCGCTGCCACTGTTCCGGCAGCAAACAACAATGAATCGCCTGGCAGAAAAGGTGTTACAACAAAACCTGTCTCCATGAAAATAATTGTAAAAAGTATCAGGTAGGTGAGGGCCTGGTAGTCACTAACCCATACCTGCAGGTATTTATCAATGTGCAGGACGAAATCCAGAAGGGTATTCAGAAGGTCTATCATTGCGTTGCTGTCTGTTTACAAAGGTCGCAAATGTATGCTTTTTTATGTAAAATCAACCGGAAGAGTTATGCATTTTATCCATCCATGAAAAAGCATCTTTGAGCAAAAACGGGGTTATTACAGTAGTTAGTAAAGCCATGGTGACCAGAATGGAGAACATCGAAACATCAATAAACCCATTCTGCAAGGCTATGTTCGCGATCACAAGTTCCATGATCCCGCGGGCATTTAGTCCAAGGCCTAGTGTAATGGACTTTGCATTGTTAAATCCGGCAAGTCTCCCTCCAAAATACCCGCCGAATATCTTGCTGAAAAAGGAGGCAATAAGTACAACTGTGAGGAGAAGGAGATTGTCTATAGAAACGATGTTGAAAGAAATACCCATGGTGGCAAAAAACACAGGAGCCAGAAATCCCATTGTAATTCCTGATATCGACCTTTGAACCCGCTCAAAATCGCGTTTTACGAACATGCTCCGGGGCAAAAGAATCGCACCGAAAAATGCCCCCACCACAAAATGAAGGCCGAGTAATTCAGAGATACTTGAAAAGATCAGAACGAACAATATCACAAGGGCGAAAAGTGACTCCTTCCCGCGCAGAAAAATCAGAAAACTGTTCATTTTCGGATTGACGACATTTACCTTGCGCTTGGCCAGTTTGAACAGTTTGTATGCTGCCAGAAGAACGCCAATAAATACGGTTACTTTCAACACTGTAAAAAGGATCGAAAAAGTTAGGTCGCGAAGGTTCTTGGAGGTGTCGTTGAAGTCGAGTATAATGCCTAGAATGAAAAGTGCCAGGATGTCGTTGAAAATGGCGGCCGAAATGATGCGCTGTCCAATGTCGGTCTTCAGTTTGCCAAGGTCCATTAATATCCGGATACTGACAGGCAGTGCCGTAATGGCAATGCTGAGGCCAAGGAAAATGGTAAATGTATTGGTGAAATGAAACCCGAAGCCAATCAGGATTCCGCTGCCCATCGGAATAATGAAGGAGAGCAATGCAATCCATACGTTCTTTCCGCGGATGGAATTCCGGATCTCTTCCACCTCAATCTCCATACCCGCAAGCAAAATCAGCATGAAAACACCAAGTTCAGCAATCACCTTGATCTCTCCCGGTGCGGAAATTGCATTAAAAACAGAAGGGCCAAGTATCACACCGGCAATAACTTCGCCGATCATTGAAGGTTGATGGAACCGTTCGGCAAGTTCGCCGAGAATTTTGGCAGCCAGTAAAAGTATAAGGAGGTTGACGATGAAAGGAAGCTGGCTGTGGAAAAGGTGCATCATGAGCTTTGGCTCGTATTAACATTGCAAAATTAATCTTTATTTCAATGGAATTGAAAATGACCTTTCGTGTAAAACGTATCTTTGCCGGATGGATCTTACCTCTCCTCTCCTTATTGGAGCAGTACAAACATCACTACTTGAGATTATTGCCGTTACTTTTGGGCTAATTTATATTTGGCTCATGATGAAGGAGAAGGTGCTTGCCTATCCGTTTGGTATCGTCAATGTTTTAATATACATCTACATATGCTATTCATCACGATTGTATGCCTATGCGGCAATTAATTTCTTCTACTTTATAATGAGTATATATGGGTGGCATAAATGGACCCGCAAAGGCGAAGGCGGTGAGTCTGTTACCATTGCATTTTGCACCGCAAGAGAGCTAATCCTGAATGGGTTGGCTTTGTCGGGTCTCATTTTTGTACTTTGGGCACTGTTATCACGCTTTACTGACAGCACAATTCCGGTATGGGATGCGGTTACATCCTCAATTTACATCATTGGGATGTGGCTCCTTGCCCTGAAAAAGATTGAAAACTGGCTGTTATGGATAGCAGGCGACTTTATCTCTGTAGGATTATTTGCCTATGAAAAACTCTGGTTCAGCAGTCTGCAGTTCTTTGTCTTTACTATTATTGCCACCTTTGGATACCTTGCCTGGAAAAGGAAACTGAAATCGGGAATCCACGTATAAATATGTAATATTCTGTCGTTAATGCTAAAGAGGATTGCCGTCACCGGACCTGAATCCACAGGAAAGTCTTTACTTACTGAACAACTTGCCCGGCACTACAATACAGTATGGGTTCCTGAATTTGCCCGGTCCTATCTCGAAAAACTGGGTCGCCCTTATGATGAGGACGATATTCTTAAGATTGCCCAGGGCCAGGTTTGGGCAGAACAGGAAATGGAACCAAAGGCCTGTCGCTATTTTTTTTGCGATACAGAACTGATTGTTACTAAGATATGGAGCGAAGTGAAGTATAAGCGATGTGACCCCTGGATACTCAGAGGTATCAGGGAGCAACAATTTAATCTCTATCTTCTCTGCGATATCGACCTTCCCTGGGAGTTTGATCCATTGAGGGAACACCCTCATATGCGAAGTAACCTCTTTGACCTGTATCAAAATGAACTCACAGTCCGAAATTTACCCTATGCCATAATCCGCGGGGTCGGGCCGGTTCGGCTTGAAAATGCCGTAAAGGAGATTGAACGTTATAATTCTACTGCACATGGGCAATAAAACAAGGGTGCTCTTTTTACCCAGGTGGTATCCGCACCGATACGACCCGATGCCAGGGTTGTTTATTCGGAGACAGGCCGAGGCTCTGACTCCATTTTGCGATGTTGCCGTCATCTATATCCATCCGGATCCGGAATGCCCGAATAAATATGAGGTGGAATTCTCCGAGGAGAATGAAGTAAGGGTTTTGCGGGTTTACTACAAAGTTCCGGCTGTTGCCTACATGCCTTTCTCCGGGATATATAGAATGTTCAGGTTTTACAGGGCGGCCATGAAAGCTGTGAACAGTATCAGTCAGTTTGCTCCTCAGGTTGTGCATGCGCATATTCTTACCCGGATGGGGTTTATTGCCTGGAGGGTTTCACGAAAATTCCGGATTCCTTTTTTGATTTCAGAACACTGGTCGCGCTACTTTCCCGAAAACGGAACCTATTCCGGCTGCCTGCGCAAACTGATAACCCGGTTCATTGTCAAGAGGGCAGCAATAGTGATACCTGTCTCCGAAAACCTGAAATCTGCCATGCTTCAGCAACTGCTTTTTAACAGTGAATACAGGGTGATTCCTAATGTTGTGGACACATCGCTTTTTACTGTCCGACCGAAACCTGCAGCCAATGAGAAAAAAACCTTCCTGCACATCTCGTGTTTTGAAGATAAATCGAAAAATATTTCAGGACTTCTACGTGTACTCAGATCCCTCTCTTTGAAACGACAGGATTTTGAATGCCGGTTTGTTGGTGAAGGCCCCGATTTCATTGAGATGCAGGATTATGCCAGGGAACTTGGAATATTTGATACCTTTGCATTTTTTATGGGGACCTTAGCGCCTTCATCACTGGCAGAATATTTGGGTACTGCTGATTTTACGGTACTTTCAAGCCATTATGAAACATTTGGGACAGTTGTGGTCGAAAGCCTTTCATGCGGTATTCCGGTTGTTGCCACGAGTACCGGAATTGCCGAGACACTTGTTAATTCCCGCAATGGTCTTCTCGTTCATCCCGGCGACGAGACGGCGCTATTGATGGCTGTTGATCAAATGCTTGACCGCAGCAGATCATTTGACAGAATGGAAGTCCGGACAACTTTGCCGGATGGTTTTTCGGCGGATTGCGTAGGTAAAAGTATCGCAGAAATTTATCATATGGTAGTGCACTCAAAGAAGGTTTCCTGATGGCAGTGAGGGAAGTTATTGATGAACTCTCCCCGCCTGCAGCCGGTCTCAGGTATGCGGTGATGTGCAATGGTGCTGAGTTTCAGCGATGGCAGGCCGATGCCATCCGCGACCTGTCGGCAAAGGGACACCAGCTTGTCCTGCTTATCCGCGATGCCAGAAAGGTACGTAAACCGAAACGGCAAAACAAGAATAAGAAATCATCCCCTCCAAAATCATTGTTCAACTATCTCATGAGGACAATGTTCGATCCGGATGCCAAGCGGATTGTTGACCTCTCCCGCGACCTGACCCAAATCGATACACTTGCCTGCCACGTTGAAAAGAAAGGATATTCAGAGTATTTCATCGGGGCTGAGGTAGCCGCCATACGAACCTACCGTCCCGATTTCATCCTCCGTTTCGCCTTCAATATCATTCGCGGTGAGATTCTTACTGTAGCCAGATACGGGGTTTGGTCGTTCCACCACGATGATGAAATGAAATACCGCGGAGGTCCGGCCGGTTTCTGGGAAATATACAAGGATGATCCTGTTTCCGGTGCCATCCTGCAGCGCCTCACCGAAAAACTTGATGCCGGCATCGTGCTGAAAAAGGGATACCTTAAAACCACCCTGCATTCCTACAAGGGCAACCTTGAACAGTTGCTCTCCTGCTCCTCCTCGTGGCCGGCTTTAGTTGCCGATGAGATTATTTTACACCCTGACCGGTTTACAGCGCCCAGCCCCACAAGTGCTCCGATCTATAAGGTCCCTGGAACCTTCAGAACGATCATTTTCCTGCTCATTCTTTTCCGCAACAGGTTGAAATTCTATTACCGTGAATTATTCCGCGCCGAAATCTGGAATGTAGGCCTGATTAAAAAGCCAATCGAAGAGGTGATATTCGGGAAGGAAAAGCTTCACCGTTCCGACATCATCTGGCTCCGGCTTTTTAGTGCAACCAAATATCTTGCTGATCCCATGGGTTTTATGGATGGTCCGAAGCTCCATATACTTGTCGAAGATTACAGTTATAAGACCCAGAAAGCAAGCATCTCGGAAATTATCTGGAATTCAACGCGAGACAGCTTTTCTGCCCCTATCCGGATAATTGAGGAAAAAGACCATCTTTCTTACCCTTTTATTGTCTGTCATGAAAAGGCAGTGTATTGTATCCCGGAATCTTACCGTTCCGGTTTGATTATTTTATACCGAAGAAATTATTCTGAGGAGTCCTTTATTGAGGAGAAGCTACTCTTGTCTGATATTGATGCCATTGACCCCACATTGGTAAAGCATGAAAACCATTGGTGGCTTTTCTTTACCGAAAAGAAGCATTCCTGGACTCACCTCCAGCTCTATTACTCCGATGAATTATTCGGCCCCTATAAACCGCACAGGCAGAATCCGGTCAAAATCGATATCAGGTCGACCCGGCCCGGAGGAACCCCTTTCCTTCATGAGGGTGTTTTGTATCGTCCTGCCCAGGATTGCTCAAGTGTATATGGAGGCCGGGTCGTCATTAACAGGGTTGATAAGCTTACGCCGGATGAATTTGAGGAAACGCCCGCAGAGGTCCTTGAACCGGCGAAGGGGAGCCCTTTCAGCAAAGGGCTGCACACAGTTTCCAAAGTGGGAAAATACACCCTGATTGACGGAAAAAAATACCAGTTTAACCGGCATTTTTTTAAGCATCAGCTAAGGCTTAAAATCAATAAGTTTAAAAAACGGAATGTTTAAAAACATCCTGGGTACCATCGGAACACGACTGATAAATGCTGTTATGGCCTTTGTCGTCGTGATTCTTACAACCCGATATCTCGGAGCTGCAAACTATGGCACCATCAGCCTGATCATTCTTGCTGTTGCCATCATCCAGCTCTTTAATAACTTTGTTGCCGGAGGGGCATTGATATACATGGCTCCCCGGGTTGGGGCCTTTAAATTGTTACTTCCCGCGTATATCTGGACAGTTCTGATTACCCTTGCAAGTACGTGGCTTCTTCACTTCATGGCAATTATCTTTCCGCTTGTAGAGGTTATACCCGAGGGTTATCTCTTTCACATCCTCTTCCTTGCTATGCTCATGTCATTTGTTTCGGTCAATTGCATGTTGCTGCTCGGGCTCGAAAAGGTTAATTCATTTAACCTGCTGAATCTGCTTCAGGTAGTAACCCTCGTTGTGATCCTGCTTACCTGTTACTTTGTGCTTGATTTCAGAGAGGTGAAAGCCTACTTTTGGGCCCTCTTTTTTTCCTACCTGACCTCATTCATTGTCAGCATGATACTCCTCTTTCCTTTGTTGAAGCCACAGCCACTTACCGGCATGAAACAACTGCTGGCGGAGATATTCAGGTTTGGTACCTACATCCAGTTTGCCAACATTTTTCAACAGCTCAACTACCGGCTAAGCTTCTATATCGTCGATGCCTTCATCGGGCGCTCAGCCGTGGGGGTTCTTGCTGCAGGGGTGCAGATGGCCGAAGGACTCTGGCTCATTGCCCGTTCAATTTCCATGGTTCTCTTCTCCAGGATTTCCAATCAGATGGACGATGTCTACTCCGTTAAACTCACACTTACCATGACCAAGATCACATGGATTGTAACCATGGTTGCCCTGGTACTTCTGCTCCTTGTTCCGGCTTCTGTTTTTGAGACACTTTTCGGCATTGATTTCGCTGGTATCCGCCCCGTTATTGCTTCCCTTGGCATAGGTATCGTTACGCTTAGCGTGTCAATGATATTCAGTGGTTTTTTTGCAGGCTACAACCGCCCTTACCATAACACGATCAGCTCGGCAATCGGGCTGGTGTTTACCTTCACACTCGGATTGATACTCATCCCGATGTATGGGATAATTGGTGCCGGAATAACAGCAACAGTTTCATATACAGCTGCTTCGGCGTACCAGTTCATAATATTTTCCAGGATTGCCCACCTTGGCCCTCGTGATTTCATGCTCACCCGGTCCGAGATTGCCCTGCTCG
>CAYHCQ010000088.1:0-14736 GCA_964355115.1 uncultured Prolixibacteraceae bacterium | reverse complement strand
AGTCCGTAGTCGATCGCCTCGGCGCTTACCGAATAGGTGAGGGGAGTAGCTACACCGGGCATCATCTCGCCGATATTGCCCAACGTCCAGATGTCGCTGCTTTCACCTTTCACGGTATCCAGCTCATTGTAATGCACCGACTGAAGTGTGGTAACCGGACGCACCTGGAGCCAGTGCAGGGTTTCGTTGTGGTCGATCGCCCATTCAAGATCGACGGGTTGTCCGTAATGAGATTCTGCCCTTTTTGTACCTTCAAGAATTTCCTGAAGTAGGCGGGCATCGAGCAGCGTGCCGTTTTTCTCTGTTTCTGCCTGAATATTCGACCCGCTGCGGTACAATTCATAATGATGGGCATCTTTCTTTCCGCTCACGAGTTCCTCTCCGAGTCCTGCCACTGCATTGACAAGTATCTTGTCGCGGCGGTTATTCACCGGGTTGACTGAAAATACGACGCCGGCAACTTTGGCATCCACCATATTCTGTAGGATTACAGAAATGCGCAGGTCGGCTTCTGTGGTAATATTTCCGGCATATCCTTTTACCCTGTCAGACTTTGCTGCAGTAATACATCTCTTAATGGCATCGCAGATGTCGTTGTAGTTTTGAAGTCCCAGAAAAGATTCGAACTGCCCGGCAAAGGAGGCTCCGGCCCCGTCTTCGCTTACCGCAGAGGAGCGCACGGCTTTTGGGCCATCTCCTAAGCGGGCAAGACTTTTTCTCAGCAAAGTCTCCTCGATGATTTTAAACTCAGGGTGAATAATCACAAAAGCATCCGGCACATTCAGGCCAATTTCCCGGAGTGTCTTTAATCCAAGGGCTTTACCGCCAACCTCTTCGTTGGATAATTCGTGCAGGAACCTGATCAAACCTTGTACATGTCAGCATGAAAACCGAACTCAACCATTCCAAGTCCGTCAACTCCGTTGAATTTGTACGATCCGATCCCCTCCTTCATCATATACTTCCCATCATGCAGGTAGGGGAATTCGCCATTGCGCCAGAACTCAAGCTTGTGGTTTTTTCCGCTGCGCGTAAGGATGTCGATGAACCCGTGGTCGGGCAGTAATTGTTCCTTTGAAACAGTCTCAAGGTCGGTGCATTCCACAATGGCATCGGTGGTGCCGTCGGGTGCGGTGATAAAACCAGCGGTGAGGCGCCCAAGCCATTGCCATTTGATGGTGGTGACGGTCCAGTGAAACCCGTTATCGGAGATGCCGGTGATCCAGTAGTGGCGATCCCAGGTGAGCCAGTTGCGGGAGCCAAAGGAGTGGTCGCGCGAGGCCATCATGCTGAGATTGTGTGTTTTTCCGTCGAGTACAATGGTACCCTTGAATGTACCGGTCTGCTCGTAGTGAACCTGGTGTGAATCTTTCAGGTTGAAGAAAAATTCCCTGTTCCACTTTTCGGCTGCGATTGCATTGGCAATCATCTTCTGATCGGAACTTTTTGCAAAATCATAAACGGGGTTGTCGCCGGTAAAAACGAGGTTGGTGATGCAGCGGTGGGGCTTCCCATCTGTATCCATCACGTTGCCTTCATAGGTTACACGCCAGATCTTTCCCGTCTCGATTGGCTCCCACTTCAGACCCCCCTGCTGAAAGCCTTCACCTTCGGGTCCGGGTGAACTTTTCAACCCGAAATAGCCCATACCGGTTAAAAAGAAGTCAAACCAGAACTCATTCAGGCGCTTTGGCTCGCGGAATGCCATCCTGGTGATGAAGGCATTTCCCTCCTTGTCGCCGCCATAGAAATAAGAGCTATCGTTCGGGTAGGGTTCATTCTGGTCGACGTGTTTTCGCTCGAGATAGTCAACAGGAAATTGGCGGCTTTTGGTACGCTTCACCATCTGCCTGGCAATGAGCTTTTTGAGCATAGTTCCTCTTAGTTTAGGCTGCAAACTTAACAAATCAGAACCAAATTAGGGCTTTCTTGCCTTTTTCTTTTTCGACTTTGCGAAATCTTTTCCTCCCGAAAAATCCTTTTTGCCTTTATAGGGTTTCCCGCTCTTGAATTTTTTCCCGCCGCCAAATTCGTGGTCCGCGCCTCTCTCAGCTGATGTATGATCCTTGGCATAATCGACCACCAGCGGAATATCCCTGAAGTCCAGATCCTTCAACTCAGCGATCAGCCCGGCTGCAGCCTCAGCCTCTATTTCGAAAATTGCGCTTTTCTTCGAAAGCTCAATATTCCCGATACGGACCCTGCGGCCATGGGTATTCGCGTTGATGAGTTCTATGAGGGTTGCGGGGTATAACCCGTCAACCTTGCCCACATTGATATATAAGGGTACAAAACCGGGCTCATCGCGGCGTTGGGAGCGGTCGGCACCAGTTTTGTCGCGTCCTTTCTCTTCACTTACATTGATGTCTTTGGCATTCCTGTAATATTCAAGAAACCGGTTAAACTCCAGGGCCACGAACCGCTTTATGATGTCTTCCTTTTCAAGCCACTCAAGTTTTCGGTAGATGCTGGGCAAAAATGGGTCGATCTCTGCATGTTCAATCTCCACATTCTCCATTTTGCTGATCATGTTGAAGAGCTGTTTTTCACAGATTTCTCGGCCTCCCGGAACCTTTGCAGCAACAAACTGTTTATTGATCTTCTTCTCGATCTGTTTGATCAGGTGTTTCTCCTTGGTGTTGATGATGGCAATGGAGGTGCCGGCTTTTCCCGCGCGTCCTGTGCGGCCGCTTCGGTGGGTGTATGCCTGTATATCGTCGGGAAGGTTGTAATTTATGATGTGTGTGAGATCATCCACATCGATACCCCGGGCTGCGACGTCGGTAGCAACAAGCAGCTTGACATGACGGATGCGGAATTTCTGCATCACCAGGTCGCGCTGGCCCTGCGATAGGTCCCCATGCAGCGCCTCGGCATTGTAACCATCGTGGATCAGCTTGTCGGCGATCTCTTGTGTGTCGATCCGGGTACGGCAGAATACAATTCCATAAATCGACGGGTAATAATCCACGATCCGTTTCAGTGCAATGTACTTATCCTTGGCATGTACAGTAAAGTAGACATGTTTGATGTTCTCGGCACCGGCATTCTTGCTTCCAATGGTTATTTCAGCCGGGTTGCGCATGTATTTTCTGGCAATAATGGCTACCTCATTGGGCATGGTTGCCGAAAAAAGAAGGGTATTCCGGTCTTCCGGAACCTCAGCAAGAATATCATTGATGCTGTCGAGAAAACCCATGTTCAGCATCTCATCCGCTTCATCCAGTACAATTGATTTGACCTCGCTCAGCCGGATGGCCTTCCGGCGCATCAGGTCGAGAAGCCGTCCCGGTGTAGCTACCACGATCTGAACACCTCTCCTGAGGGCCTTGATCTGGATCTCCATGCTACTTCCGCCATAAACAGGCAACACCTTCACGTCGTCGGTGAATTTCGCAAAATCATTGAGGTCGCCGGTGATCTGGAGGCAGAGTTCGCGGGTCGGACAAAGGATCAGTGCCTGGGGGTTGGTGATCTGGGTATCGGCCTGCTGAATGAGTGGTAAACCATAGGCAGCAGTCTTTCCTGTTCCCGTCTGGGCAAGTGCTACAATGTCGGTCTTGGGGCCGAGCAGCAATGGGATTACCTTTTCCTGAACCGGCATCGGGGATTCAAAACCGAGTTCGGTGAGGGCGCGCACGATATCCTGGCGGATGCCCAATTCTTCAAATGTTATCATGGAAATTTAAATTAGGTGCTTTCGGGATCTCCGGTGATCTAACGCCACGCGATGTGACAGGCAGGAAATTAGGAATCAGTTTGATAAGTCCGGGAAACACTGTTAATATTGCGGCAAAGATACGATGGATTAATGGATAATTGATAATGGATAATGGATAATTGAAAATTATAATTTGAAAATCAATTTGTTAACCTTCTATTTGACCGATTTGCGCATTGTTTTCTTTTCAGAGAGTTCCCGTTTTTCTTCCAGACGTTTCTCTCTGGAGGCTTTGGATGGCCGGGTTGGTTTTCGTTTTTTTCGCGGGGTAAGCGCTTTCCTGAGAAGGTCGTAGAATTTTTTAATTACATTGTCCCGGTTCCCTGGCTGAGTGCGCTCACTCTGGGAAACAAGGCGCAGGATGCCTTCAGAGTTAATCCGGTTCGCTAATTTTTCCGAAAGGATTTGCTTCTCTTCTTCGGTAAGCAGCTGAGAATTTATTACATCAAACCGGAGTTCCACCTTTGTACTTACCTTATTCACATTCTGCCCGCCGGGGCCGCTGCTCCGCGATGCTGAAACGGTGAATTCGGGGCCGAAATCCCTGTTCTGCAGAATATCAGGTAATTCCATTAAAAGTTGTGTTTATGAAGGAAGGGAGAAGTAAAATGTGGCCCCTTTTCCTACTTTACTGTCGGCCCAGATCCGGCCTCCGTGTCTTTCAATGATCCTGCGCACAGTAGCAAGACCGACGCCATGGCCGGGGAAGTCGTCCTGCGAATGAAGCCGCACAAATGGGGTGAATAGGTTCCACCCGCGTACGGGATCGAACCCGGCGCCATTGTCCCTGACAAAAACCACCAGCCTGTCGTCTTTTCTGTCGGTGCCTACCGTGATTTCCGCACAGGGGATACGCGATGTGTATTTCCAGGCATTGCCGATAAGGTTTTTCATTACTACCGTCAGCAGGCTGCTGTCACCCTTTACCAGCATGCCCTCTTCAATGCGGAATTGAACCTTTCTTTCGGGTTCCTCCTGCCTGATCCAGTCTGTAACCTCCTTGGTCATGTCGGTAAGGTCAACCATCTGGGGATCGTTTTTGATGTTTCCTGAACGTGAAAACCTGAGGAGATCCTGGATCATGTCGGTCATCGATTTAACGGTTGACAGGATGGTGTTGAGGTAGGATTTATCCTCTTCATCAAACCGCTCCTCATGCCTCTCTCTGATCAGCTGAGCGCTGACACTGATATGATTCAGCGGGGTTCTCAGGTCGTGCGAAATGGTGTATGAAAAGGCTTCCAGGTCGCGGTTTGCACTTGCCAGGTGCTCGTTGGCATCCCTGAGCTGTTTCTGGGTTTCGAGCAGGGTCTTGTTCTGCTCAATTGAGCTCTCATAAACGGAAAGGAGCAGGTCGAGAATCTGTTTGCGTTCCGAATTGATCGCATATTTGTTTCCCTTGAACATGATCTCAAGAACCATGTCGGTATTGCCCGCACTTCGAAGTTCGCGGTTGGCAAGAAGATAGTTGACCCGCGACATCAGGTACTTGGCCTCAAATGGCTTGGTAATGAAGTTATTGGCTCCTGATTTCAGTCCGTGAATTATATCCAGGGGGTCCTGGAGCGCTGTCAGAAGAATTACGGGAATATCCTGGAGTGCCTGGGTTGACTTTAATTTTTCGCAAAACTCAAAACCATCCATCCCGGGCATCAGCACGTCGCTGACAATCAGGATGGGCGGATTTTCCAAGGCGGCTTTGTAAGCAGAACCACCTTCACCGAAAACTTTTACTGAGAAACCATGTTCCTTAAGCAAGCCCTTTATCATGGTCGCCTGGATCGTTGAATCTTCAACGACCATGATGTAGCCCTCGGTTTCTCCGTGGTGGAAGAAATGGCTCAACTTATCCCATTTTTATTACCAGGTCGGCAAGACGGTTTGAATACCCGTTCTCGTTGTCGTACCAGCTGATTACTTTTACCAGGTTACCACCAAGTACTTTGGTGAGCCCTGAATCGAAGATGGAGGAATGGGGGTTGCCAATGATGTCGCAGCTGACAAGGGGTTCATCGAGGTACTCAAGAATTCCCTTCATCGGTCCGTCGGCAGCAGCTTTCATGGCAGCGTGGATCTCATCCTTGGTTACCTCACGCGTAAGTTCGCAGGTGAGGTCAACCAGTGAGCCGTCGGGGGTCGGAACACGAACGGCAAAACCGTCCATTTTTCCTTCCAGTTCAGGTATTACCAAACCGATGGCTTTCGCAGCACCGGTCTTGGTAGGAATGATGGAAACGGCAGCAGCACGGGCTCTGCGGAGATCTTTGTGCGGTGCATCAAGGATGATCTGGTCGTTGGTGTAGCTGTGAATCGTATTCATCAGGCCTTTCTTAAGCCCAAAGCTGTCGTTAAGTACCTTGGCAATGGGTGCAAGGCAGTTTGTTGTGCAGGAAGCATTGGAAATCAGCTTCATGTCTGGGGTAAGTGTGTTATCGTTCACACCGAGTACGATCGTGGCATCCACATCTTCCTTATTGTCGGCAGGCACCGAGAGAATAACTTTCTTAGCTCCGGCTGTGAGATGTTTTGTAAGCTTTTCGCGGGTGCGGAAAATTCCGGTACATTCAAGCACGATCTCAACACCGAGCGCTCCCCATGGCAGATTCGCAGGATCTCGTTCTGCCAGAACCCTGATTTTATTTCCGTTTACAACCAGGAAATCACCCTCAACGGCGATCTCACCGGGAAATTTTCCATGAACAGAATCGTATTTCAACAAATGTGCTAAAGTTTTGGCATCGGTTAGATCGTTGAAGGCAACAACCTCGACGTTACTTTTATTCAGCAATGCACGGAATGTAAGACGTCCGATCCGTCCAAATCCATTAATCCCAACTTTTATTGTTCCCATGATTATTTATATGTTTTTAATTTACGCGATCTGAATAAGGGTTCAAAATTACGTAATTATCCGACAGGTCAAAAAGTGTCGTGAAAAATTTAAATTATTCCCTTAAATTTGCCGGAACCGTAAACCACGTTTAATTCACATGTCCAAGACTAAATACATTTTCGTAACCGGGGGTGTTACCTCGTCGCTCGGGAAAGGAATTATCTCCGCTTCCATTGCGAAACTACTTGTTGCCCGTGGGTTTTCTGTAACTACCCAGAAGCTCGACCCATATATAAATATTGACCCGGGCACGCTCAATCCGTACGAACATGGTGAATGTTTTGTTACAGAGGATGGTGCGGAAACCGACCTCGACCTGGGCCATTATGAACGGTTCTCGAATGTACCTACCTCTCAGGCCAACAATGTAACAACCGGAGTTGTTTACCAGTCGGTCATAACCAAGGAACGGAAAGGCGAATTTTTGGGTGAAACGGTGCAGGTTATCCCACACATCACCGACGAGATAAAATACCGGATAAAATTACTTGCGACACGAGGCGACTACGATTTCATCATAACCGAGATCGGGGGAACAGTGGGCGACATCGAATCTCTGCCATTCATCGAAGCCGTTCGTCAGTTACGCTGGGAACTGGGCCGAAACTGTGTCGTGGTTCATCTGACACTTGTACCGTACCTTGCCGCTGCCGGGGAGCTAAAAACAAAACCTACCCAGCACTCAGTAAAGACCTTGCTTGAGTCGGGAGTTCAACCGGATATTATTGTATGCCGAACCGAAAAACATCTGACCGAAGGGTTACGCAATAAAATTGCCCTCTTCTGTAACGTATCACCCACCTCTGTAATCGAATGCATCGATGCAGAAACCATTTACGATGTTCCCATTCTGATGCGGCAGGAAAACCTTGACCTGGAGATCCTGAAAAAGACCAAAATGCCCTGCGATCAGGAACCCGATCTTACAGACTGGGAGCAGTTCATCTATTCACTCAAACATCCTTCGTCGGAGGTAAATATCGGGCTCGTCGGAAAATATGTCGAGCTGAAGGATGCTTATAAGTCGATCAATGAGTCGTTCATCCATGCCGGCGCCATGAATGGAGTGCGGGTACGGGTTCAGACATTTCAGTCGGAATTTATCGACGATTCGAATGTTGCCGGAAAACTTGAAAAACTCGATGGGATCCTTGTTGCACCGGGTTTTGGTGAACGCGGAATCGAAGGAAAGATATCGGCAATCCGCTTTGCCAGGGAGAAAAATATCCCCTTCTTTGGCATATGCCTGGGAATGCAGTGCGCAGTGATCGAATTTGGCCGCAACATGCTCGGCCTGACCGGAGCGCATTCGACCGAATTCAATAAAAATACACCCTACCCGGTCATCGATATGATGGAGGAGCAGAAGAAAATCTCCGGACTGGGTGGTACCATGCGACTGGGAGCCTATCCATGCAAACTCAGCCCGGATTCAAGGGTCTTTGAAATTTACAGGGAGGAGAATATCTCCGAACGCCACCGTCACCGGTTTGAATTCAATAATGAATACCTGGATATGTACCGGAAAGCCGGCTTTATTCCGGTTGGCCTCAATGAGAAAGACAATCTGGTCGAAATCATTGAGCTGAAAGGTCATCCATGGTTTGTGGGTGTACAGTTTCACCCTGAATATAAAAGTACCGTTGCCCGTCCGCATCCGCTGTTTGTGAGTTTTGTAAAAGCAGCTAAGGATTATGCCGGCAGATAAATACAATTTTGTACCTTTGCACCCCCTAACCCGGAGCCCATCCGGGCATGTTTCCTGAGAAAAAAGATTTTAAAGTCAATATTGAATGAATAATAAGAACACGATTATTGGGTTGGTCCTCATCTTTGCGATCTTCCTTGTATACAGCTACCTGATGAGTCCGTCACAGGAGCAGGAAATGGCCTATAAACGCAAATCCGACTCCATCTACCTGCTCAGCCAGGCCCGGCGCGATTCGACCATTAAGGCAATCGCCCGCACCCGCGCCATCGAAGCTGCAGTTGAGAAGCAGAAAATCCTGGCCACCGGAAAAAAGGTCGACTCGGTAACATTGGTACGTCTTACGATGAAAGATGAGTTGGGATTGTTTGCCAATGCGGGCGCCGGTAAGGATACATCCTACACAGTTGAAAATGATGTTTTCCGATTGAAGATCTCAGCACGTGGCGGAAAAATTGCCCACGTTGAGCTGAAGGAATACCTTACCTGGGACAAACGTCCGCTGGTGCTTATGGACAGCGATTCGCTTCATTTCGGTTTCTCTTTCTTTGCCAATAACCGGATCATTAATACAGACAAGCTTTATTTTCAGCCTTTCTGGCCGGATGGTGCCAATTCCGGACAATCGACGCTCAAAGTAAGCGGAAAAGATTCAGTACAGTTCGGCATGCGTCTTTTTGTTGCCTCCTCCGATTCAACATTCGATCAAAACCGTTACATAGAGTATATATATACTATCCGTGGAAACGAATACATGCTTCGGTACCAGGTGAAATTTGTCGGGATGGCCGATGTTGTGGATCCGTCAACCAAATATCTTGTACTCAACTGGAACGACAACCTGAAACGGCTTGAAAAGAGCCGCAACATGGAGCGCATATCCTCTACCATATACTATAAATATATGGAAGACAAGGTCGATTACCTTTCCGAAACAGCGGATGAAGAGAAGTACCTGAAGAACGAAAAGATCAAATGGCTCTCATACAAGCAGCAATTTTTTACAAGTACGATCATTGCCGATAATTTTTTCAGCGAACCCCGGCTGCAAACTGCAACCCTGCCCGGTGGCAACAACTACCTCAAAACGATGAATGCGGAACTTGGGGTGCCGTTTTCGGCCAGGGAGGCCAACACGGTGGCCATGTCGATGTACTTCGGTCCCAATAAATACTATACCCTCAAAGGATATCATGCAGAACTTGAACAGCAGATCCCGCTTGGCTGGGGCTTCTTCCTGCTCGCGTGGATCAATATCTATGCGGTTATTCCTGTTTTTACCTTCTTTGGAAACTTCGGCTGGAACTATGGTATTATCATCCTTATCCTGACCATACTCTTAAAGATTCTGCTTTTCCCCATAGCGTATAAAACATACAAGTCGTCGGCCAAGATGCGGGTGCTTAAGCCCGATATCGATGAAATGACAAAGAAATTCACCAAAAAGGAGGATGCACTTAAGAAGCAGCAGGCTACCATGGAACTGTATAAGAAGGCAGGGGTCAACCCCATGGCCGGATGCATCCCTTTGCTGTTGCAGATGCCTATCCTCATTGCCATGTTCCGTTTCTTTCCCTCTTCTATCGAATTGCGCCAGCAGAGTTTTCTATGGGCGACCGACCTTTCATCGTACGACTCCATCTGGACTTTCCCCGGCGGATTCTCAATTCCCTACTATGGCGACCACATAAGTCTCTTTGCCCTTCTGATGACCATCTCAAGTATTTTTTATACCAAGCTGAACGATCAGATGATGGGTAGTACCCAGCAGCAAATGCCGGGTATGAAGACCATGATGTACCTTATGCCGGTAATGTTCCTCTTCTGGTTTAACGACTACTCCTCAGGACTCAGCTACTACTATCTGCTGGCCAACCTGCTCACCTTCGCCCAGATCTATATAATCCGTGCCACCATCGATGAAAAGAAGCTTCATGCCCAGATCGAGGCAAACAAGAAAAAAACGGTGAAGAAATCAGGTTTTCAGAAGAGACTGGAAGATATGGCCAAGAAGCGCGGCTACCCGGTTAAAAAATAATATCCTTTTGCAGGATGTACGATTTATAGGTGAACCCTGTCTGCGTTCGTAATTTATTTTAAGTAACTGAGGAATAGATCCAGCCCTTGCCTCTTTTTATCATCCAGGGGAAAGGAGATATTATTCTCCAGGTAACCCCTGCAATCGTTACAGGCAGGAAGTTTATCGCGGAAATAATCAAGACATTCGGGAATGTGAGTTACGCCGAACGAAAGCGCATCAGAGAATGTGCCGGCGATCTCTTCAGACAAACGGTCCCGTGAAACCCACAATGCAAAAACAAAAGGCAGCCCGCTAAACCGGATCCACTCGTCGGCAAGGTCGTAAACGTAAGGGTATCTGTTTTTTAATGCGAAAGTCTTGTCGCCGATGGCCACCAGCGCCTCGTCACCTGCACCGTAAGCCGCTTCGCCAGCCTGCAGTCCGGCAAATACTGGATTTATCTTCCAGTAGTGCCGGGCCAGTATCTTAACCAGTTCAACCGAAGTTCCCGAATCGAAATCCAGGTTTATCCTCCGGATATCTTCCAGTGGCTGATGCGACAGGAGAAGAACAGTTCTTACCTCAGTTGTGGCTCCGATGCAGAAATCGGAAACGGTGAAAACTGATCCCAAACCCGGCAGAGCACCTGCAGGCACCAGCGCAATATCGGCTTCTCCAAGCCTAAGCTTTTCTGCACAGAGCGAGGGGACAGCAAGGTCGAGACGGTAATTTCGCAGCTTGCCGGATTCCCTGATGCCATATACAAATGGGAAAGTGTTCAGGTAGGAGACGGCAGTGATTCGCAGCGGATTCATCAACGACAGGTTTGTGCAAAAATACATGAATTGGCCGATGGTTTGCCATCCCTTGTTTAAAAACAGCTAACTTTGCGTTTCATCTGAATACGATTGGCAAAAAAAGCCCTGGCATATCTGCTTCTCTTCCTCATCCTCTTCAATACAATGGGGTACTTCTTCATTTTTGAAGTAAATAAATTTATTGTAAAAAGGGAGATGATGGCGCTTCTCCGTCTGCAGCCCCGCGAACTAACGCGTCTTGAAGTGGCAGGGGCGACGCACAATCCCGACCTCGTAAGGGTTGAAAAACATGAGATCCGGTACAAAGGAAAGATGTACGACATCCTAAGAGAGGAGTCGGTGGGAGATGTCACGATTTTTTACTGCCTCCGCGATCACAAGGAGGAGATGCTGATCTCGGGGTTCAAAAAGGTGAACGGTAACCGCTACAGCATGGTGCTCCATGCACACCTGATCAAAATTGCCCTTCCCCTGTACCTTGTCAGTCTTTCGCCTCCTCCGGATTTGACTATTGGTTTTGTTCCGTTCAATGAAACATTACGCAGTCGGTTTTTAAAAATCTGGAGCCCTCCTCCTGAATTGGCCTGATTTTCCTCTTTTTTTTAATCACTTCACAATGAAACCCGCTTTGCCATAAGCACTGCGGCTTGACTCCATTATAGTACTCAACAAAACTCAGAAATCATGAAACGATATACTATTATTTTTATAGCGTTTATTTTCACCGTGTCACTTTCATTTGGCCAGAAGGTGAAGGTGCTCGACAGGTCCGACCTTCAGCCCATCAGTGAAGTTGCCGTTACAAACCTGGCGAAGTCGCTGATGGTTGTAACCAGCGATAACGGAGTTGCCGACCTCTCCGGGTTCGGAGAGAACGATTCGCTCATCTTTACCCACGTGGCCTTTCAGCCGGTCAGACTTATTAAATCCAAACTTCCTCCCTCCGGCACAATTTACCTTACCGAAAATGTGATTAAACTCGATGAATATGTGGTGACGGGAAACAGGACGGAGGAGAAGCGGTCCGATCTGCCATATAAAATTGAGGTGATCCAGGCGAAAGAAATTGCCTTTCAGAATCCACAGAATTCGGCCATTATGCTCGAGCAGACCGGCCAGGTTTTCGTTCAGACCAGCCAGATGGGGGGCGGAAGTCCTGTTCTCAGAGGATTTGAGGCCAATAAAGTGCTGCTTATCGTTGATGGTATCCGCATGAACAATGCAATTTACCGCGCTGGTCATCTTCAGAATGCCATCACGGTCGACCCCTTTGGGCTTGCATCCACAGAAATACTCTACGGACCGGGCTCAACACTCTATGGCAGCGATGCAATGGGGGGTGTTATAAACTTCATTACGAAGGATCCGGTTCTCTCCTCAAGCGGAAAAACCAGCATCCATGGTACCGCTCTTGCACGATATGCCTCTGCCAATAACGGAATCACTGGCGGCGTTAATCTCAACTTCGGCTGGAGGAAACTTGCTGTATTGCTGAACTTTACTTACAGCGACTTTGGCGACCTCCGCGAAGGCAGGGTCAGCAATCCTGCCTATGGGACGTTTGGGCAACGGCTATTTTATGCAGAAAGTTTTAACGGGAAGGACTCCACGCTTGCCAATGACAAGCCCTGGATTCAAAAACAATCTGCCTATTCACAATATAATTTCCTTGGGAAGGTGCTTTTTCGCCCGGGGAAAAAGAGCCGTTACATCCTGAACTTCCAGTATTCAAACTCTGGTGACATCCCCCGTTACGACCGTTTGACCGAGATGAAGAACGATAGTACCATGAAGTATGCTGAATGGTATTACGGTCCTCAGACGCGACTGTTGGCTTCGTTGAAAGCCGAATATAATCTGAATGCGGTGATCTTCGAACATGCCACGGTAATCATCGCTTATCAGGATATTAAGGAGGATCGTATCCAGCGCGATTTTGGGAGTTCAAAGAAAAAATCCAACCTCGAAACCGTGGCTGTCTATTCTGTGAACGCAGATTTCGACAAGAAGCTGTTCAAAAAAGACGATCTTCATTATGGCCTTGAGTTTAATTACAACAATGTAGGCTCGTCGGCCTATGTCGAAAATATAAAGACCAATGTCATCTCCTATGACCGGGCAACCCGCTATCCCGATCAAAAGGCCTGCATGACCTATCTCTCTGCGTACCTTTCGAACATGTGGAACATCAGCAAGGTGTTCACCTTCTCACAGGGTGTCCGATTAAACTATGTAACCCTCAATGCAGCCTATTCCGACACAATGGTAAAAATAATGGCCATTCCTTTTGATCCGGTTGTCAGTCAGGAGAATATGGCGCTGAACGGTTATCTCGGCCTTGTAGCCACACCCGGCCACGACTGGAAATTCGC
This sequence comes from uncultured Prolixibacteraceae bacterium, assembly GCA_964355115.1. GTDB lineage: Bacteria > Bacteroidota > Bacteroidia > Bacteroidales > FEN-979 > JANXZO01. Next base: position 1,204 of record CAYHCQ010000088.1, on the reverse strand, counting down.
CCTTGTCGGATCCACGGGTTTCCGGGCTCCCAACATCGATGACCTGACCAAACTCAATACCGTTGAAGCAAATACCATCGTTTTGCCCAACCCCGATCTTAAACCGGAGTACTCCTATAACATTGAGTTGTCAGTTGGAAAGACCATTGGCGGCAAGGTGCGACTGGAGGGCACCGGTTTCTACAACTGGCTGCGCAATGCCCAGGTGATCAGGCCACTGGCCTACAATGGCAGCGATTCGATAACCATCGACGGCGAGTCGTACCAGACCCTCGCCCCGGTAAATACCGGAAGTGCTTATGTTTGCGGATTGCAGGGAAGCATCCTTGCACAGGTATCGCGCACCTTTTCAATTGTCAGCAATCTTACCTATACCTACGGTTATGACGAAACCGCGGGGGAACCACTCGATCATATTCCACCCGTTTTCGGGATGACCGCATTCCGCCTTGAACTGAAGAAATTCAAAGGCGATTTTTATGTCATGTACAACGGATGGAAACGAATCAGCCAGTACAGCAGCAGCGGTGAAGATAATCAGCAGTATGCCACGCCTTATGGCATGCCCTCCTGGTATACCCTGAATCTGAAGCTCAGTTACCAGGTGATCAGATATCTGAATGTTGAGGTGGGTATGGAAAATATCCTCGATGAAAACTACCGTAAATTTGCCTCAGGAATCAGCAGCCCTGGCCGGAATGTGATCGTTGCACTACGCGCTAACTTCTGAGAGCAACAGATGAATTGAGATTACCTGAGGGATGACCATCTCTGAGCCGTCGTTCCGGATCACAAAATCCGAAAGGGCGGCTTTTTTTTCGTCCTCCATCTGGAACTGCATGCGGCGCAAGACCTCTGGCCGGCTAAGATTATCGCGCTCGGTGACACGTTGGATGGCCAGTTCCGGGGGGCAGGAAATGTGAATGATCCGGTCATATTCATCCCGCAGGTTGTACTCATGGATGATGGCCGACTCCTGTAAGACATAAGGTGACGATTCCTGCCTGGCGGCCCATTCGTGAAAATCGCGCATCACCCGGGGATGGAGGATGGAAGTAAGCATCTGTAATGCCCTGTGATCGGAGAATACCAGCGAGGCGAGTACCCTCTTTTCAATCTGCCTGTCATTCGTAAGAATGCTGTACCCGAAATCCCTGATGATTTCGTTCTTGACATTGGGATCGTCAAGGAATTTCTTGGATTC
>CAYHCQ010000087.1:12077-14809 GCA_964355115.1 uncultured Prolixibacteraceae bacterium | reverse complement strand
AGCAGGTCCCTGTATTCCTGCGAATATCTACGGCGCAGCTCCTCCCTGCCGACCAGATCCTGGATCTTCATGAAGCCGTCGATGATCTGCTCGGGCCTTGGCGGACAACCCGGCACGTATACATCGACCGGCACGATCCTGTCGATGCCCTGCAGCACACTGTAGGTGTCAAAAATTCCTCCGCTTGAAGCACAGGCGCCTACAGCCAGCACCCAGCGGGGTTCGGCCATCTGCTCATAAACCTGCTGCACAACCGGTGCCATCTTTTTTGCAATGGTTCCCATAACCATGAGCAGGTCGGCCTGTCGCGGACTGAAACTCAGTCGTTCGGCGCCAAACCGTCCAAGGTCGTAATGTGCACCCATAGTAGCCATAAACTCGATGCCGCAGCATGATGTGGCAAAAGGAAGCGGCCAGATGGAGTTCTTGCGTGCCAGCCCGATCACCTTATCGAGCGTGGTAGCGAACATCCCCGGCGATATGTAGCCATCCGGCGGGTCGACCTTTGTATATATGGGCTTTTCGTTATTCATTCCAATCCAGCGCCCCTTTCTTAATGATGTACCAAAACCCAAAGAGCAGGAAGCCCAGGAATACCAGCATCTCCCAGAAACCCGTCCAGCCAAACTCCTTAAAGTTGATCGCCCAGGGGTAAAAGAAGATGATCTCCACATCAAATAATACGAACAGTATAGCTATGAGGAAGTATTTCACCGAAAAGGGGAAGCGTGCATTTCCTTTTACCTCGATACCGCACTCGAAATTCTCCTCCTTTCGGAGGGTATGGATACGCTTCCTCTTGCCTCCGATAATGTGGGTAAGAAGCATCGTTACCCCAACAAATCCAAGCGCTACAACCGACTGTACCAGGACAGGCAGGTAATCGGCCGGAATGTAGATCCTCTCCATTATTTAGAATTATTCTTGACAAAAGTAATTAATTTTTTATTCACCGTTCCAATTTTCACAAGTAAATCGAAAAAAAATATGGTTTATTTTTGCTCTATGAATGCCATGCCACTCGTGATTGCAGCCATCGCGATTTTTGCTCTGGCCTATCGTTTCTACTTCAGTTTTATTGCGGCCAAGGTACTGGTGATAAGTGACAGCCGCATCACACCATCGGGAAGACTGTACGATGGACAGAATTACTACCCGATGAGCAAATGGGTGCTGTTCGGGCACCATTTTGCAGCCATTGCAGGCGCCGGTCCCCTGGTTGGCCCGGTATTGGCATGCCAGTTCGGTTACTTCCCCGGTTTTGTTTGGATGGTGGTGGGTGCGGTGATGGCGGGGTCGGTACACGACATCGTAATACTTACAGCCTCTATCCGCCACGATGGCAAATCGCTGGCCGAAATTGTTAAGGCAGAGACCGGGAAACTCACCAGCAGTATAACGACGCTGGTGGCCACGTTCATCATCATCGTGATCGCAATGGCAGGCCTGGGGCTGGTGGTGGTAAATGCACTGGCAGAATCATCGTGGGGAACCTTCACAATTGCCTCAACCATACCCATCGCCCTTTTCATGGGTGTATGGATGTTTAAATTCCGCAAAGGGCGGGTAGCCGAAGCCACAATAATAGGGGTACTACTTTTATCGGCCGCGGTGATTTTCGGAAAGTACATTCCCGATTCACCCATTGCCTCCTGGTTCGATTTCGATACAAAAACCCTAACCCTGCTGCTTGCGGGGTATGGATTCTTTGCCTCGGTACTGCCTGTTTGGTTGCTGTTGTCGCCCCGCGATTACCTCAGCTCCATCATGAAACTCGGGGTGATCGCCATGCTGGCCGTCGGGATCATCATTGTTCCGCCAACTCTGAAAATGCCGGCTTTTACAAGTTTTATCGGAGGAGGCGGGCCGGTCATCCCCGGGACTCTTTTCCCTTACCTGTTCATCACCATTGCCTGTGGTGCCATCTCCGGGTTTCATGCCCTTATCGGCTCAGGCACCACTCCAAAAATGATCATGAAGGAGTCGCATATTCGTCCCATTGCCGTGGGGTCGATGCTGTCGGAAGGACTCGTGAGCATCATGGCGCTGATTGCCGCTGCCAGTCTTCATCCGCTCGACTATTTTCAGATCAATGTACCGGTTGAAAAATTCGCCGAGGTGCTTCCTCAACTGCAGGCCATGGGCTTTACCCAATCAGAGCTGCCCAAACTGGCTGCCGAGGTGGGGGAAAACATTGCGGGGCGCACAGGGGGTGCGGTTTCACTGGCTGTTGGCATGGCACAGATCTTCTCCTCCATCCCCGGGCTCGACAAACTGATGTCGTACTGGTACCATTTTGCCATTATGTTCGAGGCGTTGTTTATCCTCACCACCATTGATGCCGGAACCCGTGTGGCCCGGTTCATCCTGCAGGAGATCTTCGGCAAGGTTTACAAACCCTTCTCCCAAACCAACTGGCTACCCGGCAACCTGATCTGCAGCGGACTGGTTGTGCTGATGTGGGGGTACTTTATCTATACCGGGAGCGTATCGACCATCTGGCCCATGTTCGGTTCGGCCAACCAGCTCCTGGCCACCATTGCCCTCGCTGTAGGAACTACCTGGATCATCAACCGGGGCAAAGCGAAATATGCCTGGGTCACCATCATCCCGTTCGTTTTTGTGGGTGTAACCACCATGACGGCCTGCGTAATGAATATAACCGGCATCTATATTCCCCAGATCGGCATTCCCCAACACCAACTTCGCGGCATCATCAACCTGGTTATGAC
>CAYHCQ010000087.1:0-11977 GCA_964355115.1 uncultured Prolixibacteraceae bacterium | reverse complement strand
CACATGCTCTCGGTTCCTGATCCGGATTTTCCGTGTCGGGTGAAAAGGGAATCCGGTTCAAAGCCGGAGCTGTTCCCGCAGCTGTATGCCCATGTAATATTCTTCCGATCTCCGATTGTCACTGTTTCGCCCCGGCGGGATGGGAAGACCCGGAAGAATGGGTAAGCCAGAAGACCTGCCTTGATCGTAATACTTGCTTTCGGGTTAAAAGCCAAGGAGATCTTTATGAGATTCAATGCTTCTTTATTCTTGTTCCCGCAGGTGTGCTGTCCGGCTTCACGGTAATGGATTATTATTTCGGTAATAATCATGGCCATGGCATAAACTATTGTCTAATAACTAAAGAAAAAAAATGAAAAAAAATGCTCTCATGAGGTTAATGACTACCGGCTTATGGCTGGTTCTTATTCACAGTGCTTCTGCACAAGCGGTTTATACACACCAAGTGATTACCGTCAACAGCGGGAAATTTGAATTTTCACCGCCATTCAGTGATTATGTCAATCTGGGCCATTATAATCCTTCATCCCAGGTTTATGAAAACTCAGGAACGATCTGGACCCAGTCGGCCCAGGATATTCTGGTCACCGGCCGTTACGCCTATATCGCTGCCCAGGATTCACTGGTAAAATACGACATCAGCACCTGGACCCGGGTAGCGGCCATCGCCGATTCGGGCCTCAATAAGATGTACATCTACAACAACCGGCTGATCGTATCGAAACAATACCCGGCCTCAGTCTACTTCACAGAAGTGCTCGATACCGCAAACCTTGCTCTTGTTGCCCACATTGCAGGCATCCCCGGGGATTGTGGCGGGATCACCGTCATGAACGACTCAGTATATGTTGCCGTTAACGGCGGATGGATGGGAACTGAGGGGAAACTGGCGGTGATCGATCCGTCCACCTGGACCCTGAAACATACATGGAATTTCGGTGCCCCAGCGATCGGTATCTTTAACCTGTATGCCCGAGGAAACAGCATTTTCTCGGTGAACAAGACCCCCTATGGCGCTCCTGCTGCCGGCAGTGTCACGGAATTTAACCCGGCCACGGGCAGTTTCATCAATCACCTGCTGCCTGTCAACGTTGGCAATGGATGGGGAGTCAAGGGCTCCCTCCTTTACCTGCTGATGAATGGTGGGATCGGCACCTACGACCTAAACACATTCCAGATTGCCGACACGACAGTGATCCCCTCCCCTGGATTCCCGATGATCATTTCGGCAGGTGTTGATACCGTTTCCAACCGGCTCTATACCAATATCGGCGATTATTCCAACCCGGGATTCTGCCTGGTTACCAACCTACAAGGTGATTCCATTACTTCGTACCTTACCGGCGTGAGCAGCGAGTTCGTCGGGTTTGATCACCGCAATTATCCCCTGGGCATTGCAACCACCGGCAGTAGTAATGACGTTGTTTTATATCCTAATCCCGCCACCGACCACGTCACGATCAAAATAGCCGGGAGCCTGGAATGTGCACTTCTTACCTTGCTGAACAGCAGCGGACAGGTTGTTGAAACCCTCCGATTTTCGGCTGGTACCACCAAAATCACCATCCCGGTATCCGGCCTTGCACCCGGGATTTACCTTGCCAGGATGCAATCGGAGACGGGGACCAGGAGCGGGAGATTTATTAAGAAATAGTGAAATTTTATCATTTTGCCATTTTACATTTGACCCTACTTTCCGGAAAGGCTTACCTGGTAATATTCCCAGGAGGAATAGATTTTTTTCACCGTCACCAGCGCCGAGGTATCCACCACAAATTCACTCAACCCGACAGGATGGAGCGGATCGGCCCAGTCGTAGGTATAGCCCAACCGGGTCCATGGAAAGGCGCTGGTTTTGGTGGTGTCGTATTTGTTCGTAATCTCGTTCAGGAACCACGACCGGTGTTTCTGGCTGGCTGTTGACGGAAAGTAGAGGCCGGCCTCGTGATCGGTAATTTCCGGATCAGGCGTCGGCCGGAAAAGGTTTTCGGGATAAACCCAATACTCCACGAAATAGTCATTCTTGCTGTCGGGAGGCATCCCAAGCGCCTGGGCAATACGCAGATGAAGTGATGCCTGGTCAGAAAAACTATTTTTCTTAAGGAAACCTGTCATCTCCGGGGAGGTGGTAATCCACGACATATAGGCCTGGTTGTTGCTGGTTTTGAAAGTTTTTCCCGCCGGCCAGTATTGAGTAGATTTTTTACTCATCCAGGAGACGACAAGCAGGCGCATTTTTCCTGCTGAATCGGCTGACCATGAAAGGTTTCCCTCTCCGGCGGTACTGTCGCCAAAGTAGTTTACCGCCACCAGGCTGCGGAAAATTTCATACGGTTCCACTGTTTTTGCATCGATCACCGCAAGGTTATACTGATGTTTCAGACCCGCCATATCAGGCCCCGCCGGTAGATATTCTGTTTCACTCTTGCTGCAACCCGCCAGCATCCCTGCAGAAATAACAGAGAAAAGAAAAAACCGTCTGAAGATTTTCATGGTAACCTAAATTAATTGTCAACTATCAATTGTCAATTATTCATTATTCATTATTCATTGGTTTAAACTCGCCCTCCCACTTGGCTATAACGACCGTTGCCAGGCAGTTCCCGATCACATTCACCGCCGTCCGGGCCATGTCCATCAGTTCATCAATACCCAGAATGATGAAGATGGGCCACACCGGAAGTCCGAAGTTGGTCGCGGTTCCCAATAGAATTACAAGGGATGCGCGGGGTACCCCTGCCACTCCTTTGCTGGTAAGCATCAGGGTAACCATCATGATCAGCTGTGTTTCAAACGGGAGGTTAATCCCAGCGATCTGGGCAACGAAGATAGAGGCCATGGCAAGGTATAAAGTGGTACCGTCGAGATTGAAGCTGTAACCGGTAGGGATCACAAAGGCGACGATCTTTCGCGGCACGCCAAACCGTTCCATGTTCTCCATGGCTATGGGCAGTGCTGCCTCGGAACTGGTTGTTGCAAAAGCAAGCGTGGCGGGTTCGGTAACTGCTTTGATGAAACCCCGCAAGGGTATCTTCAGGAACAGCATGATCGGCAGCAATACGAACAGCAGGAACACCAGCAGGGCCGCATAAAGCGTGGCGAGCAGCTGTCCCAGGTTCACCAGGATGCCTATGCCCATGTGACCCACGCTGTATGCGATGGCGGCAAAAACAGCAAGCGGGGCAAAGTACATGATCATATTGGTAAACTTGAACATCACCTCCGACAGTGATTCTGCAAAACGTACCATCGGGCTGCGGTATTTTTCATTCACCATGGCAACGGCAATCCCGAAGAGGATGCTGAACACCACGATCTGCAATACCTGGCCCTCGGCAATTGACTTGGCAATGTTTTCGGGGAATGCATGGAGGATAACCTGTTCCCAGGTCTGTTTCTGGACCTCCGGAAGGATGCCGTGCGACATGGCCTCCGGCAGTGTTACACCAACTCCCGCTTTGCTCAGGTTTATGGCGGCCAGTCCGATAAAGAGGGCAATGGTTGATACAATTTCAAAGTACAGGATCGATTTCCAACCCATCCGTCCGACCTGGCGCAGGTTGGAGTGGCCTGCGATGCCAACCACGAGCGTTCCGAAAAGAAGCGGGGCGATGATGGTCTTGATGAGGTTTAGAAATATCTTGCTGATGACATTGAGGTGGATGGCGACGGACTGGAAATCGTGGCCGAATTCGGCGCCGGCGAGCATGCTGAGCATGATCCATGTGGTCAGCGATTTTTTCCGGATGGTGTAAACCGTTATAACTAATATCAGCAGCCAGCGTGCGACGGCAAGGAGGCCGTCGGGCACCCCAAGTCCGAACCAGGGCCCGGAAAGGTGGAGGAAAACGGTTGCCGTAAGGGTTACCAGGAAAGCGTAGAGCAGGAGCCGGGAGGTTTTTTTCATAAATGCAGGATCATCCGGAATCAAATATATTAATTAATTTTGATTAACCATTCTACTTCGAATCTGCATGGAGAATCCCCTCACCATTCCCGAAGAGCTCTTCCTGCTCACGGTCAATGAAAAAACCGGAAGAAAGCCGCTGATCCGGTCGAAAAAATTTGACATCCTGCTTTCCGCGGCAATACTCATGGAACTGGCATTGATGAACAGGATTGATACCGATCCGGAGATGGTAATCCCTGACCGGAAGGAACAAACCGGCATCCCGTTCCTGGATGAGACAATCGACCTGATCAACCGTTCACCCAAACCGGAAAAGATCACCTGGTGGCTTTTGCGGTTGTCGGAAAAAGCAGACCGTTTCAGGAAACAACTTGTCAGCGGACTCGTTGCGAAAGGGCTTCTGAAAAAAGAAAAGGAGAGGGTTTTCCTGGGATTTACGACAACAACTTATCCTGTCCGGATTCATGACGAGAATGTAACCGAGGTAAAAACCCGGGTAAGAGAACTGATTGCCGGAGATCAAATTCCGGAAATCCGGGATGTGGTTATCATCAGTATGGCCTGGTATGGGGGGTTGCTTAACCTGATTATGGACGATGACCTGCTTCAGAAGAGTCAGTCACGTATTGAACAGCTGGCCCGGATGGACCTTGTTGGACAGGCAATTTCAAAATCGATAATGGAGCTGACGCTGCCCCTTGCCATTTCAATGCGTGCAAAGGAGTTGATGGAGAAAAAAACTGCCGAAGAGAAGGTGGACGACCTGGTGGAGGAGATGAAGGTGCTTATGCATATTGGAGGGGATGCTGATCTTCCGGAGTGGCTTAGGAAAGGTACTCAGCAGTATGGAAAAACCCTGGAATTTATCAGAAAAACCGGCACGAACAACATCTCTTTCAACACAAAGACCGGTGAATACAGCATTAAAATGTGGGCGGGTCTCAGGTAATTCTTGTCGGCGAAATTTTCTCCTGAATAGGTTTGGGGAGCCCCTACTTCATCTCTCCAAGATAAACACCCCAGACATTCAGGGTATCGTTTCCGAAAACCTTTTCACGTTTTACCAGGAAAATGGTCATCATTCCTTTTGAATGATCATTTCCCTGCTTTCCATTTTGAAGCTGACCGGGTTTTTCCCAGAATGAGATCACTCCTTCGTAAAGGCTGTCACTGACATATTCAAGCGGCTCAATTACCAGGACAGAGTCGGGCTCAAACATAGACATGTCAGGAGCAATCCCGTTGAGAAAGAGCCTTCCGATCATTTCCCGCGCCTTTTCCCTGAAGGGGACTGCCGTATTGCTGTCGGAAAGGATCCTGAGGTAGTCGCAGTAGTCGGAGAACTTCATTTTTGCACTCACTTCAAATGACCGCAGGGCGGCTGGTTCCAGGGTGTCGGCACCAAAGGCCGCCCTGAGACTGTCGGTAACAGCCTTTACACGGGCATTTTCACGTGCAGCAGTGTTTTGCTCCTGGTTGTCGCAGCTCTTTGCACATGCCAGGAAATAGAGTAGTATCAGGGCGGATATTTTGATCTTTCTGCTCATTTGCTCTTTGCATTTATCCTGAAACGGAGCACCTTGATTTTACCCTTTTCCATCTGGGACGACAGTACTTCAATATTCTTCAGGCTTCCCGAGGGCATTGTCATTTTATCTATAAACTCCTGTTTGTCGTACAGGGCCATTCCCGTGGCATCCCGATCATGGAAAACCTGGCAGATCAGCGCATTATCATCAATCATTGCCTCCAGCCTGCCCCTCCGCTTTACCCAGTCATCAACCTTCATCATTGAGAAATAATGGATCATAAGGGCATAATCATCGGCATGGAGCATCACTATCTCTTCATGGTCCAGCTTTTTCACAATTCGTGTAAAAGTATCAACGCGGTAATAGGGTGCATTCACTACCATTTTTATTTTACTCTTGTCGGTCTTCAGCAGCAGGCAGCCATCAGGGGTTGCCATCCTCCGAACCGCCGATTCACCCTCCGACAGCAGGGTAACCTCGATCCGCGTGTCGGCTATGGGTTCACGGGTGTCGGCATCATAGAAACAGAAACGGTACTCACGGGTATTAAATAACCTGAAGAGACCGTAAAAAATCAAAACAATAGTGATCGCCAGAAGGGGGATGATTATAAAATACCGGTTGGGGTTTTTTGAGGCTGTTCCGGCGCGCAGAAAACCTTCGCCGGCTTTTATATCAGAAGTTTCACTGTTCCTGAAAACAAAATCATCCCAGTTAAGATACCCCGCATAACGGCTCAAAAGGTTGAGCATATCGATCCTGGGCACCGATTGCCCGGCTGACTTCATGTGTGTATAAAACCATTTTTCGCTGATGTTGGCATTGACACGGGTGCGCAGCTCCTCCTGGAAATCGGTAATCTCCTGTCCTTTCCACTCTGCAATGGATGGATTGATTCCCGGATATGATTCCTTCATAACCGAAATAATTTTCGTTTTAAGCAAACTGAAGTGAATATGTTTCTGATCCGGCAAAGTTGGTGCTATATTGTTGGTTTTGTATGCAGAATGGTTGTAAAACTGTTTACAAATGATTTACAAGCGAATTTCAAGCCGGCCGGGGCCACCCGGATTAATTTTGCCCCGGAAACAGGAGAAAACCCTTCTGCTGAAATCAAAATTAACAAAAGAAACAAGACCAACAAAAAATCAACATTAATAATTAAATTAAATGAGAACCCATATGAGAAAGACACTTTATTATTTAATTTCCGTGTTAGCCCTGGCCAGCCTCATGGTGATGATACCTGCCGGCAACAATGCCTTTGCCCAGAGATCAAAGGCTGCAATTAAAATAGGAACCTACGATTCGAGGACCATAATTTTTGCCTGGTCCAGAACTGATGCCCTGAAACAGCATATGATCAAACTGAACCAACAAAGTGATTCTGCAAAGAAAGCCAACGATACGGCGCGCATAAAGGAGTTGAGCGTCGGGGCAATGTCGTTCCAGCATCTCCTCCACCTGATGGTTTTCAGCACCGGATCGGTGGCGTCATACATGACTGTTATTAAAGACAAGCTTCCCGAACTTGCTAAAAAAGAGGGTGTAAGCATCATCGTCTCGAAATTTGAACTTAATTATAATGATCATTCTTTTGAGATCGTTGACCTTACCAGCCAGGTGGCGGCCCTGTTCCAGCCAAAGGAAGACATATCAAAAATGGCAGCAGATATTGCCGGGCAGCCTCCCGTTCCGATTGAAGAGATGGGTATAGAGACCGATATGCTGGATGGATACTGCAGGCGTTTCGGAAAGAAATAGATATATCTTTGGTACATGGTTCGGAGAATTTTTCTTCCAGAAAACGCAATTGTTATGAAAACCCATCTGATTACCTTATTTGATGCATCGCATTGGTTGAAAACCATCTCTCTGTTCCTTCTGTTTGCAATTTTGGAAACTGCTGCATTTATAACAGGGATAACAGATAATCTTCCCGGCATAGCCATGCTCATAGGCGGTATGGTTGTACTGTTTTTTGCCATTCTGCACCCGTGGAAAAAAGCGAAGAATTATGGCATATTGGCAGGTATCTTTGCAGGAATAATAGTGCTTATTTATGTTTCGATACACCTTCTTGACATGAGCGGACTCGGGATGTTCATCAGCGAAGGACTTGTCATGAGTGCCATTGGGCTGCTCTGCATTCCGGGGATCATCACCGGCTTACTGGGCGCACTCATTTGCGGGTTTAAAAATAAATCTTAAATAAAAACATCACAACGTCACTTAAAAAGGAGGTAATTATGTTAGCACATGTTCATACCCACATCACCAGGGAGTTGGAGCAGAATACAAAGACGGATACCATTTTTATACTTACATCTATCCTGCTAAACCTGATCACCCTTTCTGTAAACTCTGGGCTAGTTGAAAAATCGAGAACCGAAAATTCAACACTGGCCGTGATGTTCGTATTCGTCAGTCTGATCGTTCTGGTAAATATCGTCGTCATCATCGGTCTCCTGAAAGGACGTCAAACCCGCATGAAACTGACCAACGGACTGCTTAAAATGTACAGGGATCAGGATGTCGCCAAATATTATGATGAGTCGCTGCTCGGAAATTACAATGTCCGCTACAACCTCTTTATTATGGTAGTTGTTTGCACAGGGGTAATCGCTACAATTGTGCCATTTATTTTAAGATAATGAAAATGAAAAAATCAATCAAACTCGTGCACTGGACACCACGTGTTCTCTGCATTCTTGCTATCCTGTTCGTCAGTATGTTTGCGCTTGATTCGTTCAGTCCCAACTACACCATCTGGCAGCAGTTAAAGGCATTCTTTATTCATCTCATCCCGACTTATATCCTTATATTATTCCTGATTATAGCCTGGAAGTGGGAAATTATCGGGGGGCTCATGCTCATTATCTTCGCCCTGGGCTTCACCCCTTTTATATACACCCATAATTACGCGATGAATCATTCGGTGTGGATAAGTCTGTCGATCATATTAATGATCAATTTCCCGTTCGTTATCACCGGCGGACTCTTTATCCTGAGTCATTTTCTGAAGAAGAAAAACCCCCGGGTTATTTGATCTTCACCAACCTGATGGTTTCGGTATATCCTCCTGCTGTTAACCTGCAGATATAAAAGCCTGCCGGGAGGTTTGCATCCGAAAAATTCAGGGTGTAACTTCCGGCGGGTTGGTTCTTTTCGACCAGTGTGGTCACAACAGCGCCATAGATGTTACAGACTTCGACCTTCACAAAATCACCCCGGCTGATTTTATATGATATTTTTGTGGTGGTACGGAACGGGTTCGGATAGCCGGCAAGTGCGAAAGAGGCCTGGCCGTGATTTTCTTCTATTGCAGTGATCTGGGGGATAATACGGCTGAACCAGACATCCTGTTCATCATTTAATGTATTGGCCCAGGCCAGGTTGGCTCCTATGTCATCTGATACCATGTCGAAGTAATCACCCATCTTATCCTGCTGGGGATAGCCTACATGCGGATTGAATGAGTCGGAGAGTTTTTCGTTGGGCGACCAGGATTCGCCCTGGTTGGTGGAGTAGGAATAATAGAGGGCCGAATAATCACTGCCCGCCGGTCCGTCGCGGGTATCGAGCCAGATGGCGTCGATACGGCCGTTGGGAGCCACCGACATGGTGCCGAACCACTGGTAGTTTGAAACCGACTGATCGGTATTGATGCGTATCGGGTCACTCCATGTAAGGCCTCCGTCAATGCTTTTTGAAAACATCACATCCGCAGGATCGGAACTGGAAAGCCGGGCCATAGAGGCCAGAACATAAACATTCCCGCGACCCGGTCCGTTGGAGCGGTCGACATCAATGCTGGCCTGCCCCACAAGTCCGACCGGATTAATGGGCGCCGATCCGGAGATGTAACCATCCATATAAACAGGTGCCGACTGATCCCAGTAGATTGCGGCAGCAGGGTCCTGTGCATTTTGCGACCTTTGAACCGTTAGTCCGTCGGCCGGTCCCGCCCCCACAACGTACAACTCTCCTTCAGTTCCAACCGCAAGTGTTCCCCAGTAAGGGTTATCGGGAACCATAGTACAGCTTTCATAAGTAGTGTTTTCATCGGTGGAGCGGGTGAAGAACCCGGGGTAGCAGGAGCTGTAGTATGAGGTCCAGAAAGAGTATATGTTCCCGGATCCGATACCGCTGGTATGGTCGATGGCCACCCATTGCTTGTCGCCGCCGAATGCTTCGGTACCTGCATCCCACGAGACTCCCCCGTTGTTGCTCTTAAACACCTTGCAGGTGTATATGCCATTATCGGAGGTAAGGCTGTTATAAAAGATATTCCCCGAATTGTCGCAGTCGAGGACAGGGTCTGAACGGAACACCCCCTGGTTGATAACGCCGGGGAAGGTCCATGTCTGACCCGAATCGGAGGAATAACCATAACCTGCCTGACGGAAGTTGCTCAGTACATTGTCGAACTGCCGCCAGCCGATCGCGATCCTGTTTGGGTTTACCAAATCAACAGCAATGGAGGGCTCATTGGCAGCATCACCTAATATATTCTGGCCATTGGCATTCACATTCACCTGAGAGGTAAAAATGCCGGTGCTTTTCGTGCGATGCGAAGGCGAGGTCCTAACATCGCCAGCGGGGTAGGGAAGGTATTTATCGTCCGGCACCTCATTATGCATCTTAATCTTTTCGGTATAGGGAGGCTGGGTGTTCTGGGAGAATGCTCCTGTGGTGCAGGCTATAAAAATTCCCAGGATAGCTGTTTTGTGAGAAAATAAACTATTCATGACAAATTGTTTTTACAAAATTACTTCAAATTCTGCAATTTATAACATCACAGGGCTTTTCTCTTCACCGGCATGGTCATGCAACGGGCCCCTCCGCCACCGCGCGCCAGTTCGCTGCCTTCGATGGCAATGACACATCTTTTGTAGGAATCTATATCCGTCTGGCCTTTTATAACCGACCTGGCCTTTACGATCTCAAACCCATGCTTTGAAAGTTCATCCAGTGTATATGTATTGCGGGCGTAACCGATTACTTTACCGGGTGCGATGGCAAAGAAATTGGCCCCCGAATGCCATTGTTCGCGCTCCTGTGTCCAGGGGTCTGCAGTTCCCCCGCAGATCACTGGTTCGAGCCCAAAGCCAAGTTTATTGAGTGCAACCAGAAGGTTCTCCTCATTGAAAATAGAGACCACCTTCCCGTGTTCGACAATGATATGAACGGTTTGAAGTTTGTTGGGTTTCAGGATCACAGGCTCATACACCATGCATTTGTCGCGGTCGAGCAGCGTGAAGACCATGTCGAGATGAATGAATGATTCGGGTTTGAACGGGAGTTCCTGCACCAGAATGTGCTTCGACAACTTCTCCTGCTTATACCAGTCGAGCAGAAAGTCGATCCCCTGTGAGGTTGTGCGTGCACCGGTTCCTACGAGCAGAACATCCTCCCTGGCAACGATGACGTCGCCCCCCTCGATGGTGACATTTGGAAGCTGCGGCCAGTGCGCCGGGTTGATGGTCTCGATGCCGAAATCGGGATGATGCTTATAGATGCTCTCCATGATGATCGATTCCCGTTCGCGTACCACGCTGGCCATTTTCGCGATCAGTACCTTATTGGAGAGGCACACTGCTGAGTCGCGCATAAAGAAGAAATTATGGAGGGGCATCAGTTCATACCTCCCTTTGCTCAGGAACTTGGTCAGGTTGTCCTTTTCCATCCTGACCCCTTCGATAAGGGCTGTGGAAAGCTGGTGCGAATCCATGTCGAGCAGCTGGTCGCAGATGCCCGAAGTGCTTTCATTCCTGCAGATATTGCCCACCAGCTCCTCCCTGGCACCGGGCTGTTCCACTACTTCCCTCAGCAGGTCCCGCACTTCGCAGGTCTTGGAAACCATTGAAAGTACGCCCTGAAGCTGGTTGAATTCCGCCAGCCCGATATTAAGGTTGAGAATATCGCTGTACAGAGCCCTTTCGGCGTTTTCCGGGGTCATGTTCTCTACTTCGGCACCCGGAGAGTGTATGATCACCGACTCCAGTTCCCCGATTTCTGAGCGGATATCGACGGAAAGTTTTGCAGACATAAAGTTGATTTTCATGCAAAAATAGGCATTAAGCGACTGCAATGGAAATTTTATCCATCCAAGGAGGCATTGTGACTATCCTCATGCGACCTATATCGTCATTTCACAGTGTTTCACCGAAACGATTTGCTTCCGGTGTGCTGAGGGAGATAAATTTACACGGATTTAAAACCTGAAAAAATGAAATTCAAATCATTCATGATCGCGTCCGTACTGGTCCTTTCAGGGTCCCTTTCAGCGGCGCCGGCTTATGCTGCCGGGCCATCATCAACCGACACATCCACCGCTGCCTACCGCATTTCGAAGGCGGTCGAAAAAGGGGCCGACCCATCCATCACCGACAACGAAAACCACGACGCTGTTTACTACTGCGAATGGTACGGGAATATGAAGCTATGCCAGTTCCTGCTTGAGAAGGAGGGCAAAAAAACTGTTTCAAAGGACCCGGTGAAACCCGTTGCTACCCATCTTGCCAAAGGCCAG
>CAYHCQ010000086.1:0-14841 GCA_964355115.1 uncultured Prolixibacteraceae bacterium | reverse complement strand
TGTGGAGGGTAGGGCAGTATCGGATTTCGCCGCGAACTCAAGCATTGTTCCGATCGTTTTATAATCTTCGCCATCGAAAGCAAATTCGAGGTAGCGGGGAGGATCATCGCGGTTTGCGAAAAGTGTATAGGCAGGGGCAACCGGAGTAACCGAAAACGGGGCAGAGTGGAGTTCGTTGTCATATGCGAATGACATTGACCCGGTAAAGGTACCCTCAATACCATTAATATGATCGAAGTAGTACCTCTGACATGTCGCGTGGTTATACCTGAACATGGGATGGAGCATCGTGATATTCTGATAATGCCAGGTAAAATAACTCTCCATATAGATATTTCCCCCCAGTACCAGGTAGGATGCCAGTTGCAGCCCCTCTTCAGGCAGAAGTGAATAGTTTCCCTGGCTTGCATTGCCAAGGATAAGGAACAGGGCCTGGTAGTTTTCGTAGTTAAATCCCAGGTGGCCGATGGTGTCGTAATCTGCGTCAAGACCGTCCAGTGCATCGCACATGGCATTCAGTGATCGCGGGGATTTCCCAAGGTTTACGATCACCAGGGATTTCTTTCCGGCTGAGAGCACAAAATCCATCTCCCGCAGCACAGTGGTGCCGCTGGTTACCACTGCCTTCATGGGAGATGCAATACCCGGCAGGGAGTACCTGGAACGTTGCAACCGGAAGAGCACCTGATGAGAGGTATAGGGATCAAACCGTCCAATGGTCTGCTTTTCCGGTGAAAGAATTACAACCGCGCTGTCGGCCGACAGGAGGCTAACCTCCACGGCCTCTTCCGCAAGGGAACCCCTGTTCTCAACCTGGATGAGGAGGTCGGCTATCTCGCCGGGATCGAGCAGGTGGTTATCGCCATCGGCAACGGTGGGCTGCAGGATATTTACTTCTGAAGCTGCTACGGGAATATCGATCACCATCTGCCATACCCGTGAACCCGATTGTGTAATAAGTCTCATTCGTACGGTATAGCCATCGGGAAGGTATTTCGTGAGTCCAAAGGCGAAGATGTCATGCAGGGTAAGCGATCCACCCGGCTGCAGAATCCCTGCTGAGGCCAGGCTGTCGGTGACCAGGCAGGAGGAGTCGGCCGACATGAGCCGGAACTGCAACCCTGGCAAAGGGTTCCCGCTCCTGTTTTTCACGACCAGGTTCAATCGCGATCCGGTGCCGGATCTCAGGGTTCCGTCGCTGCCCGGAGTTACCTCTGTTTCAATTTCCAGACCGGACGACAGCTGCAAAGGGCGTGTATCCGACAATGTGTTTCCATCGGTGACTCTCACATCAAAGTTACAGATCATGTTTGTGTCGGCCTGGGTAACAGTTAGAAGTCCGTCGCTGCTCAGCTGGATTTTGTGCGGAAGCTGCGGAGGAAGGAAGCGGTAACCCTTGTCCTGCATGGCTGGCATATGCAGAGAGGGTTCAATGGTTCCGTTCACCTGGTCTCCCTTTACAACACCTGCATAAACGACCGGAAGTACAGGGGAGTCATCCATAGCGCCGTAGATGTATTCAAAGCGGCCGTCGGGATAAAAGATGAGGGCGAAGTTCTCATTTGAATTGGCAGGATGCCCTTCGACTGAAGTTTTCCACCGGATCTGAAGGCAGGCCGTATCGGCCCTCATGAACACCCCGTCGCCTTTTTCCGCGATAACAGTATAACTCGTTGAGAAGGCAGGGCTGATCACCGGAAAATAATTCAGCATGGCGCATTCGTCGGTAATGTAAGGTGCCGGAAGCGCCTGAGGCTCGAAGGATACAAAACCGTAAAAATTTATATAGAGAGAGTCAAAAACCTTTCCGTAGAAAGGGAAGCTGAAGGGTAATTTCAAGGCTGCATAAGGACTGTAAATGCTTCGGCGGGTGAGCGGTGTTTCAATGCCTTCGGGGATGGAACCTGAAATGGATTGCTTCAGGTACTCCTCAGACAGGTTCCACAGGTAAGGGGATCTCCCCCCTTCTGCCTGAAGCTGGAATGTGTAAGGTTCAGGCGGATTGAACAGGGGTATTTCCCGGGTGGTGATTTGTACCTTATCCGGAGCCTGCAACGAAACAACCGATGAAACCCAGGTAATTTGATTATCGCGGATGGCGACATTGCCTTCCGGCGAAACGAATTCGTTCAAACCGCCGGTGTAGCACAGGAAAGCTGCATAGTGGATGGTTCCAGACCCGGTGCGGTAAGGGTCGTGCTCCTCCACACCCAAAAAGAGGCGGACAGCTTTTCCCGGTGGAACTGCGTTGAGAAGCGGTGTGACATCGAGTCCCATCTCGAGGGAGTTATCGCCTGCAACGCTATCGATGCCGGTCATCTCGTGATCGCCGCCCTGGAAATTGAAAATGGGGAAAGTCATGGTTGCCGATGGTATCCTGGCTAGGGTGTCGGCGTTGATGCCAGCCAATAGCCGGATCCCGGCCCGGTGGTTGTGACTGATCCGTGCTTTAAGTGTAAGCAGCGGTGTGTAACCGGAATCTGCCTCAACAACATACACGCGGTTATTCCATACCCCGCCCTCTTCATAGTTCCTGGCCATCGCGCTATAGAGGCAATAACAGTAACCCGAATCCGCCCAGGTATCCCCGTATGAGTTGGCCAGCTTGAACCCGCCGATCTCCCAGTCTCTTGCATCCACTTCTCCATCACCGCTGATATCGATCGTATTGGTGAACTGTCCGTCGTTGTTAATATCGAACCGGATGGAGTCGTTGTAACCTGCAATGCAAAGACCATGAACGGGATTTGCAGGCCAGAAAGTTACCACATGGCTGCCTTCCTCAGGAGTTCCAGGGGGAAGCTGAGGCAAATAACCGAGGATGTAGCTGTCGATGGAAAAACATCCGACGCCCCCGGCGGGCGAGCCGTCGAGGTGGTCGTAAAGGTATTGCTTCATGGTATTGATACCGGCTTCGCTGTTTATTTCGATGGCATATACCTGCCTGATCCTGTTGTGCATGCCGCGGTAGTAACGGTCGTAACCGTTTGTCCAGACCAGCTTCCGGGCAACTGTGTCCCAGCTGAAATCGGGATTGCAGACATGGCCCTGCCTGCGGATGACATCGAAACTCTGAAGAAAATTTACCCCGGTATACTGTTCCCCCTGGTTCATGAAATTCCAGGTAAAGTGGGCAGGGTAGCGGTTGTCCCAGGAAACCCCGTTGAGTTGCCGAAGCCGGTTTATCTCATAGGCAAAGGTGTAAACCACCCCGGCATATTGCTGACAGCTGTAAAACGGACCCTGGTGACTGATGGCGGGCCACCATGGCTGGGTTGTATTGTCGACCACGGTTGGAAGTGCGCGGTTGCGGCAGGCAGGCGGCACCTTAAGCAACGGAACCCGCATTGCCATAATTGAATCGAGTACCCTCGCGGCATGGGGATAGACGGCCTTCTGTGAAAATTCATGAGAATCCTGACCTGAAGAGGGAGGAACGGCAAACCCGAAAATCAGCAAAACTATATACAGGATTCTCTTCATCTGCTGAAGTGTATGAAGATGTAAATATACGAAAAGGTTACAGCGGAATATTCCCGTGCTTCTTGGGCGGGTTGGTTTTGCTCTTGTGCTGGGTAAGATCGAGCGCCTGTATAAGTTTGGTGCGGGTCTCCCTGGGGTAGATGATCTCGTCGATATAGCCAAGTTCAGCGGCCTTGTATGGACTGGCAAACGTTTTTCGGTAATTGTCGACCGCTTCGGCGCGTTCTTCTTCGTTCAGTTTGCCCTTGTGAATAATATTTACTGCACCTTCGGGTCCCATTACGGCGATTTCAGCGATGGGGTATGCGTAGTTGACATCGCCGCCGATATGCTTGCTCGACATTACGTCGTAGGCTCCACCATAGGCTTTACGGGTGATGACGGTGATCTTGGGCACAGTGGCTTCGCTGAAGGCATAGAGCAGTTTGGCTCCATGCTTGATGATGCCGCCGAACTCCTGGTTGGTACCAGGCAGGAATCCGGGCACATCCACAAAGGTGATGAGCGGGATGTTGAAGCAGTCGCAGAAACGAACAAAGCGGGCCGCCTTAACGGAGGAGTTGATATCGAGCACCCCGGCCAGGAAGGCTGGCTGGTTGGCCACGATACCAACCGGTTTTCCACCCAGGCGTGCGAAACCGGTGAGGATATTCTGTGCATAGTAGGGCATCACCTCGAAAAAGTTATGGTTATCAACCACCGTGGTGATGAGATCCTTCATATCGTAAGGCTTATTGGGGTCGGCCGGGATCAGGGTCTGCAATTTTTCGTCCTGGCGCATAATGTCATCGGTACAGGGCTGCGTGGGCGGATCCTCCATATTGTTCGAGGGGAGAAAGCTCATCAGCTCGCGTACCATAAGCAATACCTGTTCGTCGTTCTCTGCAGCAAAATGGGCTACTCCGCTGCGGCTGTTGTGGGTCATGGCGCCCCCGAGTTCGTCCATCGTAACCTCTTCGTGGGTAACGGTTTTGATTACTTCGGGACCGGTCACGAACATGTAGCTGCTATCCTTTACCATGAAGATGAAGTCGGTCATGGCCGGTGAGTAAACCGCACCACCCGCGCATGGAACGAGGATTGCGCTGATCTGTGGGATAACGCCGGAGGCCTGAACGTTGCGGTAGAAGATGTCGGCATAGCCGGCCAGACTTTCCACCCCTTCCTGGATACGGGCACCACCCGAGTCGTTGAGGCCGATGAGAGGAGCGCCCATCTTCATGGCCATATCCATGATCTTCACCACCTTGTCGGCATTGGCACGGCTCATGGTTCCGCCAAAGACGGTAAAGTCCTGGGCAAACAAGAAGACCAGCCGTCCGTCGATCTTGCCATAACCGGTCACCATTCCGTCGCCGGGGATCTTGTTTTTACCCATGCCAAAATCGTGGCAGCGGTGCATCACCAGTTTATCGGTTTCCACGAAGGTATTGGGGTCGAGCAGCCCCAGGATGCGTTCGCGGGCGGTCAGCCTGCCATTCTTGTGGATTTTGGCAATCTTTTCAATACCCCCGCCCAGTTCAGCCTGGTGGTTTTTATCTTCAAACAGTTTGTACGATTCGTCCAATGTTAACATAGTCTCTTTTTTTACTCCAGTTTTAACATTACCTGATGTGCGTTCACGATATCACCCTCTTTTACCAGTATCTCCGTGATAGTTTTATCGCCTGTGGCCTTGAATTCGCTTTGCATTTTCATGGCTTCCACAACTATGAGTGTTTGACCGGTGGTAACCTGGTCGCCCACCTTTACCGGAATCTTGACCACCTTGCCAGGCATCGGGGAGGCAATCTGGTTGGCCCCCTCCATATCGGCTCCCTGGTTGCGATTGCTGATGTATTTTGCCTCGGCATCTATAACGTTTATATTGAATGTTTTAGCGAAAGTATTCACGATATATTTTTTACTTGTTTCGCCTTCGATCAGTTCAATGTTATAGGATTGACCATTGTAGATAATGGAGTACACCCCCCCTTCCACCTCCACGATGTCGATGTCGTATTTGTGCCCATCGACTGCGATAAGTGCTTTGCTGCCCACCCTGTTGAGAAGGTCGATCTTAGCGGTGCGGAGTCCGTTGCTTATTTCGTATGACATAATGTTCTATTAAAGTCTGAGTACATTCCGTTTCCTGCCGAAGTCCTTCCAGTTGGAACCCAGTTCCCCGGAATACACCTGCGGCTGGATCCGTTCGAGTTTATCGATATAATTGATAAAGGCTGCGATAAAGGCCATATCTTCACATTCGGTACCGCACTTCCTCCTTTTCATCAGCGCTTCCGAATTTTCTTCGATAAAATGGGTATTGTAATTTCCGTTGATGAATGCCGGTATATCCATGATCCTTTCGAGGAACTTGATGGAGGTGGTCACCCCGGTTATCTTATATTCATAGAGGGCCCGCTTCATCCTTGCAATGGCCTCTTCACGGCTCTTTCCCCAGGTGATCAGTTTGCAGATCATCGGATCGTAGTACATAGGTATCTCGTAGCCTTCGTAAACATAACCATCGTAGCGGACGCCAAGGCCGAGCGGTTCGGTAATATGCTTGATAATCCCCGGATTGGGCATGAAGTTGTTGTCGGGATCTTCGGCATAGATGCGGCACTGGATGGCGTGGCCATGCTGACGAAGTTCCTCCTGGCGGAACGATAGCGGCAGTCCGTTGGCTATGTTGATCTGCTCTTTAACCAGATCGACACCCACAACACGTTCGGTTACAGGGTGTTCTACCTGGAGGCGGGTGTTCATCTCCAGGAAATAGTAATCAAGATTATCGTTTACAATGAATTCGATGGTACCGGCCCCTTCATAGTTAACGGCTTTGGCAGCAGCAACGGCCTTTTCGCCCATCTCCTTCCGCAGTTCCGGGGTCATGAGAGGCGAGGGTGTCTCCTCGATAACCTTCTGGTGGCGCCGCTGTATGGAACATTCACGTTCAAAGAGATGAACCACGTTGCCATGCTGGTCGGCGAGTATCTGGAATTCGATGTGGTGGGGCGATTCAATATACTTCTCAATGTAAACGGCATCGTCACCAAAGGCGTTCATTGCTTCGGATCGGGCCATCCGGAGCATCGGCAAAAGATCGTTCATGCCACGTACAAGTCGCATCCCCTTCCCGCCTCCGCCGGCAGAGGCCTTGATCATGACCGGAAAGCCGATCTCCTTTACAACCTCCAGGGCTTTGTTCTCATCGGTGAGCTTTTCGGTGGTTCCCGGAACGACCGGAACCCCGGAGCGGATCATGGTCTGACGTGCAGTAATCTTATCGCCCATGGTGGTGATGGCATAGGCATCCGGCCCTATGAACTTGATCCCTTCCTCTTTGCAACGCGATGAAAATGCTGCATTTTCAGAAAGGAATCCATAGCCCGGATGGATGGCATCGGCCCCCGATGTTTTCGCGGCTGCAATAATATTATCGATGTTCAGATAACTTTCCCGCGAAGGTGCCGGCCCGATATTGTAAGCCTCATCAGCATAGCGAACATGCATCGAAGTCCGGTCGGCATCCGAGTAAACGGCTACGGTCTCTATGCCCATCTCCCGGCAGGAACGCATCACCCTCACGGCAATCTCGCCCCGGTTGGCAACCAGTATCTTTTTGATCATGAAATTTTCCTATTTAATCTGATTCTAAACAATTAACGAGGAGCGAAAGTATAAAATATAATCGTTAATAGCGAAAAACGGGATCGATATTTAAGGTTATTTAACAATTTGCACCTGCTAAAATTACCTTTTTCCGACAGTAAACCGAAGATTTTTCCGATCTTTGGCAAAAATCCCGGACTACTTCCATGCTCATTCGTTTTCTCTGTACATTTCTGGTAGTAATGATATCCGCTTCATCCTGCCAGGATGGGGATAAACAGAAAAATGCCGGCAAGGGGCTTTCCCTGAAGGCCAAAACTGAGACAGGGGTAAATTATGATACGCTGCTTGCTTCACTTGAACATTTAAAGAAGGATCCGGCGCTGGCCTCTGCAACCCTCGGCTATTTCATTGTCGATGTGACCTCTCACGAGCCGGTCGTGGTGGCCGAATACAACACCCGGAAACCGATGATACCGGCATCGACCCTTAAAATATTCGTCACAGGCGCCTGCCTCGACATTTTCGGCCCTTCAATTATCAGGGAGGTTACCATCACCAATCAGATGAGTGTGAACTGGCGTTCGTCGAAACTGCTCCGCAAGATCGGCGGAAAAGTTTATCATTCGGCCACAACAGGTTCCGGAGCCAAAGCCATTCTTCAGTTCTGGCAGGACAGGGGCGTCGACACGGAAGGGATGGTTCTTGACGACGGCAACGGGTTATCGCGCAACAATGCCATTTCACCCAAGCAGCTTGTTGATGCCCTGTATGCCATGCGTACCTCGCCCTATTACCTGCCATTTTATGAATCACTGCCCCTTGCCGGGTTAACGGGTACACTTCGCCGGGCTATGAAAGGAACGGCTGCCGAAGGGCGAATCCGGGCAAAAACGGGGACAATTGCCTCGGTAAAGAGTTTTGCCGGATATGCCCACACCGTATCTGGCCGGCGCATCGTCTTCTCACTGATCATCAACAACTTCGACATCCGGGTAAAACCGATGAAAAAGAAACTGGAAGCAGTACTGGTTAAGGTAGCGGAAATCTAATCTGCACAGCATCAGCACATCAGCACATCGGCACATCAGCACATCAGCACATTACCGCAACCTCCAGGGAATCAGCATAGCTACTTTTTTCCTGTATTCCTGATAGGCGGGACGGCGTTCGGCCATCCTCTTTTCGATCATCGGAATGCTTACAAAGACAAACATCAGAGTGATTGTCACAGGGCCGATGATGACCCACCAGAATCCGGGGTTGGCAGCCAGGGCAAAGATCCATAGTCCCCACCAGAAGCTGATCTCCCCAAGGTAATTGGGATGCCTGGAGATTCCCCAGAGTCCCTGGTCCATGATCTTGCCGGTACCCTGATATTCTTTGAGAAATTTCCGCATCTGGTTATCGGAGGCCCCTTCGAGGAATATGGCAAAGCCGGTGACCAGAAATGCCAGGATGTCGAGGAAATTCATCGCTGCCGATCCATGAACCACTGTAACCCAAATGGAGAGTGTACCTCCAAAAACCATCAGTGCGGGGAACATATGAATACCGAAAAAACTCACCACCCAATATGCCTTCCCGGTTTTCTTCCGAAAATCGACATACCGCCAGTCTTCATGCTTCAGGCCGGGCCACCCGCGTAAAAAATTCCAGGTCAGGCGAACACTGTAGGCCAGGGTGAGCAGCGAAAGGATAATCAGGCGCGGAAAGTAACCCCAGCCGGATGACGGATGACGGATGCCAGGTGAACTTCCGCCGGCGAAATCTCCTGTAAAAGCGTTCATTGTGATTTGCCCTGCATCGATGGGTTGTTGCATCGCCATTACCATCAGGTAGAAAGCTATCATCATGGGCGGGGCAACACTCCAGTAAGGATCGAAGACGCTCGAGTTTTTAAAATCGATGCTGCCAAGGAAGATGATGATCACAGCCAGTGCAACCATGATGGCCGACTTGAGAAGGATGCCGTAAGAACTGGCTAATGCCGCCCAGAAAGCAAGGCTGAAGGCGATCAGATAAACGAGGAGCAGGATCAGCCTGCCTTTTGTGCGTTCACTCATAATGTGCTGATGTGCTGATGTGCTGATGTGCTGATTGTCAATTATCAATTGTCTAAACAAACGACTGAAGATCATATAGTTTCCGGTAGACTCCGTTTCGCGCGAGCAAATCGCTGTGGTTGCCTCGTTCGACGAGTTGGCCGCTTTGCAGAACGATGATCTCGTCGGCAAACTGTATCGTGGAGAGCCGGTGTGCGATTACGATTGAGGTGCGGTTGCGCATAAGATTTTCGAGTGCCTGCTGTACGAGCCGTTCCGACTCAGTATCGAGGGCTGAGGTAGCTTCATCGAGGATGAGGATGGGTGGATTTTTTAATACCGCACGTGCAATACTCAGCCGTTGGCGCTGTCCGCCGGAAAGTTTGGTTCCGCGGTCGCCGATGTTGGTTTCATAGCCCATCGGCATCTTCTCAATGAACTCATGTGCGTTTGCCACACTTGCAGCAGCAATTACCTGCTCTTCGCTCACGCCAGTCATGCCGAAGGCGATATTATTGAAAACCGTATCGTTGAAAAGAATGGTCTCCTGCCCAACGATACCCATCAGTCCGCGCAGGTCTTCAATCACCATATCCCGGGTGTCGATACCGTCGATAAGCAGTTGTCCGTCGAGGCAGTCGTAAAAACGTGGCAGCAGGTCGACCAGCGTCGATTTACCGCCACCTGACGGACCCACCACAGCGATGGTACGGCCTTTCGGGATGATCAGGTTAATATCTGACAGGACCGCCTCTTTCTCATAGGCAAATCCAACATTGCGGTATTCGATCTCACCATTGAAATCCTTCTTATGCAGGGCATCAGGCTTTTCCTCGATCACTTCGGGCTCGGCCAGTACCTGTTCAATTCTTTCGACGGAAGCCACCCCCTTTTTAATGTTATAAAAGGCCTGGGTAATCGCTTTTGCGGGAGGCATCAGCTGTGAAAAAACGCCCAGATAGATAAGAAATGTAGCAGCATCCAGGAAATTACCGGGAGTGAACACCAGCTTTCCTCCATACCACAAAACAATTGTCAGTACACAGGCACTCAGGAATTCGCTCAGTGGCGATGCAAGATCGCGTTTCCGGTAGAGACGGACCATCAGCCGGTTGTATTCGCTGTTGGTAGTACGGAAGCGGTTATCGGCGAAATCAATCGCGTTGAAAGCCTTGATAATTCTCAATCCCGAGATGGTCTCCTCGATCATCGAAAGAATGTATCCCATCTTGTGCTGACCTTTATCGGATGTCCGCTTCAGACTTTTCCCGATCCTTCCGATGATAAATCCGCTTACAGGCAGAAGTACCAGCACGAAAACTGTCAGCGAGGGGCTTATGATAAAGAGGAAAACCAGGTAGGTTAACATGGTGATCGGATCGCGGAAGGCCATTTCGAGCGAACTCATGATCGACCACTCCACCTCCTGCACGTCGTTGGTCATGCGGGCCATGATGTCTCCTTTGCGTTTTTCACTAAAATACGACAACGGAAGAATCAGTATCTTCAGGTAGAGGCTGTTGCGCAGGTCCTTCACAACACCGTTGCGTACCACGGCCAGGAAATACATGGCCATATAACGGAAAAAATTCTTGAAGAAATAGAGCAACATGATGATGAATCCAATGTAAACCAGCATCTTTTCATTGCCGTACTTTTGGAGCATCTGCCCGGAAAAAAAGTAGAAATTCTCCCGGATGGAATCGATGGTAAGCTGCAGTTGCGGGGCCGATTTCGGAATCTCCATCTGCTGGAACAGCATTTGCAGAACCGGGATAAAGAGGGCAAATGAGACGAGCGAGAAGAGAACGGCAAGAATATTAAAAACGACGTTCAATACCGCATAGGGCCAATAGGGACCGGCAAACCGGAGTATTTTAAAGAAACTTTTCACGTGTGCAAAGATAGTAGTTTTGTAAAACCGGTCATGGGTTCATCAGTGCATTCATCAAACCCACGATGTAATTTCCGTTTTGCCTTACACCATTTTTATTTCCCAGGATTTCCACTTCTGTCTGCACAAATTCTCCCGGCTTAAGGTCCTCTTTTGCTCTCATCACGAGGAGTTGTGCGAAAGGAACGGTAACTTCCGGATGAAACTGTAAAGCGAGTACATTACCGTTATAGCCGAAGGCCTGATTTTCGCAGGCGGCCGAACGGGCAAGGTGTACTGCTCCATCCGGAATATCGAATGTTTCTCCGTGCCAGTGAAAGCCCATAAATACCTGTGGCATTGCCTGCATAACAGGGTCGGTTTTGCCCTTTTCGGTGAGTTCCACCGGAAACCAGCCTACCTCCCTGTGGGTGGCGGGGTATACACGGGCACCCAAGACATCGGCAATGAGCTGCGCCCCGAGGCAGATCCCAAGAACGGGTTTACCATCCCTGATCACCTTTTCGATGAACTTTTTCTCGGCCGCAAGCCATTTGAACTTCGCCTCATCGTGAACGCTCATCGGTCCGCCCATAATTATAAGCGACTGTACCGAAGCGGGATCCGGGAGTGCAACCTCTTCAAAAAACCTGGTTCCGTTCAACTGAACCCCCTGGGCCTGGATCCATGAATCGATCCCTCCCAGCCCTTCGTAACTGACATGCTGCAGAAAATGGATCCTCTTTGGTTTCGCCATACTTTGTTACTGTTTTACTGTGAATTCCATTCTCCAAAAATAGGAAGTAATACGGGGAAAAATATGAGATTTTTCATGTTTCGGCAAAATAAATAGAAAGATTACTAAAAGGTTGGTAATTTTGCATCTGGCAAAAGATGATATTCCGATACCCTAACATATAGTTTTCATTTTATTGATACTTAACACCCCCTGATATGAAACGTATTATATTCATTCTTGGCCTCGGTATTGTTATCATCCTTGCGGCCTGCAGCAAAAGTTCCGACCCGGCACCAGACAATACAGCCGCCACCCTGAAATTCACAAGCCTCGTGGTGACCGATACGCTCCTCAAGGTAAATGACGTTACCACGATAACTGCCAGTGCCACCGGCGAAGGTCTCACTTATACCTGGTCGGAGGCAGCCGGGCTTGGTGTATTTATTGGCTCCGGAAATACCGTACAATGGACGGTATGCCATGCCGACAAATTCACCATCAACTGCAAGGTGACCGATAAAAACAACAATTCCGAGACTAAGAATGTCGTTGTCAGGACCCAGGATTAAGGCATCTGCCCGGCCGGCGGCACTCCTCCTTCTGCTGATTTTCCTTACTCTTCGTGCAAGTTCACAATGCTGCTCAACCGGAAGTCCGGTTGGAGCCTCCGTTTATGTAGGGGTACTGGGTAAAAATTATCTGCGGGCCGGCGCATTTTATCGCCACGGATATTCCGACAAATATTATGTGGGCGACAGCAAAGTTAACAACTACCCACTTCAGTCGGCCAATTACAACTTTACAGGCATTGCCTTCAGTTATGGCATTACGAAACGCCTGACCGCGGAGATCGATTTCGGATATTTTATTAATAAAACCCAAATTTACAGCGATACATTTTATATTCCTGGGATGACGACAAAAGGTTACGGACTTTCGAACGGAGGTGTGAACCTGAAGTACGGGGTATATGTGAATCCTGTGAAACAGATCGAGTTTACGGCGGGTGCAGGGTTCCGTTATCCCTTCACCACCAACCCTCAGATGATGGACAATGGCACTGAGGTGACGCGCGACCTTCAGCCATCCACGAATGCTTTCGGGGCAAACGGAATGCTTTTCTTCAATATCGGCTTTCCGGCTGTTACCATGCGGCTTTTCACCATTAACAGGTACGAATATAATTTTCCCGACAAGGTCGACTACAAATACGGCAATATCCTCCTCAACTCGGTCTTTGTTTCAAAAAAGATTGTGAAGTACCTCTTTGCAATACTACAGGTTCGCAACGAATATAAGACACACGACAATATTGATGGCATCGATGTGGCTAACAGCGGCTACGATATTGTTTACATGTCGCCTCAATTAAGCTATTCGATTGTGGGAAAATGGAATGTTACGCTTGTTTGTGATGTTCCTGTATACAAGAACTACAACGGCAAGCAACTCACCCCTAAATATGCCATGGCACTCAGCCTCACCCGCGATTTCAACTTCGGAAAGAAGACCCCCAAGATTGAACCTGAAAGGATAGAGAGTCGCTAATCGGCATCCAGGAACTAATCGGCATCATTGTTTCCCTGCGTTTTCGTATCTTTGCGCAATGGAATCGACACGACAACAGAAGATATCACGGCTTATCCAGAAAGACCTGGGGATCATCTTCCAGCAGGAGAGCCGCAACCTTTTTGAAAACACCCTGATAACGGTAACAAAGGTGATGGTTTCCAAAGACCTGGCCATTGCCAAGGTACACCTGAGCCTGTTCGGCAGCAAGGACAAACACGCAATGATAGAGAAAATCAGGAAGCACGGCGGGGAGATACGTTACCATCTTGTGAAGCGCGTGCATAACCAGCTGCGCATCATGCCCGAACTTCACTTTCACCTGGATGATTCGCTTGATTATATCGAAAACATCGACAGCCTGCTGAAAAGTGACTCTTAACTCTTCACTCTTAACTCTTAACTCTTAACTCTTCACTCTTAACTGTATATGAAGTATGATCCTATAAAACGCTCGCTGGGCAATGTTTTCAACAAAACTCCCTTCCTGCGGATACTCTTTTACAGGTTGCTTGACCTACTGTTGTTGCGTTCCTGGCATGTAAAGAAAGAGATCAGGAGGTGGGCAACAACGGGGAGCAGCACCAGCAGGAACCTTCTTGATGCAGGATCGGGCTTTGGACAGTACAGTTATTTCATGTCGGGGCTCAGCCCGGAGTGGACGGTTGATGCAGTGGATGTGAAAGAGGAGCAGATTGCCGATTGCAACGCCTTCTTTGGCCGGATCGGACGGAAAAATGTTACGTTTGAGGTGGCCGACCTCACTAAATTCTTAAAACCCAACCGGTTCGATCTGATCCTTTCTGTTGATGTGATGGAACATATCCTCGAGGATGAGGCTGTTTTCAAAAATTTTTTCGATTCGCTGAAACCGGGGGGAATGCTGATTGTTTCGACTCCCAGCGATCAGGGAGGTTCCGATGTTCACGACCACGATCACGAAGGTTCATTTATCGATGAGCACGTTCGCGACGGTTACAACATCACCGAAATCTGCGACAAGCTCAAACGTGCCGGATTTAGCCGTACCGAGGCTGCATACACCTACGGAACTCCCGGACAAATTGGATGGAAGCTCTCCATGAAATACCCAATCCTGATGCTGAATGCATCCAAAATTTTCTTTGTCATTTTACCGTTCTATTATATCGTTGCCTACCCCATCGCCTTTGTCTGTAACTGGCTCGATTGCAGGATGAAGCATACCACTGGTACGGGGTTGATTGTGAAGGCGTTTGCGTGACGTGTGACGCGTGACCCGGGATATTGTCTTTTAACTCTTGACTCTTAACTCTTGACTTTCCCCTTTTACATAGCCCGCAGGTACTTCGTTTCCAGGAAGTCGCACAACATCATCAACATCATTTCCGGCATTTCCGTGGTGGGTGTTGCCATTGGCACCATGGCGCTGATTATTGTCCTTTCGGTATTCAACGGCTTTGAAAAGCTGGTCGTATCACTGTTCAACTCCTTTAATCCCGACATTGCCATTTCCGTTACACATGGAAAAACATTCAATATCGGTGATGTCCCCG
>CAYHCQ010000085.1:0-15069 GCA_964355115.1 uncultured Prolixibacteraceae bacterium | reverse complement strand
GAATATGATAAATCGTTTCTTCAGCTAACCCCGTATATTGCAGTCATCACTTCCGCAGATGCCGATCATCTCGATATTTATGGCAACCACGATGACCTGAAGAAGACCTTTGCAGAATTCACCGCAAAGATCGTCGACCAGGGGTCATTGATCCTTAAGAGTGGCACCAATATTAAACCCGTAAATAAAAATTCCTATTACGCTTACTCCTATTCACTTAGCGGCGATGCTACCTTCTACCCGAAAAACGTCCGGCTGAAAGATGAACTTATCCATTTTGATTTTGTCACCCCCACCGAGACAATCCCCAATATTACGCTTGGCGTTCCGGGGATGTTCAATCTCGAAAATGCAGTCGCGGCACTTGCCGTCGGGTACCTGCTGGGGCTCGATAAAGGACATCTTCAAAAGGCGCTCCGCTCCTACCAGGGGGTTCAGCGCAGGTTTGATTTCCGGATCCGCAGCAAAGAGCTGGTGTACATCGACGATTATGCACACCATCCCGAAGAGCTGAAAGCCTGCATCACTTCTGTTCGTGAACTCTATCCGGGCAGGAAGCTGACCGGGATTTTTCAGCCTCACCTGTTTTCCCGTACACGCGACCTAGCCGACGGCTTCGCCGAAAGCCTCGACCTGCTTGATGAGGCCTGGCTGCTCGACATTTACCCCGCCCGTGAAAAACCGATCAAAGGAGTCACGTCGCAGATGCTGCTCGACAGGATGAAGATCGGAGAGAAGAGGCTTATCAGGAAAGATGTAGTTGTTGATACATTGATAAACAATCGCCCGGAGGTTTTGCTTACCCTGGGGGCCGGCGACATCGACCAGTTGGCACAACCCATTACCGAAGCGCTGGCTGGAGGCACTGAGTAGATGAAAAAGTTTTTAAAGATACTGACCATCGTCTTTTGGATCCTCCTGGTTGCAGGAGCCGGGGTGCTTGTGGGATTTGTTGAGGTTGAGCAGTACGACAGAACATGTAAAAGGATTGAAGTTTCAATCGACTATCGAAATGCCGATGTGCTGGTCAATAAAACCGATATCGACACTATCATTCTCAGAACTGCCGGCATGCTCAAAGGAAAGCCCCTGGGCTATATAAACACCGGCGCCATAGAGGCGGCCATAAGGAGACAACCATATATTGCAAAGGTCTCGGTTTATGAAAATAACGAAGGGGTCTTGTTTGTTGACGTACGGCAACGCGAACCGCTGCTCAGAGTGATCAACCGTGGATTTGAAAGCTTTTATCTCGATGGTTCGGGATCACTGCTTCCGGTGAATCCCAATTTTTCGGCCCGGGTGCTTGTGGCCACCGGGTTTATCGACGACTCATATCTGAAAAGACCTGATTACAGGGTGAATATCATGGCTCTGGCCGACTCCATGTATATTGATTCGCTTATGACCAACCTGTACAAACTTGCGATGTATATCACCCATGATAAATTTTTAAGGGCTCAGATTGATCAGATCTATGTTACCCCCGGCAAGGAGTTCGAATTGATTCCCCGTGTCGGAAACCACCTGATCCTTTTGGGCGACGCCCACGACCTTGACGATAAATTCCGCAAACTCTATGCCTTTTACAGGTTCGGCATGAATGAGATCGGATGGAACAGATATAATGTTATAAATATAAAATTCAGAAATCAAGTGATTTGCTCAAAACAATAACGGTTATGAAAAACTCAGGTATCATCGTAGGTCTGGACATCGGTACGACCAAAATTGCCATCATCGTCGGACAAAAGAACGAACACGGAAAAATTGAGATCCTTGGTTACGGCAAGGTCCCTTCGATCGGGGTAAAGCGTGGTGTTGTGGCCAACATCGACAACACGGTTCAATCCATCAAGGAGGCTGTAGCAGAGGCATCGGTAAAATCGGGGGTCGACATAAAATATGTGAATGTAGGCATTGCCGGACAGCATATTAAAAGCCTGCAGCACAGGGGCAGCATGATCCGCGAGGACAGCGAGATCGAGATCAGCCAGGAGGACATCGACAAGCTTTGCAACAGCATGTACAATCTGAACATGAACCCGGGCGAGGAGATCCTCGATGTGATCCCGCAGGAGTTCAGCATCGATGGTGAACATGGCATCCATACGCCCAAAGGGATGATCGGCAGTTCGCTCGAGGCCAACTTCCATATTATTATCGGACAAACTGCAGCCGCCAAGAACATCTACAAATGCGTGCGCCGGGCCGGTCTCGAAGTGGTTGAGCTGATCCTCGAGCCCATTGCATCGGCAGAAGCCGTTCTGAGTGAGGAGGAAAAGGAGGCAGGTGTCGTACTGGTTGATATTGGCGGCGGGACTTCCGATATCGCCATATTTCATGCAGGAATCATCCGTCACACTGCAGTGATACCCTTGGGCGGTGAGATCATCACCGAAGATATCAAGGAGGGGTGCTCCATCATTAAGAAACATGCGGAGGAGCTGAAGATAAAGTTTGGTTCGGCGCTGGCACGTGAAAACCGTGAAGAGGAGATCGTGGCCATTCCCGGTCTCCGCGGACGTGCCCCCAAGGAGATCAGCCTTCGCAACCTTGCCTCGATCATACAGGCCCGAATGGAAGAGATCATCGAGCATGTTTACTACGAAATCCGCAATTCAGGGTATGAGAAGAAACTGATCGGGGGCATTGTGCTCACAGGCGGCGGGGCGCATCTCAAACATCTGGCACAGTTGACGGAATTCATGACCGGCCTTGATACACGTATCGGCTACCCGAACGAACACCTCGCCAGCGACGTAACCGAGGAGATGGCAAGCCCGATGTATGCAACCGGCATCGGTCTTGTGATAGAAGGCATTCAGCGTTACGATAAAGAGGCCGAAAAGCTTGGTCCGCAGGAACCTGTTGCGGTTGAAGAGCCAAAAGTGACGGATGTTAAGAAAAAGAAGGAGAAGAAGGTGAAGGTCAAAGATCCGGAAACCGATGGAAAATCTATCTCCCAGCGCTTCATGGAGAAAATCCGTAACCTGTTCGAAGAGGACATTGAATAAATATGCGCTATTAACAATCAATCTGTTAATAAATATCCGCGAAGAGCCAATTTTCTGAACCCATTCTTAATAATTTTAAACGAACCAAAACATGACCATCATGCCCGACATGTTAAAATTTGATCTGCCTAAGAACCAATCATCTATAATAAAAGTTATTGGTGTTGGAGGTGGCGGTGGCAACGCAGTTAACCATATGTTCCGCCAGGGGATCAAAGGTGTTGACTTTATTATCTGCAATACCGACGCACAAGCCCTCGAAACCAGTCCGGTTCCAACCAAGATACAACTGGGAGCTCACCTCACCAGCGGACTTGGAGCGGGAGCGGCCCCTTCGGTTGGCCGGAATGCGGCGCTCGAGAACGCCGAGGACATAAAGGCTGTTCTGGGTAAGGGGACAAAGATGCTGTTTATCACAGCCGGGCTGGGTGGCGGTACCGGAACCGGGGCAGCCCCGGTGATCGCACAGATTGCCCGTGATCTCGAGATATTAACCGTCGGCATTGTTACCATCCCGTTCTCCTTCGAAGGGCGAAAGCGCCGCCAGAGTGCCGAAGAGGGTATCCGCGAGATGAAACAAAACGTGGATGCCTTGCTGATCATCAGCAATGACAAGCTGCGCATGCTTTGTGGCGACCTGCCTCTTTCGGAGGCTTTCAAACGGGCCGACAATGTACTTACCACCGCGGCAAAGGGTATTGCCGAGATCATCACAGTGGCAGGTTACATAAACGTCGACTTTGAGGATGTCAAAACGGTTATGAAGAACAGCGGTGTTGCCATCATGGGGACAGGTGTTGCAAGTGGGACCAACCGCGCCCAGATGGCCGTTGAGGAGGCTCTAAATTCACCTCTTCTCGACAACAACGACATTGAAGGTGCAGGTAATCTGCTCCTCTATATTGCTTCGGGCATGGAGGAGATCACCATGGACGAGGTGACAGAAATCACCGACTACATTCAGACAAAGACCAAGTCGACCGGCGAGATTATCTGGGGCAACGGCTTCGATGAAACCCTCAACGACAAGATCAGCGTCACGATCATTGCCACAGGCTTTGATGAAGATCACAAACAGAAGGACCCGACAAAGCCTGTTGATGTTATGGTGCACCCTCTTTACTCCCAGGAGAACGGCACACCCAAACTTGAAAAAAGAATTATTCTGGCCGAACCGGAAACTCCTCCTGCTATTGAGCTGAATGAGGAGATACAGTATATTTCCCCGCGCCCGGAGCCAATAACTTTCGATCCTTTGCCTGTGGCTGAAGAACCAGAATCGGCCAGAACAGTGGAATTTATTTTTGAACCGCAGGAACCCGAAACACGCCAGGAACCGGCAGAAACCCTTGTACACGAGTTTCAGCCCGCCGACCTGGTCCAGGAGAGCGTTCCTCAAATGTCGTTCAGGCCCGAACCCGCTGTTCCTCCGCAACCGCCTGCCGGCCACGACTACAGCGATTTCAACCGCAAGGCCAGCGAGCGGGTATCGAAATTACGCGCCCTGAGCGAAAAATTAAAGTCGCACCAGCCAATCGAATCCAACCTGTATGAACTGGAAAGCATACCTGCCTACAAACGCCGGAATGTTGAATTAAACGATGTTGCACCCTCTTCGGAATCGCAGGTAGCACGGATGACACTTACCGAAGCCCCGGATAAATCGCTGGACCTCAAGACCGAAAACACATTTCTGCATAAGATTGTCGACTGATGGACCTGGAGAAACTGATCAACGATGACATTAAAGCAGCAATGCTGGCGCGCGATGCACAGAAACTGGAAGCCCTGAGGGCGGTTAAGGCTGCAATCCTGCTTGAAAAGACCAAAGAGGGCACCTCCGGCGAAATGTCGGAGGCAATTGCACTTAAGATCCTTCAGAAGCTGGTTAAACAACGCCGCGAATCGGCCGACATCTATGGCAATGCCGGCCGGCAGGATCTCGCTTCCAAGGAGTTATTTGATGCAGACATCATTGAAAAGTATCTTCCCCAGCAGCTATCGGCCGACGACGTAACTGCCATCATCAGTGGCATAATAACACAAACCGGCGCCACCTCCGTTAAGGATATGGGTCGCGTCATGGGCGCTGCTACCAAAGAGCTGGCAGGCAAAGCCGACAATAAAATGATCTCGGAGATCATTAAAAAACTGCTCACTCCTCAATAACCCGCAGTATTTCCCTCCTCTTTTAGCCTATTTCCCTCTTCTTTTATCCGGATCTTTTCCTTTTTTATTACCTTTAACCCTTCAATCGAACAGGTTTTAATTGCCTTATGATGGACAAGCAACAACTGATACACAGATTCGCCCCCAATGCCGACAACCTGATCCTTATCCTGCATGAGTTGCAGAATAACCATCCGCAGCATTACCTTGAGGAGGCTGACCTGGACATGGTTGCCAACTACCTTAACATGACCAAAAGCCAGGTTTACGGTGTGGTTACCTATTATTCGATGTTCAGTCTGAAGCCGCGCGGAAAGTACATTATCAGGATATGCAAATCGCCGGTGTGCGAGCTTGAAGAGGGGGCCACTATAGAGGAGGCCATAACCGGAAGCCTTGGAATTAAAGCCGGGGAGACGACCTCCGATGGCAGGTTCACCCTGGAATATACGATATGTTTAGGCCATTGCGACAAATCGCCGGTCGTCATGATCAACGAAGATGTTCATGGAGACCTTAAGCCTGGCAAACTGCCCGAAATACTCAGTGAATATAAATAAGCCATGAAAGCAACCGAATATCGGATCGCCCTGAAGCACCTGGGCAAGATCAACCCCGAAAGCATCGACGACTATATTGCTCACGGCGGTTATGAAGCCCTGGTCAGTGCCCTGGAGATGGAACCGGCACGTGTGGTGGAAGAGATTGCTAGTTCCGGATTGAGGGGCCGCGGGGGAAGCGGGTTTTCCGCTGCCCGGAAGAGCCGTTCCACCGGAGAGTCAACCAAATGGAACGTTCAGAGGTACATTGTCTGCAATGGTGATGAAAGCGAGCCGGGCACATTTAAGGACAGGATCATCATGGAAAACGACCCTCACCTGCTCGTCGAAGGGATGATCATCGGGGCCTATGCCATTGGTGCGAGCAAAGGATACATTTACATCCGGGGCGAATATGCGAAGTCCATACAGCTGATCAGGAAAGCTGTGAAGGATGCCGGGAAAAAAGGCTACCTTGGAAAAAACATTGCCGGTTCCGAATTTTCGATGGAGATCGAAGTCAGGACAGGTGCAGGTTCCTATCTTGGCGGCGACGGTTTTTCGATGCTTGAAACCATTGAAGGCAAACGCGGTACGCCTAGGGTAAGGCCGCCACTGGCCATGGAAAAGGGGTTGTTCGGCAAACCTACCCTCATCAATAATGTTGAGACGCTGGCCCACCTGCCCTCCATCCTGCTGAACGGCGGAGAGTGGTACGCAACCATGGGAACGGCAACCTCCAAAGGCACCAAGATCTTTACAGTAACGGGAGATGTTGTGAAACCAGGCTACTACGAGGTTCTGATGGGCACTACGCTCAGGACGCTGATCAACGATCTGGCCGGCGGCATGAAGGAGGGGATGAAGTTCAGGGCGGTATTGCTTGGCGGTGCAGCCGGAACATTTGTTTCTGAGGAATTCCTTGATACCCCGCTCTGTTACGATGCAATGAATGAAAAGGGGTTCCACCTTGGAGCAGGAGCTGTGATTGTATACAGCGAAGGACGCAATATCGCCGATGTGGTTTCATTATTACTGGGCTTCTTCCGGTACAACTCCTGCGGCAAATGTGTACCCTGCCGTGTAGGAACAACATTGCTCACTCAAATGGCCTCGCAGCTTAAGGAGAAAGGCGCAGACAGGGATGCCATTCTCAACGAAATGCTCAAACAGGCAAAAATGATGGCCGGTACATCCCTCTGTGCTGTGGGTCAATCTCCCGTTATGCCACTTGCAAGCGCCATGAAATATTTCCGGAACGACTTTTAACCAACAAGATACTACACGAGCATGTCAGAAAGGGTTCAACTAACGATCGACGGCAAACTGGTGAGCGCTCCCACAGGGGCCAACCTCCTCAGGGTTGCCAGGGAAAATGGCATCGACATCCCGGGTCTTTGCTACCACAAAAAACTCTCCCCTACCGGAACCTGCCGGCTTTGTATCACCAAGATAAAGGATACACCCGGACTGGTTACCGCCTGCACTACAACCGTGAAGGAGGGGATGCAGGTTACCGCATTTGATGAAGAACTTGAAGAGACCCGCCGGTCGCTTATCGAATATATGCTGGTTGACTACGACTCCTCATCCGACGGCACGTATGAGGATGAATTCAGGGATATTATTGTGCGTTACGGTCTCGATAAAAAGGAGAACAGGAAGGTGCCGCCCATGCCACACGCCGATGCTTCCTGGGTTGATGACACCTCAGCGTTTTTAACCTACAATGCAGGGAGTTGCATCCGATGTTACCGTTGTATCAAGGCCTGTTCTGAGATCCAGGGGAAAAAAGTTTTGTCTATGACCGGCCGGGGAATGGCTTCTCATGTGGTCGCCGGTTTTGGTAACTGGAGCGAGTCGGAGTGCGACTATTGCGGCGAATGTGTTCAGTTTTGTCCAACCGGCGCCCTGGTCGAAAAACCGAACCGCGGGAAGATCCGGCTTGATGAATTGGATAAAAAGGTAGTTACAACCTGCGGCCATTGCGGAGTTGGTTGCCAGGTGGAGATGCTGGTAAAAGAGAATACCGTGCTTCGTATCAACGGGGTGCACGACAAATTGCCGAACGATGGTCGTCTGTGTGTGAAAGGGCGTTTCAACTACGGGTTTATAAACAGCCCCGATCGCCTCACCAAACCCCTGATAAAACGAGACGGAAAGTTCGTTGAATCAAGCTGGGATGATGCACTCAGTCTTGTGGCAACGAAATTCAATGAAATCCGCACCAAATACGGGCAGCGGGCTACCGGAGGTCTGGCCTCTGCAAAATGTACAAATGAGGAGAATTACCTTTTCCAGAAGTTCGTAAGAACCATGCTGGGCAACAACAACGTTGACTGCTCCACCATGCGTTATCCCGAAACCAATCTGGTTCCCATGATGCTCAATCTCGGATCGGCCGCTGCAACCAATGCACTTGAGGCAATTGAACGAACAGGTTGTATTCTCATTCTTGGAAGCGACCTTGTGGAGACACTCCCGGTTATGGCCACCTTTGCAAAACGAAGTAAGGCCAACGGCGCAAAAATTATCGTTATCGATTCCCAGCAGCGCCCGTTAAACCGGTACGCCGACATCTACCTGCAACCCCGCAGAGGAACGAAGATCGCTCTCATCAACGGGATCCTGAACGTTGTCTTCAATCGAAGTATGTTTCATATGGAGTTTATCCGGCGAAACATCGAAGGAGGCATGCAGTCGGTGATGTCGCTGCGCAACTCTGTCGAAAAATACACTCCTGAATATACTGAGGAGGTCACCGGTGTCGCCAGAGAACAGATCATCCTGGCTGCCACGGTATATGCTTCGTCGGCCGATGCCCTGATAGCGACAGGGATGGACATTACGCTCGACGGACAAAGCCGTTCGGCTATTTATGCTCTGATGAACCTCTGCCTTGTAACCGGAAAAATAGGCCGTGAGCTGAGCGGGATCCAGCCCCTTCGTTTTCAGAACAATGAGCAGGGAGCATCTGATGCCGGCGCCATCCCCAATTACTATCCCGGATACCGTGAAGTTGATGTGGAAGAGAATCGCAAACTGGTTTCAAAGCTATGGAACATCCCCCGTGAAGATCTCAATATCACCCCCGGTTTGCGCACCATCGAGATGTTCAGGTCGGCCGGGAAGGGTATCCTCAAGGGACTGTATATTCTCGGCCAGGATCCTGTAAAAATGGCAGCAAACCCATCCGGACTTATTGAAGAACTTGCAAAGTGCGAATTCGTTGTTATGCAGGATATCTTCTTCAACGAAACGGCCCCGTATGCCGACGTAATTCTTCCATCCTCCTGTTTCGCTGAGAAGGATGGCACATTTACCAGCAGCAACCGCAGGGTACTGCGTGTCCGCAAAGCCGTGAATGCGCCGGGTGAAGCAAAAGAAGACTGGGAGATCATTGCCGGGATTACTGCACGAATGGTATCCCAGAACAGCTACAATCAGCCATTCCGGCTCATTCCATGGCCCGAATATTCCAATGCTTCGGAAATATTCGATGAACTTGCCAGGGCAGCTCCGATATTGGCCGGTCTGAACTGGCAGCGTATCGAAGACCAGGGGATCCAGTGGCCATGCCCAACCTCAGACCATCCGGGTACAAAAACACTTTTTCTCGACAGATTCAACACCCCCGACGGACTGGCGCGGCTCCATCCTGTGGATTAAAATTTCAGGAGAGCCGTTTTCTTACGGTCAGGAGGAAACCCGTTTTTCGCGAATTGCTTTTCCCGGAATGAATAGATCCAGCGTGAAACCTGCGTGACCGTGCTCCAGAAAAACTTCCATTTGCCAAATCCAAGACGAACATCTGCATAATTACGCTCGCCCCTGAGTATCCTGCCAAAGGCCCGCCAGGCCCGGTCACTCTCACTGATCCAGCCATGGATCCTGGAGGAGAATGTGTTAAAGACATTTTTAATCCTGTCGGCCTCCAACAGTTCCGTTATCAACTCCCGGTTTACATTAACCGTGTACTCAGCGATAGCGTCCGGGTTGCCTGCCAGAAATCCGATACAGGAAATGGCAGCCATTTTGCCGCTTCGCACCGCGTAATAAATTCCTTCACCGGTCATCGGATCAGTTAATCCGCCAGCATCCCCGGCAACCATGATGCGACCCTTGTGAAACATGCTCTTTGCAATCCTGACAGGTATGGGCCACGATTTCAGCGACAGGGTTTCCAAAATATTCATGTCGGCAGCCAGGTAGTCCATGAATTTCAGGTAGTAAGGCATCATCTGCTTTGACAAGACAGCGGGGCCGCCAACGCCAACAGAGATATGGTTACCCTTTGGAAACATCCAGGCATAACCCCCGGGAAAAGCTCCCCAGTCGAGAAAAACCGTACCCGCAAACCTGCTAAGCGACTCCGCATCGGTTCTCAATTCAGCCTCCCATGCCAGCCCCCTTTCAATATTGTCGCGCAGCAAGGCCGACCTGGCAACCGCTCCCGAAGCACCGTCGGCACCTATCACAAGTTTTGAGATGAACCTCTTATCTCTGGTTATTACAGAAACCGAATGGTCATCCTGCATCACCTCCTGAACCTTCTCACCATGAATCACACGGGCGCCTGCCTGAACTGCCTTCTGAAGCATGAACCCGTCAAATTTCCCGCGCATGGTACAATAAATTACAGGAACCTCTGCAGATCGTTCAAAAACATCCTTAAACCCATGTGAAAAACGGATTGTATGAATGGCTGTCTCCAGTACCGGAGAGATATCGTAAGGGATCTCTTCAAGGATTTTATGTGTGAGGCCTGCTCCACAAACCTTGTAACGCGGGAAATCCGACTTTTCGAGAATTAACACCGAAATCCCGCGCAAGGCAAGTTCGCGGGCTGCAATGGAACCGGCGGGACCGGCACCCACAATGATGACATCTGCATCAAACGTCATAGGCCTTAAAGAAGGGAGAGTGCCTCCTTAAGTAGTTTTTCCTTGTTTACCGGCACAACGCCAACCTCCTCGCAAACCAGACCTCCTGCCAGGTTTGAAAGGAAAGCCACTTCATACGGCGAACATTTCCGGGCAAGGCAGAGGGAGGCAACGCTGATCACTGTGTCGCCGGCTCCCGACACATCTGAAATCATCCTCATGTGGGCGGGAACGAACATGTTTTTCTCTTCCTGCCCCTCTTTCATGGTTAGCAAAACACCCTGTTCGGAAAGTGTAGTAAGTACAAACTGACAATTTAGCTTTTCACGCAGTTTGCTAACTGCCTTGACAAGGACTTCGTGGTTGGAGGAATCGAACTCAATCTTCATCCCCTCTTTCATCTCCTTAAGATTGGGCTTAAACAGCGTTACATCCTGATAAGCCATGAAATTTTTGCGCTTCGGATCAACGGTAACCGGGATTCCCTTCTCTTTTGCACGCTGCACAACCTCTTTGATCAGTTTGGATGTGATGACCCCTTTGTCGTAATCCTGGAAGACAATACAGTCGATCCTTTCCCTGCCAAGAATCTGATCTATTACACGGATCAGCGTAAGGTGGTCGGCAGAAACCAGGTCGTTGTCGAGCTCCTCATCAACACGCAGCATCTGAAAGGCATTGCCAAAAATCCTGAACTTGGTTGTGGTAATCCTCCGTTTGCTCCTGATAATCCCGGATGCATCTATCTTCTCCTTCTTCAGCAGATCCAGGAAAATATCGCCCTTATCGTCGGTTCCGATGACTGAGCAGAGAATCGGCTTTGCACCCATCGAGCGGATATTCATAGCGACATTGGCTGCCCCCCCCATACGGTGTTCGCGCTTACGAAGCGCAACTATCGGAATAGGAGCCTCCGGGGAGATGCGTTCCACTTTACCCCAAAGGTAGGAATCGACCATCACATCCCCGATTATCATCACATTGAGATGGTTGAATTCCCCAAAAAGCTTCTTGTAATTTCCTTCTTTCTGCATCAATACAGGTATTTGTTCAGGAGAACAGGAGAATGATAAGCTTAAACAGTCGACATTTTATAATCAGCAATGGTTTTGATATTGGGATTGGCCTGGTCGATAAAGATCTCACCATCCATAAGCCTGATGATACGGTGCGCGTGCAGGGCGATATCCTCCTCGTGAGTAACAATGATAACGGTATTTCCCACCTTATGAATCTCTTCGAGTAACCCGAGAATCTCGATGGAAGTTTTGGAATCGAGGTTGCCGGTAGGCTCATCGGCAAGGATGATTGCCGGGTTGTTAACCAGGGCACGGGCAATAGCAACGCGCTGACGCTGGCCTCCTGAAAGTTCATTGGGCTTATGGGTGATCCGGTCGGAAAGTTTAACCTCCTCAAGGGTCTTTTTTGCCGACTCGATCCTCTTTGCTTTTCCGATTCCGGCATAAATCAACGGTAGCATGACATTCTCCAGTGCAGTAGACCGGGGAAGCAGGTTAAACGTCTGGAAGACGAACCCTATCTGCCGGTTTCTTACCTCTGCAAGCGCATTATCGTCCATCTTGCTGACGTCCTCGCC
This sequence comes from uncultured Prolixibacteraceae bacterium, assembly GCA_964355115.1. Lineage (GTDB taxonomy): Bacteria > Bacteroidota > Bacteroidia > Bacteroidales > FEN-979 > JANXZO01. Next base: position 2,864 of record CAYHCQ010000085.1, on the reverse strand, counting down.
GTTCAGGAAATAGGCTCCGCTTGTCGGGGTATCGAGACAGCCGAGTACATTCATCAGGGTCGATTTTCCTGAACCCGAAGGGCCCATAATGGCAACAAATTCATTTTTACGGATAACCAGCGAAACTGAACGGAGGGCTTCAACGAGGACAGTGCCCACCTTGTAGTTTTTCACGATGTTGTCGAGACGAATGATTTCTTTTTCCATGGTTAGAACAAAGTTATAACATTTTAGAAACGAAGTATATAATCCTCCTTGCTAAGCTCTTCCTTAAAATATAAAACCCCGAGGTGGTACAGGTCGATACTCACTTTAACCTTCGGGTGCTGCGTAATAATTTTCCATGCCTCGCCCATGTCTGCCGACCAGTGAATATCGTCGAATACAAAAACGGTTCCGGGATGTATATGTTGCAGACACTCTTCAAAATAGCGCAATGTGGGCTCTTTCTTGTGATTTCCGTCAAAAAAAACAATGTCCGGGGAAGGCATCAATTCAAGGGCAGAAGAGAGTTTCTCCTCAAATGAACCGGTAATGACCGTAATATTTTTCAATGCCCCCTTCTCGAAGTTTTCCAGTGCCACCTTTGACGAATCGATACACCCTTCGATGGTGATAATCCTGCTATGGGGAGCCGCGAGTGAGAAGTACATCGTACTCACACCGAATGAGGTACCCAATTCGAGAATGCCCGCCGGGTTGACCTCCTGCGTAAGCCGGAATAAAAACTCACCTTTCCGGGCACTGACACAGGAATAACGGGCAACATCCCTGACCCTCACAAAACGCTGATCGCTGGGATAATCCTTCCCCTTGGAGCCCATGTCTTTGCGTTTGATAAACCGCGATATCAGAACCAGCTCCTTCCTTACCCGGTTTACAATCCTGTATTCAATGTGAGAAGTTCCGTTTTTCAGGATCTTGTCGTAGAACTGAAATACAAAAGGGGAGTGTATACGGTACTTTGACTGCGCCTTGTAAGAGTGTTTAAGATATGCGATAATAGCTTCGATCTGCCTCATACCCGAGTTAAAAACTGACCTGCAAAATTAGCCTAATTCCCTTAACAAAACCGGCACATTAACGCATTTTAACTAATTTTGCGCATCAATCGTTTCAGGATGGGACACCAAACCAGGTCAAAGGTTACAAATTATTTTTCATTTGTTAAGATCAGCCATACGATCTTCTCGCTGCCCTTTGCCCTGATAGGTTTTTTTCTGGCTATCCATTCCACTGATGCGGGTCTCAATCTGAAATTATTACTGCTTGTGGTGCTTTGCGTCTTCTTTGCAAGGAATGCAGCAATGGGCTTTAACAGGTATGCAGATCGTGAAATTGATAAAAAGAACCCGCGTACGGCCATCCGCGAGATTCCCAGCAATATCATAAAACCCTCTTCAGCTCTGGCTTTTGTAATCATCAATGCACTCCTTTTTATGGTTACAACATGGTTCCTCAACCCCCTTTGTTTCTACCTGTCGCCCGTAGCTTTGTTCGTGGTACTCGGGTACAGCCTTACAAAACGGTTTACCTACCTGTCGCACCTCTTCCTCGGACTTGGTCTCGCGCTGGCTCCCATCGGGGCTTACCTGGCTGTTACTGCCAGGTTTGAGGTACTTCCGCTGCTGTATTCCTTCATTGTGCTCTTCTGGGTTGCCGGATTTGATATACTCTATTCACTGCAGGACGAAGAGTTTGACAAAACCGAAAACCTGAAATCCATGCCTGTACTGCTCGGAAAACGTAATGCACTGGTACTTTCCGCTCTGTTTCACCTCATCACCGTCATTATCGTAATTATCGCCGGCTTCATCGGCCCGTTCGGTATCCTCTACTGGATCGGAGCTGCCATCTTCACAATCCTGCTTACCTACGAACACCTGATCGTAAAGCCCAATGACATCTCCCGGGTCAATCTCGCCTTTGCCACACTCAATGGCCTTGCTTCGGTTGCTTACGCCTGCTTTGTGATTGGAGATTTGTTTATCGATCGCTTTTAAATTGGAGGTCACAATTTGTGACCTCCAATTTCTATCTCCCCCAATTGTCGCGGTCGAGCGAACGGTAATTAATGGCCTCCGCAAGATGCACTGAACCAATTTCTTCTGCAGCATCGAGGTCGGCAATGGTTCTCGATAATTTCAGTATCCGGTCGAATGCCCTGGCCGAGAGTCCAAGTTTATCCATTGCATTCTTCAGGATTGCATGCCCGGTCTCATCAATCCTGCAGTATTTGCGAAGATGCTTTGCCGACATCTGGGCGTTGCAGTAAACTCCCTTTGTTCCCTCATATCTTTTCTCCTGTATTTTACGGCAGTCCATCACCCTTTTCCGGATCACGCTGCTGCGTTCGGCAGGGCGGGTATCACTAAGTTCCTTGTAGGGCACAGGGATCACCTCGATGTGTATGTCGATGCGGTCGAAAAGAGGGCCTGAAATCCGGTTTATGTATTTTTGAACCACCCCGGGCATGCACTGGCAATCAATTTTCGGGTGGTTGTAATACCCGCAGGGACAAGGATTCATGGCTGTTACGAGCATAAAACTTGCCGGGTATTCCACCGAAAACCGCGACCGGGAGATGGTTACAGTACGATCTTCAAGAGGCTGTCGCAACACCTCAAGCACCGTTCTTTTAAACTCAGGCAGTTCGTCGAGGAACAAAACGCCATGGTGAGAAAGAGAAATCTCCCCGGGTTGTGGTATGCCCCCTCCGCCAACAAGAGCGACATCTGAAATACTATTTTAAATGGTGGTGATTATTAAGATTGAACTTCAGACACTTACAAATCGTCTATGCTTAATTCTTTATGAATTTTCCAATTCGCATTTCCTTTCAGCCACCACCCACACAAACGAAC
>CAYHCQ010000084.1:0-15119 GCA_964355115.1 uncultured Prolixibacteraceae bacterium | reverse complement strand
ACGATCAGGAAATAGCCGGGATAACCCATCTTCTTGATGACGGCAAGTTCGAAATCGATCCGTTCGCGAATCTCCCCGGTGATTTCCGGATAACGCCTGCCAGCTCCCTCGTAGGTTATGTGCCGCAGGTACTCATCGGGATCGGTAAACTCAACGGGCAACGGGAAGTCGGGCATAATGGGTTTCCTGTCGAGACTGAAAACCTCAACTTTATCCAGCACCTCGATGGTATTTTCCAGCGCTTCAGGAATGTCGGCAAAGAGTATATTCATCTCTTCTTTCGATTTGAACCACTCCTGCCCGGTATACCTTAGCCTGTCGGGATCATCGATAAATTTCCCAGTATTAACACACAGCAGCCGGTCGTGGGCCTCCGCGTCCATCTCATTCAAAAAGTGAACATCGTTCGTCGCCAGCAGCTTTACATTGTACTTCCGGGCCATTGTAACGAGGGCCTCCCCCACCACCTGCTGCCGCCTGAAAACATCGGCATCCCGTGTCGGGTCTGTTGCCGGATGGCGCATCAGTTCAAGGTAAAAGTCATCACCGAAAATTTCAAGGTACTCCAGCAGAACCATCTCCGCCTTTTCGATATTTCCGGCCTGGATGGCACGGGGTATCTCACCCGCAAGACATGCCGATGAAGCAATCAAACCGTTGTGGTGCTCACGCAGCAACTCCTTGTCGATCCTGGGTTTATAATAATGCCCCTCGGTCCAGGCCGCGGAGATGATCTTCATCAGATTCTGATACCCTTCCGGGTTTTTTGCCAGAAGGATAAGGTGGTCGCCCTTGCGGTCGATAAGCTCCTTCTTGTCTTTTCTTCCGCGCCTCGAAACATAGGTCTCACAACCGAAAATGGGTTTGAAACCAGGTTGCTTCGCAGCAGCCTCCGAAAACTCTTTAATCCCGAATAAATTTCCGTGGTCGGTCACCGCAGCACCCTTCATTCCCTGGGCAACCGCCTTGCCAACCATATCCTTTATCCGGCAGGCACCATCCAAAATAGAGTACTGCGTGTGTAAGTGCAAATGAACAAAGTCGACCATGAAAGAAAGAGAATAAAGCGATGGGAATTGAACCCGTAAAATTATCCGAAAATCACCTTCAACCCCGCTATGTTAATAACTAAAACATCTATTAACTCTTAACTCTTAACTCATAACTCAAAATTCCTTGGTTGTTTGATAAAATATTCCTACATTTGCACCCCTCTAAATCATTATTATTCAATAAATCACTAAATCAACCATTTAATCAATGCCAACTAAAATCAGGTTACAAAGAAGAGGTAAGAAGGGTCAGGCTTTTTACCACATTGTTATCGCAGATGGTCGTGCACCACGGGACGGAAAATTCATAGATAAAATTGGCATCTATAACCCCCTTGCAAGGCCCGCCGAGATCGATCTCGACTTCAACAAAGCCCTCGACTGGATCACAAAAGGCGCTACGCCTACCGAAACAGTGAAGGCAATCCTCGCCTACAAGGGCGTAATGTTTAAAAATCACCTTCTGAAGGGCGTTGCCAAAGGCGCCATGACCCTCGAACAGGCCGAAACCAAATTCCAGGACTGGCTGCAGGAAAAAGAGATGAAGATCGCTACCAAGAAAAAAGATTATGAACTTGGGACCAAAGATCTTCGCAAGAAAGCTCTCGAAGAAGAAAAGAAAAAGAACGAAGACAAAGCTGCTGAAATTGCAAAAAAATTAGCCAAAGCCGCGCATGCCGCAGCATCTGCACATGCACCCGCCGTTGAGGAGGTTGCCGAAGTTGCAGTCGAAGAGGTAGTTGCCGAGCCGGTTGCCGAAGTTGCAGTCGAAGAGGTTGTTGCCGAGCCGGTTGCCGAAGCTGCTGTTGAAGAAGCACCCGTTGCTGAAGAAGCACCCGTTGCTGAAGAACCGAAGCAGGAATAGCACCCAAATCACTCCTTATGAATAAGGATGATTTTTATTACCTCGGAAAGGTGATCAAGGCCTACGGTAATAAAGGTCATGTGATGGTGACTCTCGACGTTGACGATCCTTCGGCCTATCTGAATACAGAATCCGTTTTCCTTGACCTTCAGGGGGAACGGATTCCTTTTTTTATCGAAGAGCTGGAGCTGAAACACAACAAAAAGGCCGTTATCCGTTTCCAGGATGTAAATTCAATTGAAGATGCAGGCATTTATGCCGGACTGGAGATGTACCTGCCGGTTTCACAACTCCCTCCTCTTGAAGGTGATCAGTTCTACTTTCATGAGGTCAAAGGATTCAGGGTCACCGACCTTAAGCACGGCAATATAGGGGTAATCGACGACATCCTTGAACTTCCGCATCAGTCGCTGTTCCAGATCCGCTTCGGCGATCGTGAAATCCTGGTACCTATTGTAGATGAGGTGATTATTAAGGTTGACCGCGAAAACCGCGTTCTTGAGATCGAAGTTCCTGAAGGGTTGATAGAGATTTACCTTTAGTAAAATGCCGTTCCGTTTCAAGTATTTCAGTGTAGAGGATACCCGAAGCACACAACGTATCGGTACCGATGCCATGTTGCTCGGCGCCTGGGCAAACCCCGGCCAGGCTGCCTGCATTCTCGACATCGGAACCGGTTGTGGGGTGCTGGCCCTAATGATGGCTCAAAAATCTGATGCTAGCATCGATGCCCTCGATATTGATGAACAATCTGTGGCGGAAGCCTCTGAAAATTTCCGCATCAGTCCGTGGACAGACCGGTTGACAGCAATCTGCACCACCCTGCAATCATTTAATGGGAAGCCCGGGGGCTACGACTTCATTATAACCAACCCGCCATTTTTCACAAAAGCCCTTCCCTCGCCCGACAGACGAAGGAATTTTGCCCGTCATGATGATTGCCTGCCTGCACACGATTTGGCATTTGGCATCGCTTCGCTGCTCTCACCGGGCGGCAGGGTCGCGATTGTTCTTCCCTCGAACGAAGCCTCATCATTCACTGAAACATGTCATGCATCCGGGTTTTTTCTCATGCGCCGGACCATGGTACGAACGAGGCAATGCTCAGGGGTAAAAAGGGTACTTATGGAATTTGGGAAAAGCCAAATCGACACGATAACCGAAAATGACCTTACTATCCTTGGCTCCGGGGGTGAATATTCTCCGGATTATTTAAGTCTGACCGCTGAATTTCACAACTTTTAATTTATACTTTTGCATAACTGATCAACCGTTATGCAATCGTTCGCGTTTAAGACTTTAAAGTTGCTTTCTTCAGGCTTTGGCGTAGTCCTGCTGCTGTCCATGGCTGGCTGTGCGCGCGAAATACCAGTGATGATTGGCATCTCGAAGGCCTCCCCCAATTACCTCAACTGGCTGAAACGCTCCGACTCAACCCTGTTGACAAAAGACCTCTATTCGCTGCCGATCGATTCGGCCGTGCTTGCGCTCAATGGCTGTTCGGCGCTCCTGCTAACAGGTGGTGAAGATGTATACCCTGGCTGGTACGGCAAAGAATCCGATACCGGCCGGTGCACGGAGATGAATCGTCGTCGCGACACTCTCGATATGGCCCTTATCTCACGGGCACTTGAACTAAAAATGCCGGTTTTTGCCGTTTGCCGGGGTCACCAGATCTTCAACGTAGCGCTCGAAGGAAAACTCATCATCGATATTCCAAAGGATTTTGATACTTCGACGTGCCATCAGTGCGAGGACTATCTTCATTGTTTTCATTCGGTGATGGTTGAGCCAAACTCGTTGCTTGCAAAGATTACGAATTGTGATTCTGCGCGTGTAACCACGAACCACCACCAGGCCGTTGAACTCCTCTCCCCGTTACTCAGGTCCAATGCCAAGGCTCCTGACGGATTGATCGAGGGAATTGAATGGATCAATCCGGCCGGCCGCTCCTTTCTGATCGGAGTTCAATGGCATCCTGAACGGATGGAGAAAACAAACCCCCTTTCTGGTCCGCTCGCCGATGAATTATACAGGCAGGCCAGATTATACAGCAGCAGAACCGACAAATAAAATAAAAATGCACATTCACGTTCACGACATCTACCTGCACGGAATTACAGTTTTCATGGGATTCTTCGCAATGCTGAACCCCGTTGGAAACCTTCCGGTATTTCTTGGCATGGTCCAGGATTTTGATCAGAAAACCCAGAAGAGAGTAGCCTTTAAAGCGGTGTTGGTAGCTTTTATCATAATTGCCACATTCAGCATCCTGGGTAACCTTATTTTCAGGATGTTTGGCATTACCCTGCCGGCTTTCCAGATCGCCGGCGGCATCATCGTTTTCATCATTGGATTCCAGATGCTCAACGCCAAAGAGAATCCTATCCACGCCCAAACTCCTGAGGAAAAGGAAAACATGACCAAAGTGGCCGAGGATATGGCCATCTCTCCATTGGGAATCCCTTTACTGGCAGGCCCCGGAACGATCTCTACCGCCATGAATTTCGTAGGGGTTGAAAAATCAGTCCTGAACGTCGTCCTGGTTGTGGTCATTTTTGGCATTATGTGCCTTATCACCTACATCCTGTTTGTATCGGCCCGTGTGATCGCTGTTAAGATCAATCCCGGCCTGCTGAAAGTTGTATCGCGAATAATGGGACTCATCCTTGCAGTGATCGCGGTTCAGATGATTATTAACGGGGTTGAAGGAACTATTGAACTTTTCGGAAAATGATTATAACAGATCGGATCTTACTTGCTGGGCTGCTGCTTCTTTCTCTCGCTCTCAACTCATGCAACCAACCCCGTAAAGAGTACTGGCCCAATGGCATCCTGAAATCAGAGGTTCACGCCACAGGCAACAGCTATGAAGGAGAAGCCCGTTACTATTATGATGACGGAACCGTGCAGATGATTTGTTCCTACAAGGCGAACAAACTTTCAGGCCGGCTGATTCGTTATTATTCGAATGGTATTAAACAGGAAGAACAATTCTATAATGAAGGTCTTCCGGAGGGAACGACCACCATGTGGGATCGCCAGGGCACGCTCATGGGTGTGGTAAACTATTCCAAAGGTAAACTGAATGGAGTTTATCGCGAATGGTACCCCAACCAGGTACTCAAAACGGATGGCAAATATATAAATGGTGCTTTCCATGGACAATGGCTTTACTACAACGATATGGGGATGGTCATCGGCGAAGGGGTTTTCGAGAATGGTTCCGGAACACAGAAATCCTTCTATGACAATGGGAAAATCAAACAGATTACCAAATATACAAACAACCTTAAAGCTGGGCAGGAGATTCTGTATCGCGAGGATGGATCGGTTGACCGGGTCGTTGAATACAGAGCCGGCTTGCCGATCGCCGAAGTTCCCGTAAAGTGACAGTACCGGCAGAAAATAATTATCTGGTTTTCCTTGGTTAATCTTTTCAAACTGTGTAATTTTGCAGCTGTTATTTTATTCACAATCCTAAGGAAATAACTATACATTAAACTGGTCATTATAACTCAAAACTGAATCAAAATGAACTTAGAGAAAATCATGAACGACCTGGAGAAAAAACATCCGGGCGAAAATGAGTACCTTCAGGCAGTGCGGGAAGTACTGGAATCAATTGAAGAGGTTTACAATGAGAACCCTCAGTTTGAATCGGCAAACATCATCGATCGTATCGTTGAGCCCGATCGCATCCTCACCTTCAAGGTATGTTGGGTCGACGACAGCGGAAAAGTACAGGTAAACCTGGGCTACCGCGTCCAGTTCAACAATGCCATTGGACCCTACAAGGGCGGGTTGCGTTTCCACCCGAGTGTGAATCTCAGCATCCTCAAGTTCCTTGGATTTGAACAGATCTTCAAGAACAGCCTTACCACCCTCCCCATGGGCGGCGCTAAGGGTGGTTCGGATTTCGATCCCAAAGGAAAATCCAATGCCGAAATCATGCGTTTCTGCCAGTCGTTCATGCTGGAACTCTGGAAACTTATCGGCCCCGAAACCGATGTTCCTGCCGGCGACATTGGCGTAGGCGGACGCGAGATCGGATTCCTTTACGGAATGTACCGGAAACTGGCACGCGAAAACTCAGGTGTTCTTACAGGTAAAGGACTCAACTGGGGCGGAAGCCTCATCCGTCCGGAAGCTACGGGCTTTGGTGCCGTATATTTCGCCAAAGAGATGCTTGCTACCAAGGGCGAATCATTCCAGGGCAAGGTGGTTGCCGTTTCCGGCTTCGGTAACGTTGCATGGGGCGCTGCCATCAAGGCCACGGAGCTGGGAGCAAAAGTTGTGACCATCTCCGGTCCAGATGGCTATATTTACGACCCGGATGGACTGAATGCCGAGAAGATCGACTACCTGCTCGAACTGCGCGCATCCAACCAGGATATCGTGAAACCTTACTCATACGAATTCCCCAATGCACAATTCCATCAGGGCAAACGCCCCTGGGAGGTAAAATGCGACATCGCTCTTCCCTGCGCAACCCAGAATGAACTTGGCAAAGAAGATGCCCAGAATCTCATTAAGAACGGCGTGATCTGTGTTGCCGAAGGAGCCAACATGCCGAGCACTCCAGAAGCCATCGAACAATTCCTGGAGCACAAGATCCTCTTTGCCCCCGGTAAGGCTGTCAATGCTGGTGGTGTTGCCACCTCAGGCCTCGAAATGTCGCAGAATGCCATGAAACTCAGCTGGCCCCGCAAGGAGGTTGACGAGCGTCTCCACCATATTATGGTCAGCATCCACGACCAATGTGTTAAATACGGCAAAGACAGGGAAGGTTTTGTCAACTATGTGAAAGGCGCCAACGTGGCCGGCTTCCTCAAGGTAGCCAACGCCATGCTCGACCAGGGCGTGATTTAACCAACGTAACGGTATAACCGACCGTGTAGAGACGCATCACGATGCGTCTCTACACGGTCGGTTATTTTTTTGTACTTTTGGGCATGCAATTCGTCAACCCTCTCTTCCTTATTGCGCTCTCCTCGCTGGCTATACCTGTCATCATCCACCTTTTCAATTTCCGGCGCTACAAGAAAATATATTTTACCAATGTGAGGTTCCTGACCGAAATTCAACAGGAGACTAAACAGCAGTCGCGGCTCAAACAATTGTTGATTCTGCTTGCCCGTTTGCTGGCAATCGCATGCCTGGTGATTGCATTTGCACAACCCTTCATCCCCTCCGACAAGCGTTTGAACAGAGCACCCGGACAGCGTGTCGTCAGCATCTATCTCGACAACTCCTGGTCGATGGATGCGGTCGCCTCCGATGGTAAATTACTTGAAATTGCAAAGGTCAAAGCGCTTGAAATCACCTCCGCCTATGCACCATCCGATCTTTTCCAGCTGGTAACCAACGATTTTGAAGGGCGGCATCAGCGTTTTGTAAGCCAGGAAGAATTCAGGAAACTTATTGAGGAGATCTCCCTTTCTCCGGCTTCGCGTACCCTGCCCGAGGTAATCAGCCGGCAGAATGATATTCTTACAGGAAGCAGGAATAAGAATCGTGACGCATATCTCATCTCCGATTTCCAGCGCTCCTCCTCGTCTCTGGCAGCAATAAAACCCGATACAAGCATCAACTGGCTGTGGGTTCCTGTGGAGGCTGAAAAACGAGACAATCTTTATATCGACAGCGTTTGGTTCGCCAGCCCTGTTCACCAACCCGGGCAACCGGTAAAACTCACAGTTCGTATCCGAAACTCGGGCGCAGCACTCGAAAAGGTTCCGGTTAAGGTCACCGTAAACAAAGTTCAGAAAGCCATCGCAAGTTTCAGTATCGGAGCAGGATCGCTTACCGACATCGTGTTGCCATATACCGAAAATGAAACCGGCATGCAATCTGGAATTGTTACAGTAACAGATTATCCGGTCGTTTACGACGACAAATACTATTTTGCCTACAATATCCTCCCCTCAACCAACATCCTGTGCATAAACGAAGAGGGCAACAACCAGTATATCCAGGCTCTGTTCGGCGAAGATTCCGCTTTCACACTCCGCAACAGCACAAGGCGACAACTTGATTACGGAGCCATCGGACACTATTCTCTTGTTATTTTAAACAGTCCATCGGAAGTCACTTCAGGTCTGATCAATGAACTTACCCGGTATGTTCATGCTGGCGGCAACCTTGTTATCATCCCTCCTGAAAAAGGAAACCTTGCAGGATTGAACCTTCTTTGCTCAACTTTGAATTGCCCGGTCTTCTCCGGTATCGATACCCTCCGCCAGAAGGTTGCTTCCATCAGCCTTGAAAGTGATGTGTTTAATGATATTTTTGAGAGAAATTCACAAGGAAAAACAATATTGCCAGATAATGCCGATCTCCCGATGGTCTTCAGACACTATTATTGTAAGCCACCTGCTGATGAAAATATTGAAGTACTTATGAAACTGCAGGATGGCCAGCCGTTGCTGACAGTTTCACCTGCAAAAAAAGGAAAAGTCTATCTGTTCTCCGTTCCGCTGACAATATCATGGTCAAATTTTCCGCAGCACCTGTTGTTCGTCCCGACTTTTTATAAAATCAGCCTGCTCAGCAACCTGATGCCACCACTCACCTATACTGTTGGCAGGGAGGCTGCGATAGGAATCCCTTATGACTCCCTGCCGGAAAACGGTGTATATAAAATACAGAGCACTGATTCAGAATTCGAGATCATCCCCGGAAGTAATTCCACCGGATCAGGTATTACATTGTATCCGCACGACCAAATCAGGGAGGCGGGCTTCTATATCGTTAAGAACGGAACACGGGCGATTACGGGACTGGCCTATAATTACAACCGGCTGGAATCTGACCTTGCCTGCTACACGGCCAGGGAACTTGAAAATGAAATAAAACGACTTCCTTTCGCCAGTGCCACGATTCTAAAAGAAAAAAGTTCGACACTCACCCGACAGATTAGGCAATTAAACCAGGGAACCCCGCTTTGGAAAATTTTTATTGTACTGGCACTTCTGTTCCTCGCCACCGAGATCCTGATGATAAGGACCATGAAAAATTAATCCTTCCTAACTTCCCGAAGTGTAAACATTCTGGCACAGTTTACACTTGTGTCAAATTATTGTACATCATTTTTACACAAAATTCATAGTAAAACCAGATAATATTCTGATTATCTGTATTTTAAATTTGTGGCACACTATTTGCAATACCTAAGCCATAAACAAGAATACAAATAACAAACATAAAAACCTGAAATCATGAAAACTTTAAGCCTGGTCAACCTGTACAAAGCCGAAATCAAGAAGAACATGTTAGCTCAGATCAAGGGTGGTGGCGATATCAAATGTCTCTGCGCTGTTAACAACCCCATGGTTACCACACGCAATGCCGGTGGACCCAGTGGAAACCTCTGTGTTTGTTCCGATTCAGCCACAGCAAGCGCATCGGTATCCAACCAGCCGAGCCAGGGTTAGGACGTCAGTTCCAGCTTTTTTCCCAAAAAAAAGTACCTTTGCCAATACCTCCTGGCCGAAAGCCAGAGTTATCGACATGCATGAAAAATACCATCTCGTTTTCAACCGGTAATGGCAATGTTTATTTATATAGTCCCTTCCGCAACCAGGTACTGCTGTGCCATCCGCTGATTCCGCTCTTCTACCAGGCAGATAAGGAATCGGCCGCACTGAACCAGCTTATCGTTTCAAACACAAAAAACAGGAAAATTAGCTTCAATGGGTCGGCTACCTTCCCGGCAAGTGAGGCGAGGATTCAACTCTCGCGGTATCGTTTTCTTAAAAAACATGGCTATTTCAAACCTGTCGAATCTATAAACCTTGATGGCCGGCTCACTCCCTTGAAAATAACTGAGAACCTGAGTACAATCAAGCAGGTTATTTTCGAAACCACTGAGGATTGCAACCTCGATTGTGTCTATTGTATTTACAGCAAATTCTATATCAACAAAGAACGGGGAAAGCGTGAGTTCAACTTTGACCAGGCCAGGAGGATGCTCGAACTTATCCTGTCGCTCCGGTCAGTCGAGCCAGGCACCGACCTGATTATCAGCTTCTATGGCGGTGAACCCCTGAAGAATTTCAAGTTCATCAAACAAATAGTAAACTTCTGCCAGTCGCCTGAATACAAACAGGTTAATTTCCGGTATACCATGTCGAGCAACGGGCTGCTTCTTGCAAAGTATGCCGGCTTTCTTGCCGAACACCAAATGGAGGTTTCGATCAGCCTGGATGGCGACAGCCGGGGAAACCAGTTCCGGGTGCTGAAAAATAACAAATCGTCCTACAACCTGGTTATCAAAAATATTGACACTGTTAAAGAGAAGTATCCTGAGTACTTCGATAAGCATATCTCTTTTCTCACCGTTTTGCATAACCAGAACTCTTATGGATCGGTCACCTCGTTTTTCAGGGAGCGGTACAACAAAACCCCGCTGATATCGGCGATCAATACAGTAAACATCAATGAAGAGTTCAGGGATGAATTCGCGAATATCTTTCTGAAGGACAGAAGAACCGACCCCTCGGAACGGGAAGTGATGAAAGAGATGTTTTTGGGACACCCCGGGGTTAAAGAGATTGCCGATGTAATCGAAAAATACTCAGGGTTTGTCTTTAAAAACTACTACCAGGTACTATCTTCCAAATCAAAAAGAACGCAATCGAAACAGTTCATTCCAACAGCAACGTGCCTGCCTTTCTCCATGCGTGTTTTTCTCTCTGCCGACGGGAGCATCCTTCCCTGCGAACACATCAGCAGAGTTTTTGAGATCGGGAAATTCGATTCCAGTGAGATAACCATAACGCCCGAAACGATTGCACAACTGTATAACGATTACTTCGCCAAAATAAAGGAATTATGCAGCAGGTGCATCCTGGCCGATCAATGCAAGGAGTGCGTGTTCAATACGAAAATTGAGACCGATCAGCCTGTATGTGAATTCTTTACCGACGAAGTTCGGTTTACCCGGGGGATGGCATCTACACTCAGTATGATCGAAAAGGACTATCCGCTGTACCAGAGGATCGTGAGGGAGGCCTTCCATGAAAAATAACCTGCCTGGATGGCTCTGCATCGAACCGTTTGTTCACATCTCTCAGCAAAACAGCCATGTTTTGTTCTATAACACACTGAATCGTAAGATCCTTGAATACCATGATGTACCCGAAATTACAGCCCTCGCAAAAGAACTGATCGACGATTCAAACGGTTATGTGATCAGGCTAACCGGCAATGAACCAAATTTCAAGGTAATAGCCCCGTTTATCAGGCAGATTCAGCGACTTCACATGGGCACTCTTTTGCCCGTTTCAGGTTCTTCGATCAAACCTGTGAACATTCTGCCCCAGCCCGCTTTCAGGCAACGGCTGAAAGCTTATGAAAAAGGAATTGAACGTCCCGGAATAAGAGCTGAAAATTTTCTCCATACCGTAAGTCTCCACCTCAATGCAGGAGAGACACCATTCACGGCAGCCTTCCCCGGAGCATTTCTGCAGTTTTCTTCACCTTGCGGAACTGAGCGGTTTGGGAAGGAGATGGATATGGAGTCGATCAGCAAACTCATGGCCGGCCTGTCTCACATTTCGCCTCTCGCCATCAACATCTTAGGGTCGGATCCATCAGTCTACCCTGGGTGGGATAAACTCACAGCCGCTCTCTCAAAAACAAATTTCAAGGTCAAATACCATTTCACCCTTCCGCAGGCAGAGGTGGCCAACCTGGATGCAACCGGCCCGAAATCCGTGATATCGCTACTTGTAACCTTTCCTTTTTATGAGGAGAACCTGGCAACCATCGAAAAACTTGAACGGACCATCTCAAAAAAATCCAGGCTGGAATACAACTTCATCGTACAGGATTTGTCCGACCTCGATAAGGCCCAGCAGCTTATTGCTCATTTCGATATAAGGAACTGGTTCTTCAAACCCTACTATTCCGGTACCAACCTGAGTTTCTTTGAGGACAATGTCTACATTACTGCCGGTGATATTGCCCTTTCCAAACCCGATCAGAAGCAGATCTTTTCGCGAATCACCTTTAATGAAAATGATTTTGGAAAATTCACGATTATGCCGGATGGTACTATCTTTGCCAATGTAAACGACCCCGCGCTCGGGAACCTGCAAAAGATGGGAATAATTTCAATGATTGAGGCTGAGATGGATTACGGAAAAAGCTGGACACGGGTAAGGACGCGGGTATCACCTTGCAATTCATGCATATACAATTTTCTGTGCCCCCCTGTCAGCAATTATGAAATTCTCCTTTCCAGGTATAATTTCTGTCATATTTATAAGGAGGAGAGCCTTTAGCCATGCTGAACCACCTGATTACATCCTACAGGTTCCTTCGCAAAAGCACAACATACACGCTGATCAATCTGTCGGGCCTGGTACTGGGGCTCTCGGCTGCCTTCATTCTGCTGATCATCACGATCAACCAGCTTACCTATAACCAGGCAATTCCCGATGCCGGCCGCGTATACAGGGTCCTTTCGATCGATCAGAAGAGAAACATTACAGAAGCTGTTTCGCCCGTTGTTCTTTCTGGGATGTTTAAAGACCGTATCCCCAGCATAGAGAAAACCGGAATTGCAGTAAGACTTTGCAGTTTTGCTGATGTACGGATCGGGAAAACCAATATTTTTCATGAAGAGCCTGGCATGATTTGCGCAAACCCTGAATTACTGGATGTTCTCGGAGTTGAATTGATTGAGCGGCAAAACAACAAGGTTCTCGGGGATTCGTCAGGGATCATTATCTCCCGCAGTCTCGCAAAAAAGTATTTTGGATCGGGAGATGCCCGGGGCAAAACCCTCAGGTTAAATATTAACGGAACCGTTTACCTTGCAACCATTGAGGCAGTTTTCAGGGATTTCCCGTGGAATTCATCATTCTCCGCCGATATCATAGGCAGCCTGAGATTATTAAAACAGGTACTTGCAGCCATGGGCGAAGACCCCGGTCTTTCGCTGGCTTCATTTGCCAACAACTATTCTGACACATATATCCGGCTGAAGGCAGGCAGTAAGCTAACCGACCTTCTAAGGCAGTCGGCAGCCATAAGCAGGATGCCTGAGGTACTGGCTCAAAGGACAAGGTATATATTTCAGCCAGTCGGCCAGGTTTTCCTGAATTCAGAAACAATACAAAATGATCTTGTCAGGAAAGGGAACAAAGACGACCTGTTTGTGTATACATCACTGGCAATTTTCATTCTCTTCCTGGCCGGGGTTAACTATTCGATCCTGAGCACAGCACGCTCCGCTCTCCGGTTCAGGGAGGTAGGTGTCAGAAAGATCATGGGAGCAACGCGCTCAAACCTGAGGGCACAGATACTCACCGAATCTGTCCTCCTCACTTTTGTTGCTTTCCCGCTCTCTTTCATTCTGTTAGGACTAATCCTTCCGCTTTTGAAACCCTGGTTCGGGCCTGAAATCAGGATGTATCCGGAAAATATCCATTTGTATCTTCCTGTATTTATTATAATTACACTGGTTATCGGTTTTATATCAGGCGCTTATGTCGCGTTTTTCCTGGCGTCAATGGACCCGCTGGAAGCCCTGAAATCAAAATTTTTCTCCTATAAAAAATTCAGTCTCAGTAAGATATTTATCATTTTCCAGCTTTTTATCACACTTGCCCTGATGATCGGAGTGATAAACGTATACAGGCAGATCAACTTCTGCCTTACCCAGAATGAGTCAACCCGCAAGGAAAACCTGCTCAAGATCAATTGCAGCGAGGCCGGATTTGCTGTATATGAAAAGTTCAAGGCGGAGTTAATCAGGCAAACCAGTGTTATTGCCGTTACAGGCGCCTCAATCAATCCTCCCTCGGCGGCTGCTGTGATGCGGGGTGTTAAAATACCTGGTAAGCCCGTCAGGGAGCTGAGCATGGAAATCACCTATATCGATTATGATTTTTTCAGAACGATGGGTATCCCGTTGCTGAGCGGCACAGAACTTAGGAAAGCTGCTAAGAAAGGTGAACAAAATGCAGCCTACATTAATAACGAAGCCAACACGATCATTCAGTTAAAGAGCAACAGCGAAGTCACAATTGGCAACAATAGGATCAAAGGGGTGACCAGCGACTTTAATTTTCACACCATGCATTCCCGTGTTGCACCATCCTTGTTTATTTTTGAGCCTACTTTCTGTTCCACAGTTATCTGTCGTTTTAACAGCAATGACCAGGAGCAGGTTATCAGGTCGGCTGGAAACATATGGGAAAAACTGGCCCCCGGCAAACCCTTCGAGTACAGTTTGTACGATCAGAAACTATCAGAAATTTACGAACGCGAACAAAATTTTGGCCGTATCGTGGGGGCCTTTACCCTGCTGGCATTCATCATCACTGGCATGGGGCTTTTCGGACTTGCCATGCTGCTCTCGGAACGAAGAATGAAAGAGATGGCCATCCGCAAGATCTTCGGCGCCTCCAACGCTGATATCATTTACCAGATGCAGAAAGAGTTTTTTATCTATATCGGGCTGGCCGCGTTGATTGCCATGCCTATGACGTGGTACCTGATGAACCTTTGGCTGGAGGAGTTTTATTACCGGGTAACCCTGCATTGGCTTACATTTGCTGTTTCGCTGCTTGCTGTTACTACATTTGTTTCATTGATCCTGCTCATCAGAACCAGGAAAGTGATCAATGAAAACCCCATAAACGCGCTGAAATACGAATAATGAAGTTCCCTTTTTATCATCAGCACGATTCCATGGACTGCGGGCCTGCCTGCCTGAAGATGATCGCGCAGCATTATGGAAAGAGTTACCGGCTATCGACCCTGCGCGAAAAATGCCATATCACCCGCGACGGCGTTTCGATGCTGGGTATCAGTGATGCGGCAGAGGAGTTGGGATTCCGAACACTCGGAGTGAAGCTGACAATGGAACAACTGCTTACCGAAACTCCCCTGCCCTGTATTGCCTATTGGAACCAGAAACACTTCGTTGTCGTTCACGAAATCCGTAAGAACGGCGACGAATCGGTTCTCTATTTAGCCGACCCTGCCCACGGAAGGGTGAAAGTACGTGCCGGTGAGTTTGCCAAATCGTGGCTTACGCCGGGTGAGGATCAACCCGGGGGTATCTGCCTTCTGATGGAACCACTGCCGGAATTTCACACAAAACAGGGTGACCAGGCTGGCGGCTCACGATTCAGGTTTCTTTCGGCCTACCTGCAGCCTCATCGCCGGTATATGATCCAGTTGTT
>CAYHCQ010000083.1:3865-15135 GCA_964355115.1 uncultured Prolixibacteraceae bacterium | reverse complement strand
TTTTCATTTGTCTGTGTTTTTCAAACTAACCATTAACTAACCAACTGATAAAATTACGATAGTTTTCTGCCAATTCACCACCTTTATCGAGAAAATTGCGCATAAGACCGAAAAAGGGGAGGATTCCTCGTATTTCTGAATAAATTTGCCCATTATCCGTTATGTACAAATCCAAATCCACTGATACATGAAAAAATTGATGCTTACTTTAACAGCCATGCTGATACTGAGCGGTATCTTCGCACAGGATGAAGCCCGGCTGATGCGGTTTCCGGCCATCTACGGAAACCAGATCGTGTTCACCTATGCCGGCGATCTCTATACTGTCGACAGGGCAGGCGGCGATGCGAAAAAGCTTACCAACGATGAGATGGGATATGAGATGTTCGCCCGTTTTTCGCCCGACGGTAAAAATATCGCCTTCACCGGCCAGTACGACGGCAATACCGAAGTCTACCTGATGCCCGCAGCCGGCGGCGTACCAAAGCGCCTCACCTACACTGCAACTCTGGGCCGCGACGACATATCCGACCGCATGGGGCCGAACAATATTGTGATGACTTGGCGCGACAATGAGAATATCGTTTTCCGTTCCCGCAAGCAGACTTTCAATGACTTCAAGGGACAGCTTTTCATAGCAAATGTGAATGGCGGGATGGTTGAAGAGTTGCCGCTTCCCTGCGGAGGCTTCTGCAGTTATTCACCCGACGGATCGAAACTGGCCTACAACCGGGTCTTCCGTGAATTCCGCACCTGGAAATACTATAAGGGAGGAATGGCTGATGAGATTTCTATTTACGACTTTAAAACAAAGCAGACCGAAGCCATCACAAGCAATATTTACCAGGATATCTACCCGATGTGGACCGGTGATAAGATCTATTTCGTATCGGAACGCGAACGTCCGACCAACCTCTATTGCTATGATCTGAAGACGAAGGAGACAAAGAAGGTCACCGATTTCAAGGAATATGACATCAAATTCCCATCGCTGGGCAACAACGCTATTATATTCGAAAACGGAGGCTTTATCTACACATTCGATCTGGCGACCCGGAAAACGCAAAAGGTAACCATCCGCATCGTGAATGATATGATAACCGGCCGCAACCAGATGAAAGATGCATCGAAATATATCAATACATTTTCTGTCTCCCCCGACGGCAAGCGCATTGCCTTTGGTGCCCGTGGTGATGTCTGGACAGTGCCTGCAAAATCCGGAATTACCCGCAATCTTACCAATTCACCCGGTGTTCACGATCGCGACGTGGCCTGGTCGCCCGACGGGAAATGGATCGCCTTCATCTCGGATAAAACCGGAGAAGATGAGATCTATATTGAGGCTCAGGATGGAAGCGCCGAACCGGTGCAGCTCACAAAGAATGCCGATACCTATAAATACGGAATGATCTGGTCGCCCGACAGCAAGAAACTTTTATGGTCAGATAAGATGCTCCGTTTGCAATACATAGATGTTGAATCGAAGGAGGTTACACTTGTCGATCAGTCGAAAAGCTGGGAATTCAATGACTTTGCCTTTTCTCCCGACAGCAAATGGATCACCTATGTGTTCCCAAACCGCCGCACAACATCGCAGGTATACCTGTATGAAATCGCGACCCGGACGAAGACACCTGTAACCGATACCTGGTATGATTGCAACAGCCCGGTCTTCAGCAGCGACGGGAAGTACCTCTTCTTTACCTCCAACCGCGACTTCAACCCCACCTACAGCTGGACGGAATGGAACCACTCCTATTCCGATATGACACGCGTCTATTTTATTACCCTGGCCAAGTCAACGCCCAGCCCGTTCGCCCCCGAAAACGATGAGGTCGCCATTAAGAAGGATGAAAAGAAGGATGGAGATGGGAAGAAAGATGAAAAGAAAGATGAAAAGAAAGATGGCGATGGCAAGAAAGAAGGGGATGGGAAGAAGGATGGTGAAGCCAAAAAAGATATCACAGTGAAGATCGACCTCGACGGGATCATGAACCGTATCGTTGATCTGCCCGTGGATGCCGGCGCCTATTTCGGGGTGAACGCCGTTGGCGACAATGTCTACTATATCAAAGGTGGCCGCGTTGGCCGTCCCTCGCTCATGACTTACAACCTCAAAGACCAGAAGGAGACGACTCTTGGCGAGATCGGCAGTTACGAGATCTCGGCCGACAACAAGAAGATGCTGGTTTCCGACCGCGGCAAGTACGGAGTGATCGATCTGCCGAAGGGGAAGATTGATGTGAAGGACTGGGCCGATCTTTCGAACATGAAGCTGATGGTCGACCTGAAGGCAGAATGGAGTCAGATATACAACGAGTCGTGGCGTCAGATGCAGTATTTCCTTTATGCCCCGAACATGCAGGGTGCCGACTGGCCCGCAATCCAGAAGAAATACGCCGTGCTCCTGCCTTATGTGAACAACCGCAACGATCTCAATTACATCATTGGTGAGATGATCGGCGAGATCAGCATCGGCCACTCCTATATCAGCGGAGGTGACAAACCCCAGCCGGTGCGCATCAAACTCGGTCTTCTCGGAGCAAAACTGAGCCGCGATGGTTCGGGTTATTATAAGGTTGACAAGATCCTCCGTGGCGAGAACTGGACCAACGATACCCGCTCACCCCTTACCGAAGTGGGAGTGGATGTGAAGGAGGGCGACTTCATCATTGCCGTGAACGGTAAGCCGGTGAAGGAGGTAACCGACATCAACACGCTGTTCGTAAATACAGCCGGTTCGCAGGTTGAACTCACCGTGAATGCCGCCGCATCCGAAACCGGATCCCGAAAGGTGCTTGTAGTCCCTACCGACAATGAAGCCGAACTCTACTATTACAACTGGGTACAGAACAATATCAAAAAAGTCTCGGAAGCCAGCAACGGCGAGATCGGGTACATTCACATCCCCGACATGAGCGCCGAAGGACTGAATGAGTTCGTGAAATATTTCTACCCCCAGCTCAACAAACGCGCCCTCATCATCGACGACCGCGGCAATGGCGGAGGAAACGTATCACCGATGATCATCGAGCGACTCCACCGCGAAATGACCATGATCAGCATGGCCCGAAATACAGAAGGTGCGCCCGGCCGCCTCGAGATGCAGTGGGGCCCGAAATGCATCCTCATCGACAACTATTCGGCCTCCGACGGCGACCTTTTCCCGTACCAGTTTAAAAAGCTGAAGATCGGGAAAGCGATCGGCAAACGCACCTGGGGCGGGGTGGTAGGGATCCGCGGCTCGCTGCCGTTCATTGACGGCGGACAGATGATGCGTCCGGAGTTCGCACCCTACGATACCGAAGGCAAAAGCTGGATCATCGAAGGACATGGTGTTGATCCCGACATCGAGATCGATAACGATCCCGCAAAGGAGTATGCCGGCGAAGATCAGCAGCTAAATCGCGGTATCGAACAGATGAAGGAGGAGCTGAAAACCTGGCCGAAGGAGCTGCCCGGCATGCCGCCGTTCCCTGATAAGACAAAGTAAGCAGGATCATTAAAAGAACGGGAGGGTGTTTCAGACAATGAGACACCCTCTGTTTTTTTTTGTTTATCCCCAACCCTTATTATTTTCACCTTACCATCAGGTTGATGTTATATTTCATAACTTTGGTTGGATGAATAACTAATACACCACAAAATAGTACCTGCAGACACTTTGCTTGGTTGCAGGCGAAACAGATGTGAGCATATCAGTGAGGGCCTATTGAAGGAAAAGTTTTGTACCTTTGCTAAAAGGTGTACTATGAACCCCGAGATTAAAAATATTATTATCAATACATTGAGCGCTTACGACCCTGAAATGATTGGCATATTTGGTTCCTATGCCAGAAATGAAAACACAGTCGAGAGTGATATTGATATATTGGTTCGGTTCAAATCCACCTTGTCGCTTCTCCAGTTGGTCCATGTTGAAAATTTAATGTCGCAAAAACTTGGAATCAAGGTCGACCTTGTAACCGAAGGCGCCGTGAAGAATAGAATTTTGAAAGAAAGTATTCAGCAAGATCTTCAAATTATATTTCAATGATAAAAAAGGATCAAGTTTACCTTGAACACATACTTGAGGCCATCACAAAAATTGAGAGTTTTACTAAAGAAATTTCAAGGTTTGATTTTGACCACAATGTTATGATTCAGGATGCGATCATAAGAAATATAGAAATCATTGGCGAAGCGACAAAGAAAATCTCAAACGAATTCTCACAAAGTCATCAAGAAATTCCTTGGTCTGAAATGGACGGGATGAGGAATAAACTCATTCATGATTATATGGATGTTGACCTTGATGTTGTGTGGAAAACGATTGAGGTTGATCTACCCCTCCTTAAAGAGCTAATATCTAATTTCAACAGGCCATAACGAGCCGTCAGCCGAGCAATGCGGGTGGTTTCCGGAGGTTGGCATTCACCAAACCTACAAATGATAGAGGTAAGCAAAGATAAGAACAAATAAACCCCGCACTGCGGCTGCAAGGCGGGGCGTTATGGGTAATGCAAATTTGGAATCATGCTTATTTCTACGTAAATTTGTTTCAAGAAACAATCTGTTATGTTTAAACAAAGAATTTATATTGATACTTCAGTCGTAGGTGGGTATTATGATGATGAATTCAGTGATGATACAAAAAGTCTTTTTGAAAGGATTAAAAATGAGGATTTTGATGTTTATTTATCAGAAATAAGTCGACTTGAATTACTTCCTGCTCCAAAACGAGTTCAAGATGTCGTAGAATTAATTCCAAAATCATGTTTGAATTATTTGGAGTTCACTGAGGAGGCAAAACAACTGGCAGAATTCTATATCCAAGAGAAGATTTTGGGAGCTGCCAGTCGAGATGACGCTTATCATATTGCGATTGCTACAGTTAACAGAATTGAAATTTTGTTAAGTTGGAACTTTCGACATATTGTGAATTTGGATAAGATTCGTTTATTCAATGCTATAAATTTAAAAAATGGTTATCCATCCATAGAAATTAGAAGTCCCAAAGAATTATTAAAATATGAAGACTGATATTGAAACTAAGAAAACCTTTGATTCTGTTTTGTTTTTTGGGAGAATAAAGGAACAAATAGGGAAACAATTAGAAGGGAAAACATTTCAGGAGCAAAAAGAATTTATTCAGAAAGTTCTCTCCGGCGAAATCAAACTTGATGTTCTAATCTAATTTAGTGCAACGAGCCGGCAGCCGACAATGCGGGCGGTTTCCGAAGGCTGGCTCCTCCAGGTCCGGATACTGTTTACGTGGGGTTCGTTGAATTCGATATCACTGAACAGAATTCATTCACAGCTGTTAGTACAATTAATCAAAACCAAAGCGATTGTTTTCCATACAATGCCATTGATGATGAAAAAGGCCGGATACCACCTTTTACCATCTTCCCCAATCCCGTGCATAATACGCTTCATAGTACGTTTTTGAAATGAGTCGCCGGAATTAGCTAATTTTGTCAATGTATGGTAGCGGTCAGAATCTTAATATGCTTCATAGTAACTTCATTATAATTGGATCGCTTATCGGAGCTATAGGCTCTGTAGCCTACCTGGTAGCTACAGTGAAAGGTAGAGTCAAACCCAATAAAGTCACCTTTTTATTATGGTCTGTAGTGCCATTTATCGCTTTTTTTGCACAGATCAATCAGGGGGTCGGCCTTGAAGCTTTAATGACATTCAGTACCGGCTTTCTGCCATTGACCGTATTTATTGCATCGTTCGTTAATAGGAAAGCGGAATGGAAGCTGACCTGGTTCGATTCGATATGCGGAATAATCACACCATTGTTCGTACTTTTACAGCGACTAATCTGAATCAACCATGAGAACGACCATGAGAACCTTATTTTTTTTATCCATATATCTGACGATATCCATTTCGGGGCTCACCCAGGTGGCCCCAAACAAGTTCTTTGTCGCTTTTACCGATAAAATCGGAACTCCATATTCAATCAATAATCCCGAAGCTTTTCTAACCCAGCGCTCGATCGACCGCCGGAACAACCAGGGAATTCCTGTCGTTGAGAACGATTTGCCTGTCAACCCTTCTTATATTTCCCAGGTTCGTAACCTTGGTGTAGCCATTCTCAATCCTACCAAATGGCTGAACGGCGTTACGGTTCTTGCAGCCGATACTTCGGTTATGGCTGCAATCAGGGCGCTTCCCTTCGTTTTGAAAGTTTACAAAAGCACAGGCGGAGGTGAGGTCAACCCGGAACCTGGTGAAAAATTCGCGATCGAATCGCAGATATCACCCGTTACTGCGGTCAATCCGGTAAAATCTGCCAGTGCGGTAATATCTCTTGATTATGGTATCTCCTTTACACAGATACACCAGGTACAAGGCGACGCTCTCCATAACATGGGATTTCGCGGCGAAGGAATGATGATCGCTGTTCTTGATGCCGGCTTCCTCAATGTGGACTGGCTTCCGGCCTTTGACACTTTACGAACGAACGGACAGATTCTTGGTACACGCGACTTCGTGATACACGGCAACGATGTTTACCGTGAGTATTTCCATGGCATGTCGGTACTCTCGATCATGGCCGGAAATGTTCCGGGGGTATTGGTAGGTACCGCACCCGCGGCGGATTACTGGCTCCTCAGATCGGAGGATGTATACACCGAGAACATCATAGAGGAGTATAACTGGGTTTCGGCAGCCGAATTTGCCGACAGCGTCGGAGCCGATGTGATCAACTCTTCCCTTGGTTATCAGACATTCGATGACCCGAAATACGATCACACCTGTGCCGACATGGATGGCCATTCAACCCCCTCAACAAGGGGCGCAAACTTTGCAGCAAGCAAGGGTATTGCCGTTGTAAACAGTGCCGGGAATTCGGGCGGTTCGGGATGGACATGCGTGGGCGCTCCGTCGGATGGCGACTATGTGCTGGCGATCGCAGCTGTTGATTCCAATGGACTCAGAGCCGGTTTCAGCTCTGTGGGTGTAGATACTGCAGGCCGTGTGAAACCGAATGTTGCTGCCATGGGTGAGCAAACTGTCGTGGCCAATTGGGACGGAAGCATCGGGCGTGGGAACGGCACCTCCTATTCATCGCCGGTGATGGCAGGATTGGTCGCCTGTCTGCTGCAATCCCGCCCGGGTGTCACCAACTTCGAAGCCTATGAGGCCATCGAACGTTCCGCAAGCCAGTATTCCAACCCGGATTCATTACTCGGGTATGGCATTCCTGACTTTTCAAACGCTTACGTGATCCTCCCGGTAAGCAATCTCATACTGACGGGCAGTTCTGTCTTTCCGAATCCTTTTTCAGACCAGGTAACAATTCAATGGGTAACCGCGAAGGAGGAGAAGGTAAACCTGACACTCTTCGATGAGTCAGGAAGAGAGCTGCTCAAAGAGAGTCTCACCACTGTCAGTGGAAAAAATAGTCAGACGCTTAGCACTTCGTCACTGAGCCGCGGGGTCTATTTTCTGCAGATTTCCGGCGGGTCGTTCACAGAGATGAAGAAGATGGTGAAATGGTAAGATTGTAAAGATAAATATGGCTGAAATCAAGTATGTCATCATGCCGGTTACAGGCATGTCATGCGCCAACTGTGCGGCCAACATTGAGCGTAATGTTCGCAGGATGCCCGGTGTTGAGGTGGCAAATGTGGATCTGGCAGGCGAAAAACTCTCGGTTACTTTCGATTCCTCCCAGTTGTCCGACTCTGATATTATCGCCACGGTGAAACATATTGGTTTTGGCATTGCAACCGGAAAGACAGAACTCCCGGTCACAGGTCTCCACGACCATTCAGATGCACTTGTCCTCGAAAAATTGCTGAAAAAACAACCCGGCGTGCTCTCAGCCGGCGTAAACTATACATCAGAGCACCTCTCTCTCGAATTTATTCCCGGAATGACGGGCATCGCTGAACTTGCAGGTGTAATGCGGAAAGCGGGTTTCAACCTGTTACAGGGCGCAGAGGCCGGCGAACCGGATGATGTCGAAATGCAGGTTCGCGCCTCGGAACTAAAAAAGCAGAAGCAACTGCTGGTCATCGGCCTGGTGTTAACAGTACCGTTGGTCGCCTACAGCATGTCGAAGGATTTTGGACTGGGCGGTTTCCCGTACGATCAGTATGCCATGCTGCTGGCCGCAACAATAGTGCAGTTTGTCGTTGGCTGGCAGTTTTATGTTGGCGCGTTCAAGAGCCTAAGAGCCGGCAGTTCCAATATGGATGTCCTTATCATGATGGGTTCGTCGGTAGCGTATTTCTCAAGTCTGTGCGTCACTGTCGGTATTATCAACTCACCCAATGTCTATTTCGAAACCGGCGCTGCGATTATTACGCTTATCCGGCTTGGGAAATACCTGGAGACCCGGGCAAAAGGACGTACATCTGAGGCCATGAAAGCCCTGATGGGGCTGCGGGCGAAAACGGCCAGGGTCATCAGGAACGGCGAGGAGACAGAGATCAGTATTGAGGATGTTCTTGTGGGTGATGTCGTGGTGGTGCGCCCCGGAGAAAAGGTTCCGGTCGACGGGATCATCAGCGAAGGAAGCTCTGCGTTTGACGAATCGATGATTACAGGTGAATCGATGCCTGTAACAAGGGGTTTGGGCGATGAAGTTATCGGGGCAACGATCAACAGTGAAGGGATGGTCAGGTTCGAGGCGACAAAAGTCGGGAAAAATACAACCCTGGCCCGGATCGTTCGTCTTGTTCAGGAGGCACAGGCAAGTAAAGCTCCCATCCAGAAACTTACAGATGAGATCGGCCGTGTCTTTGTACCGATTATTATTGGTCTGGCAGCCCTGACTTTCACGGGCTGGGTTTTCGTTGCCGGAATGGACTGGACCGTGGCCATGATGAATGCCGTTGCAGTGCTGGTGATCGCCTGTCCCTGTGCCATTGGCCTGGCCACACCCACTGCAGTGATGGTAGGCACCGCCAAGGGTGCCGAAAACGGAATATTGTTCCGCAACAGCATCACGCTGGAACGAGCCGGGAAAGTGAATGTTGTTGTTCTTGACAAGACGGGAACAATAACACGGGGAGCACCCGAGGTTACCGATATTATTCCACTGGCGGGATTTTCGGCTCATGAGTTGCTGCGAATTGCCTCCAGCACAGAACAGGGTTCTGAACATCCGCTGGGCCAGGCGATTGTAAAAGCCGGGAAGGAAAAAGGTGTCACAATGTCGCCTGCCGAACAGTTCAAAGCCGTGAGCGGTTTTGGCGTGAGAGCCATGGTTAATGGCCTGAATGTGGTCATAGGCAACCCGCGGATGATGCAGAATGAGGGAATCTCTACAGCCGAAGCCGACAACGAAATTCAGCGCCTTCAGCATGAAGGCAAAACAGTGATGATCGTGGCGCAGGGTTCTGTCAGCGGATCTCTGACAACGGTCGGGTTAATTGCCGTGGCAGATACGGTTAAGCCAGGTTCGCGTGAGGCAATCAGCGACCTTCGTAAACTGGGGCTGGATGTAGTAATGGTTACGGGCGATAATAAATTTACCGCCGATGCCATCGCCCGTCAGGTTGGTATTGAACGGGTACTGTCGGAAGTTCTGCCCGGGGAGAAGGCCGAAGAGATAAAAAAACTACAAATTCCCGGAACCCTGGCAAATATGCAGCGGCCGGTGGTGGCCATGGTGGGCGATGGCATTAACGATGCACCTGCCCTGGCGCAGGCCGATGTGGGCATTGCCATCGGCACTGGTACCGATGTTGCCATGGCTGCCGCAGGAATCACCCTGATCAGCGGCGACCTTCATGGTGTTGGCCGGGCTATAGCGCTATCCCGCCGTACCAGCCAGACCATCATCCAGAATCTCATCTGGGCCCTCTTTTACAACGTTGCGCTCATACCGATCGCAGCCTATGGACTGCTGAGTCCGATGTTTGCGGCAGGCGCCATGGCCTTCAGTTCGATATTTGTCGTGTCCAACAGTTTACGGCTGCGCAGGTTCAAGGT
This sequence comes from uncultured Prolixibacteraceae bacterium, assembly GCA_964355115.1. Lineage (GTDB taxonomy): Bacteria > Bacteroidota > Bacteroidia > Bacteroidales > FEN-979 > JANXZO01. Next base: position 5,193 of record CAYHCQ010000083.1, on the reverse strand, counting down.
TGAAACTTTCACCGCTCCGAAATCTTTGCTAAAACAACTGCTCGAACTGGTCCCAAGGATCATCGCCCCGGCAATTGCATTGGCTATTCTCATTGTATTACCGCTTCTCTCAATGCCCGGAGGGATGGAGATAAAGGGCGCCAATGCCGGCACAATGACGCCGCTGCTGATGATGGTGATGGCAATTGCCAACGGACTTATCGCCATTTCCTATGCCTCAATTCCTGTATTTCTGGTGGTATTTGTCAGAAAGCGTCGCGACCTTCCCTTCTCATGGGCCCTGGTCCTTTTCGGTGCATTTATCCTCTTTTGCGGTACTACCCACTTCGTTCATATTATCGGACTCTGGTGGCAGGTCGACTGGTGGCAGGCTCTCGTCGACTCTATCACCGCCATCGTTTCGCTTGGCACTGCGGTAATTGTATGGCCATTGCTACCAAAACTCCTGCATATCCCGAGTCCTGAGCAGTTACGGCAGCTGAACAAAGATCTTGTTAAAGAAAAAGCTGCGCTTGAAAAAACACAATCCGAACTAAATCTCGCTTATGCAGAGGTGAAGCTGCGAACGCTGGCGCTCGAAGTGGCAAACAAGGAGCTTGAGTCGTTCAGCTATTCTGTTTCGCATGATCTTCGTGCTCCACTGCGCAGTATCGACGGCTGGAGCCTCGCGCTGGTGGAGGATTTTTACGACCAGCTTGATGAAAAAGGACGCGGGTATGTGGACAGGGTGAGAAGCGAATCGCAACGGATGGGTCAGCTCATCGACGAACTGCTCAAACTTTCGCGGGTTTCACGTACAGAGATCAACAAGACCAGTATTGACCTCTCCTCAATGGCTGCCCAGATAGTGGCCCGCATCATGGAACAGGATAAAGATCGGCAGGTTGAAGTTGTAATACAGCCCGGATTTAAAGCAGTTGGGGATTCCCAGATGGTCGAAATTGCTTTGACCAACCTCCTTGAGAATGCATTTAAATTTTCCGGAAAAAAGCAGGTTGCGAAGATTGAATTCGGCGCCATGAATATTAAAGGGAAGCAAACATTTTTCGTTTCCGATAATGGCTCGGGGTTCGATATGGCATATGCCAAAAACCTTTTTGGCGCCTTTCAGCGGATGCACAGGCAGTCGGAGTTTCCCGGCTCCGGGATCGGGCTTGCCACCGTTCAGCGAATCATCATTCGTCATGGGGGAACGATCTGGGCCGAGGCAAAGCCAGGTGAAGGGGCGACATTTTTCTTTACCTTATTATAGCATAACCTAACAGAACTAAAATTCCAGCCATGAAAACCGACAACAAGGTCATCCTTTTGGTAGAAGACAACCCAAG
>CAYHCQ010000083.1:0-3855 GCA_964355115.1 uncultured Prolixibacteraceae bacterium | reverse complement strand
CAGGAGAAGACCCTAAATGACATCGTTGTGGCCGAGGATGGCCGGGATGCACTGGATTACCTGTTTGGAACGGGCATTTACGAGGGACGCGATGTAAACGAGCAACCTGCACTCATCCTCCTTGATCTCAAACTTCCCCGGCTCGACGGGCACGAAGTGCTGAAGCAGATCAGGGCGCATGAAATTACCCGCAGGTTGCTGGTAGTTATCCTTACCTCCTCCAAAGAGGAGCAGGATGTTGCCATGAGCTATGACCTGGGGGTAAACAGCTATATCCGAAAACCGGTGGATTTTACCCAGTTTGCCCATTCGATAAAACAATTGGGTCTTTACTGGCTTGTTATTAATGAACCACCGCCGTTACAATAATCCCATGGAGACAACCAAAATGCCGCTCAGGATCCTCCTCGTTGAGGATAATGAAAATGATGGAGCCCTGGTAGTCAGACATCTGGCAAAATCAAACTATGAAATCACCTACACCCGGGTCGAAACTGCAACAGAATTAAGGAATGCGCTGCAACAGCAAACATGGGATATTTTAATTTCGGACTACAGTCTGCCCCAGTTTAATGCGCTTGCTGCATTGAGGATCTTACAGGAGACCGGAATCGACATTCCTTTTATCGTTGTCTCAGGAACCATTGGTGAGGAGACAGCCGTTGAGATGATGAGATCGGGGGCTCAGGACTACCTGATGAAAAACAACCTTACCCGCCTCATTCCTGCCGTAACCCGTGAATTATCGGATGCAAAAGTCAGGCGTGAACACAAATATGCCGAGCATGCAAGGTATGAGAGTGAAGCGAAATTCAGGGCCATTTTCGAAAATTCTGTCGATGCTATCGGCATCTCACTGAACGGCATCAATGTTTTTGTCAATCCAGCGTATACATTACTTTTTGGCTACAGTGATCCCGGTGAGATTCTGGGGTTGCCCATTATCAATCTGATTGCTTCCGAGGAGAGAGCTCGAATCCTGGATTTTGTCCGCCGGCGACCCTCCGATCCATCTACCCCCGGAGAGTATGAAACCCGCGGAGTTAAAAAGGATGGAACAAAATTCGATATGGAGGTCCGCGTGAGCCTGCTCGAAATTAACAATGAAATAAATACACTTGTCATTATCCGGGATATCACGCTGAGAAAAAGGGCTGAGGCACACCTGCTGGAGGCTAAACAGAAAGTGGAGGAGTCGAGCCTGATAAAATCGACCCTGATGATGAATATGAGCCACGAGGTGAGAACCCCGATGAATGCAATTCTCGGTTTTTCATCTATCATCAGCAGCGAATCGGAAGAGGAGGAGATACGGCTTATGGCAGACCGGATAAGGATTTCCGGCAACCGGCTGATGAAAACCCTCGATGATATCCTTGAGCTAACGCAACTGCAGACAGGCATTGAATCGGTGGAAGTGGATGAGGCAAACCTCGAACAGGAATTGTCGGCGATTGTGCTCAGCTTTGCGGCTGATGCCGGCAAAAAGGAGCTGAAGCTTGAGTTTCGCCCGGCAGGTAAGGTTAACGCTTTTATCAACAGGTCTCTTTTTATCAAGGCAATTGGTGAGATCCTGATAAATTCGATCAAATTCACCAACAATGGCGGGATAGATGTTGAGCTGTTAAGCCAGGCAATAGCAGGTGAATCCTTTGCCGTTATCAGGATAGCTGATACCGGAATAGGCATCGCTAAAGAATATCACTCAGTCATTTTTGACTCCTTCCGACAGGTAAGCGGTGGATATGGCAGAAGCTTCGAGGGAACCGGGTTGGGTCTCACCATAGCAAAGAAAATCGTTGAACTAATGAAGGGAGAAATCTTTGTTGAGAGTGAGCCCGGGAAGGGTTCCGTCTTTACCATAAAGTTACCCTGCATTTCCGGCGGGGCAATGGCTGCCCCGGAAACAGCTGTTGATGAAATACTTCCCATTGCCCAACGTGCCACAGTTATAATGCGGGCCGGAAAACCAAAGATACTGCTGGTCGAGGACAATGAGGATAATATCTTTGTGACGCGCGAATACCTGAAGGAGTATTATGAAGTCGATTCAGCTGTGTCTGAGGCTGAGGCACTTGAAAATGTGGAAAAGAATAATTATGAACTGATCCTGATGGACATTAACCTCGGACCCGGGAAGAACGGGCTTGAGGTTACCCGGGAGATAAGAAAGAATAAAAACCATCACCGGGTTCCCGTAATTGCCCTTACAGGCCTGACCTTCCGTGAAGATAAAAGCCGTTTGCTCGCAGGAGGGTGCGATCACTTCCTGGGTAAACCTTTTACGAAAAAGGACCTTCTTGAGTTGGTTCATAAAGTGCTATCACCTGTTCAACCATCTCCGTAAGCGGGATTCTTCCGTCGACCCAATGGATTTTTATTTTGTTGCGTTCCATCCTGCGAAACCAGGTCATCTGCCGTTTTGCAAACTGATGGATGGCTTTGTTTAGAGTGTAGAACATCTCCTCGTGCGAGATCTGACCGGTGATGAATTGTGTCCCGAATTTGTACTCCAGTCCGTACCGCATGAGACTGTCTGGCTTGACGCCCAGACTGATTAGGTGCTCAATTTCAGCCATCATGCCCTGTTCAAGCCTGCTTCCCAGCCTTTCTGTGATTCGTTTTTTCAGAAGCCCCCGCGGGTAATTTATCCCGATCGTCAGCGAATCGATTTCAGGAAAATCGACCTCTGCCTCATCCGGGTTCCCGAGCCCCGACTGGTGAGCGATGGAAAGGGCCACGATCATTCTGGGGCGATTTTCCAGGTCGGTGATATTATGCATGGTTTTCTGCGACCTCAGCATCTCCTCCAGCTCTTCATTGCTCTTCGCGTCGAGCAAACTGAGGAACTCCTTATCGGGTTTGACTCTTGGCAGTTTATAGCCTTTCAGAACAGCCTCCAGGTACATGCCCGACCCACCACACAGGATGGGGATCTTGCCACGCCCTGTTACATCGTCATAGGCTTTCAGGAAATCCTGCTGGTAGCGGAAAATATTATATTCGGCGCCGGGTTCATCGATATCGATCAGATGATAACGGATGGGTTTTCCTTCAACAATGAAATCTTCATAATCTTTTCCGGTGCCTATGTTCATGCCACGGAAAACCTGCCTCGAGTCGGCCGAAATCACTTCGCCGTTGAGCCTTGAGGCAAGGTTCGCTGCCAGCCTGGTTTTACCCGAGGCGGTCGGGCCAAGGATCGTAATCATGGGTCAATCAATTGTCGAGTTGTTCAAAAATCGAATTCTGGCTTTTGTATTCAGGAACGATCATCTTCATTTTCCGCACAATGTCGAGGTTCGGCCGGTCGGGAAGCATACCGGTGAGTTCGCTGATCTCCTTCACTACCTCAGTGAGGCTGTATTCACGCACTTTGGCGATCATTATTAGCGGATGATGTGTGGGAAGCGTGTTTTCACTTGCATTGAGCAGCTCTTCGTAAAGTTTCTCTCCGGGGCGCAGACCGGTAAACCTGATCTCGATATCCTTGCCGAGGGTTAACCCCGATAGCTGGATCATCTTTTTCGCAAGGTCGAGGATCTTTACCGGCTGTCCCATGTCGAAGATGTAAATTTCACCGCCCTGTCCGATCGAACCGGCTTCGAGCACGAGCTGGCAGGCTTCCGGGATGGTCATGAAGAACCGGGTCACATCAGGATGGGTGATGGTAACCGGCCCTCCCTTTGCAATCTGGCTGCGGAAAAGCGGTATCACTGAACCGTTCGATCCAAGCACGTTCCCAAACCGGGTGGTGATGAAGCGTGTTTTACTTCCTTTGCTCAGCGCCTGTACATAGATCTCGGCAATCCTTTTCGACGCACCCATCACATTGGTCGGGTTCACCGCCTTGTC
>CAYHCQ010000082.1:0-15151 GCA_964355115.1 uncultured Prolixibacteraceae bacterium | reverse complement strand
AAATATTGTTCATAAGGTTTTTTAAATCGGGTTTTCCGGTACAATATATAACCATTGCGGTGATCGGACTTTTGCTCTGGCTAAGGGCATTTATCGATCCTTTGCCTATGCCTCCACCCGACGGCCCGGTTCCGTTATACAGTTTTCTCTGCGGATTATTGAATGGGTTTCCCCGGGTCGCATCGGTTCTGGGGTTCCTGCTTGTGCTCGGCGAATCGGTGTGGCTGAACGGTGTCCTAAACAGGCATGAACTTGTATTGAAGAACTCCTCACTCCCGGCCCTGGTTTTTTTAGTTCTGATGAGCTTCATTCCGGAGCAGCTGACCCTGACCCCCATCAATATTTCGGTATTCCTGCTCATCCTGATTCTGCAAAATCTGCTTAGGTCATACAATAAGCCCGAGCACCTCGACCTGGTGTTTGGCGCAGGCTTTTTCACAGCCGTCGCCGGTCTCTTTTATATCCCTTTTTTAATCTGGTTTGCCTTCGTCCCCATCAGTTTTGTGATTTTCCGTTCAGGGCAATGGCGGGAATGGGTAGTCTCGCTCATCGGACTCGCCACCCCGTTCATTTTCCTTAGTGCCTGGTATTTCTGGCTGAATGAACTAGTTGTGAGAAGTACGGAGTACATCGAATTTTTCCGGTCACTGCTTTTTTACCCTATCTCCATCAGGCTGGATTTCTGGGTATTGGGCGGCTTCACCCTGATGCTCGCGCTCTGGGGCATGGTTTCGGTCTGGAGCGGACCTATGGAGAAGACAGTGGAGATAAGGGCCAAGACAAGCCTTTTTCTCTGGATCATCCTTTTTACCGGATTCTCGTTTACCTTTGCGCGTTCGCTGGCCATCTTCCATCCGGCACTGGCTTTTCCTGCATTTACATTGGTGATAACCGGAACCCTGACCAGCCTGAAAAAAACTTTTTTTGCCGAATGGATTTTCGTTATTTATTTCCTGTTGATTTTGCTGAATAATTCATTCATTCATGCCCTGTTTTATGCTCACTAAGGTGCCCGATAGCCGATGCTACTGAACCACTACACCGAGTACCCGGCGGAGGCCGGATGTGATGAAGCGGGCCGCGGCTGCCTTGCCGGGCCTGTGTTTGCTGCAGCAGTCATCCTGCCGGGGGACTTCAGGAACGGGATGCTGAATGATTCAAAACAACTTTCGAAAAAGCAACGCGACCGGCTCAGGCCAATCATTGAAAAGGAGGCAGTTGCCTGGGCTGTAGCCAGCATAGGCCCCGAAACTATCGATGAGATCAATATTCTGAATGCGTCAATATCAGGCATGCACCAGGCTGTTGGCAAACTGTCGACAGTTCCCGGGTTCCTTATCATCGACGGTAACCGGTTCAAACCCTATCCCGGCATACCGCACCGGTGTTTTGTAAAGGGCGACGGAAAATACATGTCGATCGCCGCAGCTTCGGTGCTGGCAAAAACCTGGCGCGATGAGTTTATGGATATGCTTCATGAACAGCACCCCTGGTATGGCTGGAATAAAAACAAAGGTTACCCGACACAGGTGCACAGGGAGGCAATTGCCAGGTATGGCATCACGCTGCACCACCGCAGGAGTTTCAGGCTAAACGAACAGACAAGGATGGAATTCAACCAGCAACCATGAGGAGCGCCCGGATTGTACTGATTACTGCCGGCAGCATAATCGTGCTGGGGGGACTCATCGTGTTCGGCTACCTCTTCATTGGGAAGTTTCGCACTCCTGCAGAGTCACCTTTCAAGGCGATTCCGGGAAATACGGCCCTTATCATAAAACTCAACAAGGCGGGTAACCTTCTGGAAGAGATGAACCGGTCGAACCTGTTGTGGCGTGAACTGTCGCGATTCCCCGGAATCAGTTCGGTACGCAATGAGCTCCATGTGGTCGACTCCGCCAGTCGCAAAAACACAAGGATCAACGAGATACTGCAGCATTTCAACATCCTTATCTCGATCAGCCTGAGTGGTCGGAACACCTTCGCCTCACTCTACCTGGCCAGCCTTCCGCGAGCGGTGAGCGAATCCGACATCCTCGATTTCATCCAGGAGCTTACAGCCGGGAAAGCCTCTGTTACAGAATCTCCTTATGCCTCAACGAAAATCCACAGAGTTCAGCTCAAGGGAGCCGGTGATCCATTCTATTTCGGTGTGCTCAAGGGCGTTTTTATGGGTGGTTTTCATGCCGACCTGGTTAAAAAAGCCATCGACCGGCTCTCTCTCAATACCCCGATGGCGGCATCGTCGGGGTTTCAGCGTGTGGAATCGACAACAGGAAAAAATGTTGACGCCAATATCTATGTAAACTACAGGTTCTTTTCACTGGTTCTATCCAAAATCACACGTGCCGAGAACCTCTCCGACCTGATGAAATTTTCACGGTTTGCCGACTGGAGCGGACTTGACCTTATCATCAAAAAGGATGAATTACTGTTCAACGGCTTCACGGTTGCCAGCGACAGCAGCCAGCATTTCCTGGCACTCTTCTCTGAACAGAAACCTCAAACAATCATGATTACACAGGTGATTCCGCAGAGTGTTGCCTACCTTACCTTTTTCGGCTGGAGCGACCCGGCTCAGTTTGTTACCCGCCTCGAAACCCGGTTTGCCAGAGATGAAAACTACCCGCGCGACCCAACTGAAGCCTCAGCAATTATTGAACAATTCCAGCTCAGCATCAACGACTTTTTCCTTCCCTGGCTCGGAAATGAAGGATGCCTTTTCGTGGTACCCGACCCGCTTACCAGGGAGGAGGTTCCCTATGCTGCGTTCCGAACCACCGATTCTTTGCTGACTGTCGCCAGGCTGCTTGAACTTGCCGACACCATAGGAGTAAAGGCCGACTCATTGCTGTTCAGGGGAGAACGTATTTACCGTTGCCCGTTGCCCAACTTTCTGCCTGTTCTTTTCGGCGACCTCTATTCCAAAGCAGAAACAAAGTGCTTTACCTTGCTTAACGGGTATGTTGTGTTTGGAAGAAGCCCGAAAGAGCTTGAAAACATCATCCGTTCCTTCGAGGCCGGCGATGTGCTGATGAAGAGCAGGGAGTTCACGGATTTTTCGGGCAACCTCTCTGCAAAATCCGGGATCTTCTGTTATTTCAATACCCGGAATTCGATCGCCTCACTCAAGGGGATGCTGAATGAAGAGCTCAGGGATCAGTTAAGCCCCGTAATGGACAGCATACGTAAGTTTGAATCGGTTGCATTTCAGTACAACAGCCAGGATGGCCTTTTCTATTCCAATGTATTTCTCAGGTACGATCCGAATTACGGGACTGAAGGGCCACTTCAGTGGCAGGCCATACTCGACACGACCATTTCGGGGCGGCCGCAGATTGTAAATGCAGGCCCCGACAACAGTCCTGCTGTGGTGGTAACAGATATTGCCGGCAACATGTATCTGACTGGTGCCGACGGACACGTTCTATGGAAACAACACATAATGGGAACCCTCCAGGGAGAGGTGCACACAATCGGATTACCGGGCGACAAATCGACTTACCTCCTGTTCAATACAGAAACTCACCTCTACCTGATCCGCTCCGATGGGCAGTTTGCCGACAATTACCCGATGCGGTTCCCGTTGCATGCCACCAACCCCATCGCAGTAGCCGACTTTGGAAACAATAAAAATTTATCGGTTTTTGTGGCATTCCAGGATAACCGGCTTTACAGGTTTACCATGGATGGGAAGTCGGTACAGCCATGGAACCGGCCCAACCTCATGGAGGAAATTTTACTGCCGGCTTCCGCTGTTAAAACTGGCGGTAAAGAGTTCATTCTGATCCGCGGGAGCAAAGGCCATGGAATGATCACCGATCAGAACGGTGATGAGCGGATTGCATTTGACCCAAAAATCAGGCAATCGTCAAACTCTGCATTTTATCCCAACAAAACCGGAAAAAAAGGACTATTTATCACAACCGATGTCAACGGTAAGGCTCTTTTTATCCAGGAAAACGGGAAGACATCGGAAGTTACAATGAACCTTTTCGGTCCCGATCACAGGTTTTTTTACCAGGATATCACGGGCAACAGTCAGCCTGAATTCATCTATGTAGACAGGAGCCGGATCTATTATTACAACCGGAACTATAAGCTTGTCTATTCATACGCCTTCCGCCGTGAGGTAAATGCACCTCCATTCCTCCTTCATTCCCCCGACGGGCGGGTCATGATCGGATTCGTGTCGGCAGAAACGAATGAACTTTTCATTTTCGACAACCAGGGTTACAGGGAACTTGAGTCGGGGATCCGCGGCAATACGCCATTCGACATCGGAAAATTCGGCCCGGGAGATGAGTTAAACCTGGTGGTGGGGTCCGGGAAAATTCTTAAAAACTTCCTGTTACCGAAGCTGCAATAACTTCCCTTTAGGTGGCTCCATCCCCTCCGGAATATCGTTCCGTTTGTACAGCATCTTGAGCTTAATCCCATACATCTGGGAGATGGTGAACAGTGTCTCTCTTCCTTTCACCACATGCGAACTTGCAGCCGCCTTGCGACGCTTGGATTCGAGGTAGACAGGCTGACCCGGTTTCAGGCTGGTATTTCCTCCCATATCGTTATAACCGGCAAGATGCTTCGGGCTGATATCGAAGTCGCCGGCTATTTTCTTTAAATTATCTCCCTTTCGTGCCAGGGTAAGCCGGAGCCGGTTGTTCTCATAAATCTTACGGCCATTCGGTCCATTGCCGACAACCACAAATGAGCTCAGCCATGCCTCCCTGGCCTTATCGTCCTTCAGATTTTCGAGAGAGTCGCCGAAAAGCGAGGAAAATCCTGTCTGGTCGAACCGGGCAAGTGAGTATTTCTCGATGATGTTGACAAGCATTACCGCATAGGCCGGATTGGTGGCATATCCCGCTGCTTTCAGTCCGTTCGCCCATCCCTGGTAATCGGTTACCTCGAGTTCGAAAAGGCCCTTATAACGCTCGCGCAACGTGAGAAAATAGGAGTGATCGCGGAACGATTCGATGGGATCTTCATACTTGCGGAAACACTCATGTTTCTCGTCATCGTCCTGGTAATAGGATTTCCCTATCCACTCCTTATGACACTTGATGCCGAAATGATTGTTGGCCTCAGTGGCGAGCTTGCTGGTACCTGCACTGGATTCAAGAATACCCTGTGCCAGGGTAATGCTGGCAGGAATCCGGTACACCATCATCTCCTTGACGGCAATATTCTGATACTTTTCAATGTAACGGCTAACCTTTGCAGGATAGTCAGACGGCTGAGCCAATAACCCACCTGCCAGAATCAAACATATAAATATTATATAACCCCTTTTTACCATTTCACCATCTCCCTGAACCTCTTCCCCCGCTCCTCAAAATTTTTAAACTCGTCGTAACTTGCCGCGGCAGGCGACAGCAGGCATGCATATCCTGCACGTGTCTCCCGGAATGCGATCTCCCTGAAAAAATCAAACCGGTTGATATAAAATATCCTCTTGTCACTCTTCCCCTGAGCTTCAACCAAAAGGCCGATCCGTTTTCCTGCTGCTCCGATCAGGATCAGGTTCCTCACCTGTGAGCCAAATAGAAACTCCGCAAGTCCCGAATAATCAATTCCCCTGTCGAAACCGCCGGCAATCAGCGTATCCACCCGGGGAATCGCCCTGATGGCCTCGATACAGGCTTCAGGGATGGTAGCAATGGAGTCGTTATAGAAGTGTATCCCCTGCGACTCTCCCACATATTCAAGCCGGTGCTCAAGCCCCTTGAAGGTGGCAATTCCCTCACCTATTAACTCCGGATCGATGCCAAGCAGCATGGTCACATTGTCAGCTGCAAGGATATTTTTCAGATTGTGCTCCCCCCGGAGAAAACGGTCCTGGTGAATTTTCCATACGGGTGTAGTTGTATGTCCATCAGAGAATACGATATGATCTCCTTCAATATAACCTCCCGGCAGCTGCGGATGTGTAAGGGAGAATGGGTACAGGCGGCTGTTTGCGGAAAACGGATTCAGGTGCGTACTTACGAGTGCATCATCTGCATTATAAACCGCCCTATCGCCAGGTTTCTGGAATTTTACGATGTTTGCCTTTGCCAGCTGGTATTCTCTGTACCCGGCGTAGGCATCGAGATGCTCTTGGAACAGGTTAAGGAAGACAGCAATATGCGGTGAGCGGTGAATAAATTCAAGCTGGTGTGAGGAGAGTTCAAATACTATCTTCGTGCCGGGTGTAACAAGAGATGTGAAATGAAATGCCGGGTTCCCGATATTACCAACCAGCAAGGACTCCTCTCCTGCGATTTTCAGAATGTGGTGGATCAGGCTGGCTGTTGTGCTTTTCCCTTTCGTTCCTGTAACCCCGATCACCTGGCCACCGTAGGCCTGAAGAAAAATGTCGGTCTGGGAGGTTACCTTTTCCGGAGGTAATGGCGGGTCGAGATTCCATACCGGAATCCCTGGCGAGCGAACCACAACATCAAATTTATTGATTCCGGCCAGGTAACCGGCACCCGTCTGGAAAGTTACATCGGGATCGTTGCATAGGAGAGGATTGTTGCGTACATTGTCACTGGAATCGGCAATACATATGGGCTTACCCGGAAAATATTTCCTGAACAGAGCATAGCTGGCCTCCCCTTCCCGGCCGAAACCCAGCAGCAGAACAGATTTATTTCTGAATCCTTCGAGTATCTGCTCAACCATTAATCTGCCGTTTTAAAACCGGTTCAAATATTCCGTGGAGATGGTTTCCGGGATCCCAGTCTCTCAGCGTCTCTTCAAAGGATCTGCCAGTCTGCCGGTGAGAATTTGCCGCCGACCGGTAATGGTCAAGTAAAACAGGAAGCGGCCGTTTGCCATATTGCCGGATGGTCTCCTGCAGGGCAATATTGACTTCATCAACAGTACCAATGCAGTCGAAGGGTTTTTCGTCGGCAGCGCCTGTAAGCTGGTCAAATACCGGGATGAGAGAGGCATCGCCAAAGAGGTTTTTGCCAAAGATGGCGGTAAGCGCCTCCTCCTTCAGAAACGGCGAGAGAATTATCCAGGTAAACAGGCACTTGGCGCAGATCCCGCACCAGCTGTCGGTTTTGCTTCCGGCATTGCAACTTCTGAATACCGGGTGGTACTGGTCAAAACGTGAAAATATCGAAGCAATCTGCAATTCACCAAGGGGACGAAGAAAACTGAAATAGTTTACCCCCGGGGCAACATATTTATGCAGGTATTCCCTGAAATCGGTTTCGAATCCGAACGACTTAGAGTACTGGTGGTTAATGTCGGTTCCTTCGATGGTTGATTCGTTGGCGCTCGATTCGTTTGAAAGGGCGATGAAACTCTTGCCCGACAGCAGTGCGGCAAGTACGGAGGTAAAGGCCAGCATCGCCGAAAACGGGGTGTGCCCGTTAAGAAATCCCATCGAATTCAGTTCAGGGAGGAGTGGATCGATGGTACGATTTGCTTCAACAAGATCTTCACGGGCGATCCCTGCAACCCTGATAGTCTCCAGGGTGGCGCCCCGGGGATTGAGAATAAAGGGGAGGTTTCCCCGGCCCTTGCCCAGGAGTTCCAGCGTAACCGCTGAGTCTTTGCCACCCCCGACCGGAATCAGACCATGTGTGTCACCATCCGGAAAACCTGTCATTGGTGCATCCCGGGAAGCAACCTCCATGTCAAAAAGGTTGTCCTGACTTATGTTGATGGAGTTTAAGTAAAAAAATTCGCCAAGTCCGCGGAAATATAATTTCTTCCACCAGGCTATCTGATCGCTGTCAAGGGCATGGGGTTTTATGATAATCCGGGGAGATGCAGCAGCCTTCCAGTAACTTATCATCTCGACCAACCCTAGCTGGAAAATGATCACAGGAAGAAAGGGCAGAATTTTTTCATCGGGCAGGAACCAGGCTTTCCTGGGAAACGACAATGTGGGATAAAAATAGTACCGGCCGGCAAGGTTAAAACTGAACCGGATATCGAGCCCCCGTTCCGTAAGCGAATACGCGCAATTTTCAAAGACAAAATATGGAAATTGTTTGCGCAGTTCAAGAAATTTTTCCTGCCTGGTTGACTTGACCATGAAATGGTATTATATTTGTCAGGATGCTGTCGCAAAATTATAAAAATTGTCGGACAACATGGAGAAGCGAATCATAAAACCCAAGCAGGGGATCATCCTCATCTCGGAGCCATCATTGCGTGATTTTTATTTCAGGCAATCGGTGGTGCTGCTCGCCGAACACAACAAGGAGGGGACATTCGGCGTAATCATCAACAAGCCCATCGAGGCGCAGGTGAAAGATATCATCAAGGATTTCCCCGATTTTGACGGAACTGTATACCTTGGCGGCCCTGTTAAAACCGACAGCATATTCTTCATACACACCCTCGATGATGTGGATCAGAGCATGCCGATTATGGAGGGTCTCTATTGGGGAGGCGATATTGACACCATCAGGGAGCGCATCGAAAGCGGCGTTCTGGGTGAGGAGAACATCCGCTTTTTTGTTGGCTATTCGGGGTGGAATCCCCGGCAGCTCGATCAGGAGATCCGGGAGAAGTCATGGGTACTGTCGCACACTTCGGCCGATGAGGTGATCAACAACAGACCTGAAAAACTCTGGAGCAATTACCTGAAAAACATGGGTAAGGATTATGCCATATGGGCCAATTTTCCTGCCGATCCCACTTTCAACTAGGCGTCGGAATATTTCCTGATTTGTCGTACTTTTGCGGCGATGAAACGATCTGATTATGCTACTCTGGGGGTGGTTGTGCTCATTCTGCTCCCATTCTTTCTCTTCCCCTCCTCTCTTGAATTGTACCGGAAACTCAATTCACAATATGGCTACACAGCCAGCTTTATAAAATTTGCCGTTCTTGCCACATTTGGCGAAAGCCTGGGTCTTCGCATCCGATCGGGGCATTACTGGCAGAAGGGATTCGGATTGATTCCCCGGGCTATTGTGTGGGGGTTTCTGGGTGTTTCCATTAAAATGGCCTTTGTGATCTTCGGTGAAGGCGGCCCCATGATTCTTAAAACCCTCGGTATCACATTTCCCACCGCTGTGCCGTCGGAAGTATTCAGGCAAACGGATTTCAGCTGGATTAAACTGCTGGCGGCCTTTAGTGTCGGGGTCACCCTTAACCTATTCTTTGCCCCGGTTTTCATGACCTGCCACCGCATTACCGACATGCACATTCAGAATACAGGCGGAACGGTGAAAGGGTTCTTCACCCCCATCCCGGTTGGCCGGTATATCGCAGAGATGGATTGGGCAACATTCTGGAGTTTCATCTTAAAAAAGACCGTGCCATTTTTCTGGATCCCGGCCCAGACTCTCAATTTCATGCTTCCCGAAGAATTCCGGATCCTGGTGGCCGCGATCTACAGCATCATCCTGGGTATTCTGCTCTCGGTTGCAAGCACTATGCAGATGCGGCGGCTGTAAATGATGAAACCAGATAACAGCTTTCTTGCATGGGCTGATTAAAATTTGTATTTTTGACCATAAATGCTTTGTTATGAACACTCCCGGAATAAACTCCTCCCCCGACATCAATTATTACGGCCACAAACCTGGCGAGGTTATTGGCGAACGCGAGAAAAAGCCCAGTCCCGGCCCCCGTGCCGGTGAAGCAAGAGAGCTCTATTTCGAGACCAAATCATCGGTCAGCATGGAGTTCCCCTATTGGTATACCCGAAGCTGGGAAGAACATGACGGCGAGATTCCCATCGTACGCCGTGCCCTTGCGCTCAAGGCTGGCTTCGAACACCTTACGCCGGTTATCTATCCCGGCGAACTGCTCGCCATGGGCAAAGCCTCCTACCTGCGCGGATCCTATCCGATGCCCTGGCTGTCGGAGGCATTTTTTATGGCAGCTGAAGATAAATTATACAAAGAGGCACAGGAGTCGGGGAAACTCACCGCCGACAGTTTCACCACCATGGGCAAAGGAGGTGGGAATGTAACCAAAAGCGTTGGCCGGGTGATATCCATTGCCGGGAAATTCGGGTTGCGTGTGGAAGAGATGCCTGTGATGCTTGAGGTTGCGCGCAAATGGAAAGACAAGTCGGTGGACGATGTCGGGCACCGGTACGAAATGCTGGTACCCGGATACAGCGAGAAAGAGGCACTGATGCGCTCGGTGATCTGCATGTTCGACTCGGGGTACACCCTGCCCCAGGGGCGGGAAGTCATGAACTTCTACTATCCGCTTCAGTTTGGCATCGGCGGCCTGATAAAACAGTGTCGGGACGGGATTGAAGAGGTTGCCGGTTATCCCGGAATGGACAGGCTTTACTTTTACAGTGCGGTAACCCATATCCTTGAAGGTATCAGCAAATGGATAGCTAACTATGCTGAGGAGGCACGGTTCCTTGCCTCGGTTGAAAAAGAGGAACAACAGAAAAACGAATACCTTGAGATGGCAGAAAGACTTGAGTGGCTTGCAGAAAAGCCACCCCGCAACTTTCACGATGCACTTCAGATGGTTTGGATTTTTCATGTGGCCGTACTCAACGAGGATGCCATCTCCGGACTCTCCCCCGGACGGATCGGCCAGGTGCTCTATCCATTCTGGCAGCGCGACATGAAAAACGGAACACTCGACCGGGAAAAGACCCTCGAACTGCTGGAGGTGATGCGCATCAAGTTTACCGAGATCGACTGTTTTGCCTCTATGGGAGTTGTTGGCGGCGTTCTCTCCGGAAACACGTTCAACAATCTCTGCATCGGCGGACTGCTGAAAGACGGCACATCCGCCGCGAACGAGCTCGAAATGCTCATCCTGGAGGCAGGGATCACCTGCGATACACCACAACCGACATTGTCGTTGCTGTACGACGAGAAACTGCCGGAAGAGTTCCTTTTAAAAGGCATAGAATGCACCAAGATCGGTACCGGATACCCTGCCTGGGTAAACAACCAGGTGGCCATGGAGTTCCTGATTGGCAATTACGGCCACGAGGGGATGAACATTGAAGAGGCCCGGGCCTGGGCCATCGGCGGCTGCCTTGAAACCTCGCCCGGAAGCTGGATGCCTCTTGAACTTGACGGTGAAATACACTGGATACCAGGCGGTTCTGCGCCTGCCACCAGTGTCGGAGTACATTTTATCTCCCTCCCTAAACTCCTGGAAGTAACCCTTTTCGACGGAATGGATATGCGCACCGGACAGCGGATCTTCCCGTCGCACGGGCTTGCACTGAACACTTACGAGGAGGTGTGGCAGGCTTTCAAAGGCTATTTCAGCCGGGCTGTTCATGTGCTCACCCTCACCAACAACATCCAGCACGATGCCTGGCGTAAGATATCTCCCTCGGTAGTCAACTCACTGCTCAAGCCAGACTGCCTGTCCAGTGGAAAGGATATCGGTCAGATGGGTTGCAGGTACAACACCACCTTCAACATCGAGACCTGCGGAACCACCAACCTTGTAAATTCCCTGGCTTCGCTGAAGAAGAATATTTTTATTGACAAGGCCTGGTCCCTGGACGAATACCGCAGCGCGATCCTGGCCAACTTCGGATATAAAACCGCGCAGGAGACAGGCTCCTATTCGCTTGTCGACCAGGTTCCCACCGATGGTTACGATGCGTGGAAAAGGATCCACCACCTGAGCCTGGAGGCGCCAAAATTCGGGAATGACGATGAACTCGTCGATAATATTCTGAAAGAGTGGGAAATATGGTTTTGCGACATGGCACACAACTACCGGTCGCTCTACGACCAGCCGATGTATGCCTGCCAGATCTCCGTCTCTACCCACGGTCCGATGGGCGCCGTAACACTGGCCTCACCCGATGGACGGCTCTGCGGTACGACATTCTCGGATGGTTCTGTTTCGGCCTATCCGGGAACCGATAAAAACGGGCCCTATGCGCTCTTTAACTCGGCCACCTGCTGGAACCACTCCCTCTCACAGAACTCCCAGCTGAATATGAAGATCCATCCGTCGGTGGTGAAAGGGCGCGAGGGTTCACGGAAGTTTCTCGAACTGATCCGCGCCTACCTCCGCAAAGGGGGGTTCCATGTTCAGTTCAATGTTGTTGACTCCCGGATGCTGAAGAAGGCCCAGTCCGAACCCGATAAGAACCGCAGCCTGCTCGTCCGCGTGGCAGGCTTTACCCAGTACTGGGTCGAACTCGGCAAACAGATTCAGGATGAGGTTATTGCGAGAACGGAGTATGAGGAGCTGTAAAAGAGTCACAGAGTCACAGAGTCACAAAGTCACAGAGTCACTTGTTCACTCGGTCACTCGGTCACTCGTAACCAATTAGAAAAAAAAATATGATGGACGAGTTAAATTGCAAAGATTGCAGGTTTTACCTCCCGGTGGATGTGTTCCGGGGGATGTGCAAGATGACGAAAAACAAGATCCTGCCCGACGACCAGTTCTGCAGTACCGGCGAGAAACTTGCGAAATGCAGGTTTTGCAGCAATTACACTGCCGAACGCGATTATCTGGGAAAATGCATGGGAACAACACTTGCCTACCCGGATATGAATGCCTCCAAATGCGCCGATTTTGCATGGTACCAGGGGAACTGATTCAAGGCACCATCTTCGATATCCAGGGCTTCTCGGTACATGATGGTCCGGGTTGCCGCACGCTTATATTTTTTAAAGGTTGTTCACTCCGGTGCCAATGGTGCTCCAACCCCGAAGGCATCGCCCCGTTTCCCGAACCCCTATGGAAAGCCGAAAAATGCAACTTCGATCAACTCTGTGTTGAGGCATGCACGGTGGGTGCAATAACAGCAGACCGCGGTCTGCTTGAATTCGACCGGGAAAAATGTGCCTCCTGCCTCACTTATGCATGTACCGCATCATGTTGCTCCGGGGCGTTGAAAAAGGGAGGGTATAAAATATCCATCGCTCAGCTTTATCTCACGATCAACCGCGACCGTCAGTACTGGGGCCCAAACGGCGGCATTACACTCACCGGCGGTGAACCCTTTTCCCAGCCCGGTTTTGCAGCTGGTCTCCTTAAGAAGTGTTATGAAGCATTCATACATACCGCTGCCGAAACATGCGGAAACATTCCTTGGGAAAATATCGCAGGGTGCCTTCCTTTTCTCGACTGGATATTCTTTGACCTGAAGCACATGGATTCAAGAGTTCATGAGGAGATCACCGGATCGTCAAACCACCTGATTCTCGCCAACGCCATGAGGTTAGGCAAGGATTTTTCGGGAAAACTTCTGTTCCGCATGCCGCTTATCCCGGGAACCAACGATGATCCGGCGCATATAGGAGAGCTGTCGGCATTCATCCGGTCGGCCGGAAAACATGAGATCAATATTTTGCCGGTACACCACCTTGGAAGAGAAAAATACAGGCTGATAGGCAAGGGATATTACACAGAGGATTTCCGGAATCCTTCAAATGAGCAGCTCAGGATGGTTCAGCAACTGTTCGAAAAAAATGGTGTTACCTGCTATATCGGGTCAGATACTCCATTTTAACCGGATTCCGGGTGTTGTTAATAAGTTTCGAAAAATGTTAAAGCCAGCCTGTTACGACACATAGATTAATTGAAATATTTTTTCCATTTTTGCGGTGCAGTATATACAACTTCATCCGTATAACAGGACTCCTATGAAAAACACTCCCATCAACTACGACGTCGTAACACGGCATATCGCTGAAAGCAAGATCCGTAACATTGGCAAAGCCTCCATACGGGAGATAAAGCGACTCATCAACGGCATTGAAAAGGAGACCGGCGAGAAGTTTGTGCGCATGGAGATGGGAGTGCCCGGATTGCCGGCTACTGCAATCGGGGTTCAGGCCGAGATTGAAGCATTAAACCGCGGAGTTGCTTCTGTTTATCCCGACATTGAAGGTGTTCCTGTTCTCAAGCAAGAGGCTGCCCGGTTTATAAAACTATTCCTCGACATCGAGGTAGATGCAGCCAATTGCATTCCCACTGTTGGAAGCATGCAGGGCGGTTTCGCGGCATTCCTTACCTTTTCAAAAATTCATAAAGAGAAAGATACAACCCTGTTCATCGATCCGGGGTTCCCTGTTCATCATCAGCAGCACCGGGTGCTGGGTCAAAAATTTGAATCCTTCGATGTATATGAGTATCGTGGCGAAAAACTCAGGGCCAAACTGGAGTCCTATTTTGTCAAAGGCAACATCCATTCGGTCCTCTATTCGAATCCCAACAATCCCTCCTGGATCTGTTTTACCGACACCGAACTCCGCATCATCGGCGAACTGGCCAACCAGTACAATGTGATCATCATCGAGGACCTGGCTTATATTGCCATGGACTTCCGCAAGGATTATTCAAAACCGGGAGTCCCGCCTTTCCAGCCTACAGTTGCCAAATACACCGACAATTATGTAATGCTGATTTCGAGTTCGAAGGCATTCAGTTATGCCGGTCAGCGCATCGGACTGATGGTTGTTTCGAACAAGCTGTTCAATACCCAATCACCTGACCTGCTGCAGTATTATACGACCGACAATGTTGGCCGTGCACTGATCTTAGGAACAGTGTATGCACTCAGCGCCGGAACCGCGCACTCCACTCAGTATGCCCTTGCAGCTATGCTCAAGGCAGCCAACGATGGCACTTTCAACTTCGTGGAGGTGGTGAGGGAATACGGGGAGAGGGCAAAAATCATGAAGAAGCTCTTCACCGACAACGGATTTAAGATCGTCTACGACAAAGACGAGGATGAACCCGTCGCCGATGGCTTCTACTTCACTTTTAGCTACCCTGGATTTACCGGAGAAGAGCTGCTTGAGAAATTGCTTTACTATGGCATCAGCGCCATTGCACTCAGCATCACCGGGAGCGAACGCATCACTGAACGGTGACAGGGAGTAATCGTTAGGTTCGCTTCCAAAGGCACTCTTTTCGTGTGTTTAGTGTCTTTCGTGGTGACCTCTTATTGCGTGGAACCGGCTCAGGTCCGTCGTTCGTTCGCGGCAAAGACGTTCCACTCGGCCCGGAGTGGGCGGTCGAGCAGCTTCGCGGCAGCGGCGTCGCCCACGAGTGATTCGGTCTTGGGATCCCATTGGATCGGCCGGCCGCCGCGGATCGCAATGTCGGTGAGCAGGCTCACGGTATCGCTGCGGATGGCGCCCTCGAGCGAGCTGATCGGTTGCGCCCGTCCGCGGATCGCATCGATAAAGTTCTGGGCCTGCGAGCGGGTGCGAGTCAGCCGGAC
>CAYHCQ010000081.1:0-15329 GCA_964355115.1 uncultured Prolixibacteraceae bacterium | reverse complement strand
TTCCATCCTCCTGATGATCAAATCCGTTGAAATTTTTTATCTTTGCCGTGACCTCTTTCTTTTGTTTGTGACTATGGTGTAGGAATCATTTTTGCTTTTCAGGGTTAAAATTTTTTGTTATCGCTTCACCCACTGCCCATTGCCGATGATCTTCCCTCCATCTGAAATTTTATAAATGTAGACGGCTGCGGAGAGATGGCTCGCATCGATTCTTGTCCGTGGGTCTATAAGTGTTTTCTCCATTACTGGTTTACCCTCAAGATCATACAAGCGAAGCAATGCCTGCTGATGCTGGAGGGCCAGGATGACATCGAAATATTCGGTTCCCGGATTCGGACAGATAATGGCCTCGGCTTGCTGAAAGGAGGAGCCTTCGGGGATTGATACCAGTGTCCCGTTTGAATCGGTCTTCAGGGCAAACACCTCCCAGTTGAAATTGCCGGGGATATTATAATCCCACATGAAACCCGTTGTGAATGTCCCGCCATCACTGGTGGGAATGATGCAATAGGGCGTATATTCTGCATCACCTCCATAGAAATACTGGCTTACCACCTCCAGGTAAGAGGTCATTTTGGTGAGCAATATCCAGGTGGGTGTGGTTTGCCATGGGTAGTTTAAGGGATCGATGTTGTAAATTCCCGTCACAAACACAGAGGACCCGACAATAGCCGTGTTTGTTCCTGCTCCAGCATAGAGTATCGTATCTACTGAAAGATACAACTCGCGTTTTTTTATTGTGTCGTGGTCGGCATTCATCAGATAACTTACAATGTGCCTTTGAAGATAGGGGATCGTGGGCTTCGCGATGGAGGTCAGGTAATATGTTGAATCACTTTGTTTTGTAGTGCTGGGACTTAAATACACCTCCGGCGGACAGTCAACTGTATTAATCATCTGGAGGTTTGTATCAAGGTTTAGAATGTGATTAGAACTGTTATTTTTTATTGAGGCACCTATATAGAAAACGCTGACTTTGCCGGTTTTTTTTAAAAACAGAATATCATAGGGTATAAGGGACTGGCCTTCCGGAGATATATATGTTGACTGAATATTGGAAAGCAACCCTATTCTATTCACCAGGATTCTTGCTATATTATTTATACCATTAGATACATTTTCCGAAACCAGATAAAATATAGTGTCATTGGCAAAATCCGTTTTCCAGGGATAGGTATAATTGTTTTCAAAAGTCTGGCAGGTTGATTGTGAAATGATCTCAAGGGAATCATTAATCGAACAAATTATCAAAGAAGAGTAAATATTACTGCCGGCAGATGAGTCAACCGCTCCGATCACCAGGTATTTTCCCGGATCAGCCGGCAATTTAATTATGATTGAAAACAGGTAATTCAATGTACTATCATCGAGCTCAACCTCTTTGCTAATTGCACCAACATCACTTACTTCCAAAATTAATCCCTTGTATTTAGAAAAAGTTATATCATCGTACCGTTCTCCAACAATGAGAAATGAACCGGAACTGGTTTCAACAACCTCGAAGCCCCGGTCTATGGTCGGTTTTGGATAATGATTAAAAAATGTAGTTTGGGCTTCAACAGTAAAGTAAACGAAGAAAAAGAACAGGGAAAATGCATTTTTTATCATGGCTGCAAATTTTAAAATTAAAAAAGGGGAGACATTGCCTGCCTCCCCGTAACCGAAACCGCTATTCAATAGGGTCAATAAGAAACCCGTAATGCAGATAATAGCTATGAATTTTGCTATATTGCAAACCCATAACAACATCCGGGTAAACCTCGATATTTCTGAAGGTCTTTCCTGCCGGTTTCATTGCTTCTTTAATGTAGTCAAACTTCGATAGGTAAAAATTCAGTTCATCAGGTGAAAGACATGGCTGAAAGCCAGGCGGGTTATATGGAGTATAAAAAATAATATAATCACAATAGGGCCCCGGATTGGAAGGATCGCCGGGAAAATCAGGTCCAATTACAACAAAAAGATCGACATCTGTAACATACCCCGGGGGGCCTGCATACAATGGATGATTGAACCGGTATTGCAACTGGTCGGCAGCATCCAGCCCGACTCCCTGGCCCTGATAATTGTCACACTTGCCAAAATCTCCTCCCCAATACCAATAATCAGTAAGTCCAAAAGGTGTAAAGTTTGGAATTCCATCTGTCCCTCCGGCAGCTCCCATAACAAGCTCGACAGAACCATCTTTAAACCCGGTAGGACTAAAACTGATATCGGCCAGGTCGATGTGATAGCTGGTATCGTTCTGTTGGGCGAGCATTGCCTGTAAGGTTGCCGTAAACTGGTCGTAAGCGGAGTTGATCTGCTCAAGCGACAATAATCCGTTTTCCGGGGTGAGCGTAATTGAGTCCTTGAAGAAATTCAGGTTTGAAAAATTGTGGAGGTTGTTTGCCTGCTCATAGTTCAGCAAGCCTTCAATATACCAGACCGAACTGTCGAGTTGCATAGTTCCCGATGTTTTCTGGAGGAGATCAGCCTTGAACTCCTTGATCAGGTGGTTGACCTTTTGACTGCGGGCCTTATCAATGCCAGGGCTATTGACCGGAGAATCCTGCTTTTTCTGGCAAGAGGAAATAATTGTCGCAAAGATAAAAATGACAAAGAATAATAATAATTTGTTTCGATTCATCGCATTATATTTTAAATGAGATAACTGAAATACATCCATTCTGGGGTAGCCCCTGGATTTTCCATCCTCCTGATGATCAAATCCGTTGAAATTTTTTATCTTTGCCGTGACCTCCTTCTTTTGTTTGTGACTATGGTGTAGGAATCATTTTTGCTTTCAATTGTAAAGGGGGTTTTTTATTATTACATAGATGTTCGGGTAATTTTACCTGATAATATATTCACAAATGTAGAAAAAAAAAAAAATGAATGTCCCTGAGAAATATAAAAATATTTTTTATTAAATTGATATTCAAATACATTATGTCAATTTTTTTGACACATAAACAACAATTGTGCCGTAATGTTATTTCCTTTGTTATGTGAATGTTATAAAACCAGCCCCAGGTTTTTTGATTGAAAAGTGTAAACTTTTTGGACATTTTTCTGAATGCCTCGTTCAAATCAAAAATGGTAAAATGCAAAATGCAAAATCGTAAAAGTTCATTCGCACATTTGTGCATTCCTTGCATTTCTGCATTCCTTGCATTCTTTCCATTCCGTGCATTGAATTTTTTTCCCGAACCTTTGGTGGTTTCAAATAAAACCCCTATTTTTGCACTCCATTTTGAAGCACCATTTAAATCTGAACAGCAATGGCAAGGATTTGTGAGATAACAGGCAAGACAGCGATCAAGGGTCATAAAGTATCGCATTCGAACAAGAAAGCAAAGCGTTGGTTCAACCCCAACATCCAGACCAAGACCTTTTTCGTGCCGGAAGAAGGACGCGAGATAACACTCAAAGTTACGGCTGCCGGCCTGCGCACCATCAGCAAGAATGGCATATACGAGACCATTAAAAAAGCCCGCACAAAAGGGTTTTTAAACAAATAATATTTTTTTCATGGGTTTAGAATGCTGTTACGCTTGTAGCAGCATTTTTTTTGCCCTGCAACTGAGAAATAAAACCTCCGGAAATCCGTTATCTGTTCACCTGTTAAATAGTACCTCCACGGATGAAAAACTGTCTGCTTTTCCTGTTGCTTATCTTTATCTGGCCTCTGACCGCCAGCGCACAGGAGGAGACCTCCGCCGACGAGAATAAAAACCTGGTTCAGTTCTCGGGGATCATCATCACAGCCGACAGCCTCAATCCCGTTCCGTTCACCAAAATCTATGATGTGACGTCGCACCGCGGAACATCCAGCGATGTGATGGGTTACTTCTCTTTTGTGGCCAATAAGAAGGACACAGTACTTTTTACAGCCCTGGGATACAAGCCGGTATACTTCTTTATTCCGGATACGATAACCAAAAACAGGTACTCGCTCATCCAGCTTATGTCGTCCGACACCCTTACCCTGGCCGAAGCGATCATATTTCCCTGGCCTACGTACGAGGATTTTAAACGGGCCTTTCTTGAAACCAAAATCCCTGACGACGACCTGGAGATCGCCCGAAAAAACCTGCAGGCTGCCGATATCCGGATGCGGGCCGAGGACTACCCGATGGATGCCAGCATGAACTACCGGAACTACATCGACGGACAGACCAGCAAACTCTACTATTTTGGCCAGCAGCAACCCTTCAACTTCCTTAACCCGTTTGCCTGGGCGCAGTTCATTAAAGCCTGGAAAGATGGAAAGTTCAAACAGAAATCGGAACGGCTTAAATAGACATACGGCTTGAAAAGAACGCTCCTCATACTGGTTTTGCTCTGCCTCGGTTCACTGGCTTCAGTTGCTCAGCAAGCCGTTGTTTTCGGCACAGTTACATCCAATGAGGAGATGGAGTTCCAGTTTGTTAATGTAGCTGTTAAAGGAACCTCAACCGGCACCAATACAGGGCGAAACGGACAGTATGAACTGAAGGTTACGGCAGGAAAGGATATTGTCCTGCTTTTTTCATACATAGGTTATGAAACCGATTCCATTACCGTCAACCTGAAACCGGGCGAGCGAAAAGAGATCAGCCGGGTGATGAGACAGGTCTCCACCGAACTTGGTTCCATCGAGGTGAAGGACCAGCAGCTGCGCACAAGCACATTCAGCCGGCTCGACCCCAAGGTGATGACCTTCATCCCCACCATCAACGCCAGTGTAGAGGATCTTATCAAGACCCTTCCCGGGGTTTCATCACGCAATGAACTCAGCTCACAGTATTCGGTGAGGGGTGGCAATTTTGACGAAAACCTGGTCTTTGTCAACGATATTGAGATGTACCGTCCCTTCCTCGTCAGGGCCGGCCAGCAGGAGGGACAAAGCTTTCTGAACCCCGACCTGGTTTCCGGAATATCTTTTTCGGCCGGTGGCTTTGATGCCAAATATGGCGACAAGATGTCGTCGGTGCTCGACATCAAATACAAGAAGCCAACCCGCTTTGCCGGGTCGGCCGATGTGAGCCTGATGGGAGCAAACGCCCATCTGGAGGGTACGATTGCAAAGAAATTTTCCTATCTCATCGGGGTAAGATACAAAACCAACTCCTACTTCCTCAACAGTCTCGACGTTAAAGGGAACTACAAGCCACGCTATTTCGATGTGCAGGGGATGCTCAACTACGACATCAGCAAGAAGTGGGAGATTTCGGTGCTTGGCACATTTGCCGACAACTCTTTCAAGGTTGTTCCCGAAACACGGGAAACAAGTTTCGGCACCATTTCCGAGGCCTATAAAATCAAGATCTTTTTCGACGGACAGGAGGTTGACCGCTACCAGAACTGGCTGGCGGCTGCCACCCTCACTTACCGGCCGGTGCAGAATCTCCGGATGAAACTGATCTCATCGGTGTACCAGACCTATGAAGCCGAAACCTACGATATCTCAGGAGAATACTGGATCGGCAAACTGGAGACTTTCCAGGGCAGCGAGGCGGGCCAGGTTACCGAGATTATGGGCATAGGCGCCTACCTGCAACATGCCAGAAATTACCTTAACGGCACCGTTTTCAATATCGAACACCGTGGTTCGTGGGAGAAGAACAAGAGTTCTATGTTATGGGGAATCAAATACCAGCATGAGCTTTTCGACTACCAGATGGATGAGTGGGAACTGCAGGATTCGGCCGGCTACTCGATGCCCCGCCCGCCCGATTCGCTGGGGGCAATCAACCCGCCTCATGGCGACCTCTTGCTTACAGATGTTATCCGGAGCAGCAACACAGTGAATACAAACCGCTATTCGGCCTTTGTTCAGAATACCTGGACATTCCTGAATCCGAAGAACGATATCTCGGTTACAGCCGGGTTGCGGGGTATTTATTACGACTACAATTCCGAATTATCGGTCAACCCAAGGATCAACATATCCTTCAAACCTCACTGGAAAAATGAGATGGTTTTCCGGCTCGCGGCTGGCTATTATTCTCAACCGCCTACATTCCGTGAGATGACGAACCTGGCAGGCGAACTTGTCGACGGACTGAAGGCCCAGACAGCCATCCATTTCGTTGCCGGCAGCGACATTTACTTCCGTGCCTGGAAAAGACCCTTTAAGTTTGTCGCTGAGGTCTACTATAAATATCTAGACAACCTTATTCCCTATGAGGTCGACAACCTCAAGATCCGCTATTACGGCACCAACGATGCCCATGGATATGCAACAGGCATCGACTTCCGGGTAAACGGCGAATTTGTGAAAGGGGCAGAATCCTGGGCCAGTCTTTCAATAATGAAGACCGAAGAGTACTTCCAGGGTTCATGGACTCCACGCCCGACCGACCAGAGGCTTAACCTGGCTATCTACTTCCAGGATTACATTCCCAAGTTCCCAACCTGGAAGGTCAAT
Organism: uncultured Prolixibacteraceae bacterium; assembly: GCA_964355115.1. GTDB lineage: Bacteria > Bacteroidota > Bacteroidia > Bacteroidales > FEN-979 > JANXZO01. Next base: position 8,935 of record CAYHCQ010000081.1, on the reverse strand, counting down.
ATAACCCTGATCTACGGAACCGGGATCCCATTCGGACCACCCGGCAGCCCACGCAGCGAACAAACGCTCCGCATACCGCCCTACCGTCGTGTCGACCTTGGGATTTCCAAGCAGATCATTGGCGAGCGGACCAAATTTTCTGCAAAAAACCCACTCCGTGCCTTCACCTCCATGTGGATCAGCCTCGAGATCTTCAACCTCCTGCAGATCAGCAACACCGTCTCCTACCTCTGGATCACCGACATCAACGGACGCGAATATGCCGTGCCCAATTACCTAACACCGCGGATGTTCAACCTGAAGTTGATGACGACGTTCTGACGGGGCAACAGGGTGACAAGGTGACAAGGTGACGCGTGACAGAGTCACAGAGTCACAAAGTCACAGATACCATTTTGCCATTTTACATCTTACCTCTTTACTCTTAACTCTTACCTCTTAACTCTTACCTCTTACCTCTTACCTCTTAACTCTCAACCTCTCCCCCGTCCCCTCCACCATCTTCCGTTCCCACGCCGGTCCATAGCCTGGTTGTGAAGGCTTCTTGGGGATGCCTTTCCCATTGCCATTGTCGGAAATTTTGTGGCCTTCCGACTGCATAATGTTACCGTCTTTGTACTTCATAAAGAGGAAGTGGTAGAAGTCTTTCCAATCGGCTACAAGCCTGTCTCCCAGTCTGACCGAATAATCGGTAACATAGGCGAGGGCATCGGCCGGTTTGGTCTTAAGGAGTTCGGTGGCATTTGTCTCGATGGCCCTGTTTTCGCGGATAAACTTCTGCTCGAGTTCCTGCTGATAGCCTTCAACCACCGGGTGGATCACATTGTAGCGGGAATATCCGAAATTATTCACCTGGTTAAAGGTCCAGAAGGCGGAGGTTTCCGACCATTCGATCATGGAGCCATTTCCCACGGCAAAACTCCTGGGGATGGCTGATATTCCGCAATACATCGGGGCAAACACGCATCCATCCGCGTCGTCGACACCAAACCAGAATATTCCTCCAACCAGGTCGGGCAGCCATGAACGAGACTGCGCAACAAACACATAGCCGGTTTGCTGGGTTGCGACCGCCCGCTCGTGCAGATATTGAACGCTGTCAACTTTAAACTCCATTGGCCGCCAGCGGTATGGAGAATTGTAGGGGCCAGCTCCCAGGTCATAACGCATATCCAATGGAGTATCCTCATAATGGTTGCGCATGGCAGCCATCACCTGCTCGAGTGAAACCAGCGAATCGGGCTTCACCCACAAGGGCAGGCGGTTGGTCACAAAACCGTTCGGGTTGGGCGATTCATCTGCATACTGCGGAAGGCGGTACAGTTTTCCCATGGCATAATCGGTGTACTCATGGCTATTTCTTACAGCCGCGTTTACCGTCCTAAAAAAGGACCAGATCCGCGCATCGCAGAATCGGGCACCCCCGAAATTCACCGGATTGTAAACATCAGAAAAGGAGAAGGTGGCATCGGGTCCCTTAAAAAAGCCATGCTTGCGCGCAAAGGAGATCACATCGGGCGAATGGTAGCACTGTTGTGCGGCATTGCTCCAATCGTTTTTCTCCTGAAACGGGAACTGGGTGATGCGCGCCTGGTTGGCATGCCCGCTCACGTACCCGTCGGGCACCCTCCGGGCTACCCAAACGGCCCCCTTTTCATATTTCCCCTTGCCTATGAGCTCAAGTATCCACGCCTCATTTGCGTCGGAGATAGCAAAAGACTCACCGCCAGTGGCATAACCATATTGCCCAACCAGTTCTGTCATCACCCGGATCATTTCCCTGGCTGTTTTGGAACGCTGGAGCCCTATCTTCATCAGCGAGCCGTAATCGAGGATGGCGCCGGGTTGTGAGTAGAGGGAATCGAGTCCGCCCCAGGTATCTTCACCAATGGCCACCTGATGGTTGTTCATGAAACCAATCACGGTGTATGTCTCCGGTGCCTCCGGAATCTGTCCCAGCAACCTCCCATTCTCATAGTGAAAAACATCCAGCATAGTCCCTGCCTCATGCCTGCCTCCGGGGTAGAAAAACAGCGCCCCGAATCGGGTGTGACTGTCGGCGGCATAGGTGATCATCACCGAGCCATCCTGGCTGGCGCCTTTGGTTACGATAAGGTTGGTACAGGCCTGTGCAGGCCCGCCGGCAATCAGACCAACATAGACAATAGTTAAAAAGCCCAATATTTTCTTTATTTTCATTCGTATAACTTTAACTTCAGGTTTCAAACTTCGATTGTTCTATTGTTCAAAAAAAAGCCTCCGGTTTTCCGGAGGCTTTTCATTCCATAACAGTGACTATTCCAGTTCCTTGATCGACCTGCGGATGATCTCCACCGCTTCATGGATCTGCTCCTCATTGATGACGAGAGGCGGTGCAAAACGGATGATATGATCGTGGGTCGGCTTGGCAAGGAGTCCGTTGTCGCGCATCTTCAGACAAACATCCCATGCGGTCTTGCCGTTGAACGGCTTGATCACCACGGCATTCAGCAGACCTTTACCGCGAACCAGCTCAATGTAGGGTGAATTGATCTTGCGCAGTTCATCGCGGAAGATCTCTCCCATATTCTGGGCATTCTCGGCCAGTTTCTCTTCACGCACCACTTCAAGGGCAGCCATGGCAACTTTCGCTGCGATCGGGTTGCCTCCAAAGGTCGAACCATGTTCGCCCGGGTGGATGGTAAGCATGATGTGATCGTCGGCCAGCACGGCTGAAATGGGATATACGCCACCGCTGAGTGCCTTGCCGAGGATGAGCACATCGGGTTTGAACCCTTCCCAGTCGCAGGCAAGCAATTTCCCGGTGCGGGCAATGCCCGTCTGCACCTCGTCGGCGATGAAAAGAACATTCTTCGCCTTGCACATGTCATACGCCTTCTTCAGGTAGCCTTCATCCGGCACGAAAACACCTGCTTCACCCTGGATGGGCTCAACAAGAAAACCGGCTACATTGGGATCTTCCAGCTCTTTTTCGAGAGCTTTCAGGTCGTTGTAAGGGATGGACACAAATCCCGGGGTAAACGGACCGAAATCCTTGCGGGCATCGGGGTCGTTCGACATCGAAACCACTGTGATCGTGCGTCCGTGGAAGTTATTCTGGCAGCAGATGATCTTGGCCTGGTTCTCAGGTACTCCCTTTACTTTATAAGCCCATTTGCGGGTCAGCTTCAGGGCGGTTTCGTCGCCTTCGGCACCGGAGTTCATAGGCAACACGCGCTGGTAGCCAAAATACTCGGTGATATACTTTTCGTAAACGCCCAGAACGTCGTTGTAAAAGGCACGCGATGTGAGTTCGAGGGTATTGGCCTGATCGACCAGCGCACCAATGATTTTCGGGTGACAATGTCCCTGGTTTACAGCCGAGTAGGCCGATAAAAAGTCAAAATAACGTTTGCCTTCAACGTCCCACATGAAGACGCCTTTTCCTTTGGCAAGTACGACAGGTAACGGATGGTAGTTGTGGGCCCCGTATTTATCTTCGAGGTCCATGGCCATCTGAGAGGTTTTTACTTCAGTCATATAGTATTTGAGTTAGTGGTTTTCTACCTGGAAACGATAAATGATCCTGTACTGATAACCGAGGTTCCTTCGGTGACCTTGTAATAATAAACTCCGTTGGTAAGTGAAGCAACAGGAACAGAATTCTTCAGATTTTTAAGCGGGGCAAGGCTGACCGTTTTTCCCTGGGTGGTGTAAATCTCCATCATTCCTTCTTTCATTTCGGATGAGAGGGTAACTGTGAGGATATCTGAAACCGGAACGGGTGACAGTTTTACAGATGTTTCCGGCATCAGCAGGTATGCTGTGCCTGCAACGTCGGTAATGGTGACATCATCGAAATAGGCCTGGCTTCCGACCTGGCCTACACTGCCCATCATAAAGGTTGCATTGTAACCTGCACAGGAGAGTAGCAACACCGTGATGGAGTCGGGCATTGTAATGTTATCGCGATAGGTGATCTCCTCATTGAAGTGGGTATAGGTACTTACGGTTCCGTGAAAAACGAGACGGTTATAGGCAATGGTGTCTCTTTTTTTGGTGGTCGTATTCCACTTGGAGAGTAGGATTATAGCCGCTGATGAGTCGCCGGCCTTGGGGAATGACATGTAATATCCATCAAAGCGGGAAGGCTTGGTATTCCAGGTAAATGGCTTCCCGAGCAGAGCTTTCATTCCCACCCAGTCAAGCTCGAGGGTTCCTACAACACCTGGAATAATAACCTGCATAATATCAATGGATTGAGTTATACAACGCGCAGCATAATTGCCTGAATGAACAGAGTCGGTGCGGTAGACAGTGAGCCCGGGAGGTGTTGCAATCGTGTCGAGGCAGTTTAATGTCCGGAAAAAAGGACCCTGAGGTTCCCAGAAACCCTGGTTAGGATAGGTCGGATGGTAGGCAAAGTACCAGCCTTCAAAATTTCCATTCACGAGCGATGATTGTCCGAATGTGTATGCGCTGATAACAATCATGAGGAAAAAGGTAGCGGTTTTTTTCATAGGTATCTGTTTTATGGGTTTAGTGTCGGTTAAATGGAAAGGATCACCTGCAATGAGGTAGTCCGTGGCGCTTCAATGGTGATGGGACGAAGCGAATACTCGGTATTGAAAACGTTGTTAATCAAAACTGAGAACTTGAAATCTTTAACAATATAGCCTACGCGCATGTCGACGATAAAATTGCCGTCGTTATGCTGTTCACGGTATTTCACGATGCCCGAATGCATTGCCTTTGGCTTGTCGAGCTGATAAAGGAAGATGTCGATGTTCTTCATATACCCGTAGTACCTTCCCGACAGTCCGGCCGAAAGGCGTTTCTTGTAGGTAAACTGAATGTCGGATTTGCCAAGTTGCTGCATCCTGTACTTAAGGATATTTCCTTCGGTATCGGTGGAGGTATTGTTGTAGGTGTAATTCCTTACCTTACCCGCCGATGTCTCCTCATGGGAGTAATAAATAAGGTCGGGCTCGAGCGCGGTCGGCATGGAATAGGTGAAACCAAACAACACCGACATATCCAGGTTCCTGAAGATCTTGCCCTCGCCACCAACCGTCATGTCGACACCGTAAATCTGTGCAGGTCCTGTGTTCAGGAACTTGAATCCGATGCTTTTCGAAACCACTCCATTACCCCAGATCCCGAAATTGAACTCGACATAATTATCATAGTTCTCGAGAAACGCCGACACATCAACCATCCCGACGAACTTTCCGATCCTGACGACCTGCTTTACTCCGACTTCATATGAAAGGCTGGTTTCCGACTGGAGATCGGGGTTGGGATAAAACCCGAAACCTCCTGAGTTTGTGGTAATGTACCGCTCTCCAATGCTTGGCACCCGATAACCTTGTCCAACGGATGCACGGATAAATGTCGTCTTTGAGGCCTGGAGGTTGATCCCTGTACGGAAAATCGGCTTGTTCTCAGAATTACCTCCCACCTGGTAATACTCCCACCGGGCTCCCACCAGGAAGGTAAGCCGCTTGAAGAACTTCTTCTCAAGCTGTGCATAAACAGCAAGGTTCTCTGAATCGTAGGTTCCGTACTGATTTGCCGTTGTGGTTCCGTCGGCTGCCAGTATTCCCGAGAAAACCTGGCCGTAGGAGTGCGAATAGGTGCTCATAATACCGGTCACCAGCATCATGTTCCCGATTTTTTTGAATTTATGTGTATACTGATACTCATTGTAGAGGGTCAGATACTGGTTCGACTGATTATTGTTGGCATTCGTATTGCCATAATAGACCCTGTTCTTAAGGCTGTGAACATTGCCCTTTTTGTTAAAATACTTGATATAGGGGTCAACATAGAAGGTGAACTCCTTGAATAAAGATAAGGCCCCCGGGTAGGAGCGATACATATTGGTGTCGGCATCATACCAGAAATAGGTTTCCGCGCTTTCACTATACATAAAGGTACCGTTAAGCCCATAAGTAAGCCCTTCGATTTTACGGTCCCTGACACGGGTATTGAAATAAAGTTTGGCACGTTTGGCGAACTCGCCCTTGTTGTAGGCAGTGTCGGCAGCAGGCTCCGGGGTGCCTCCGATATACCCGCGGTCGTTATAGTAGTTGGCTCCCACAGAAAGATCCACATTATTTATCTTCTGAAGATGGGAAACAGAAAGTCCGAATACCAGCGGATTCATGCCTGCCCATGATGTGGCATACTTCCGGTTGGGCTTACTGTAGATGCCGAGGTAGGAGTTCACCTTGGTTTCTGGTGTGTCTTTCGGGTAGGCCGTTCGGATGTTGATGGCGCCGGTAATCGCCGAGGATCCGTAAACCACAGATGAGGCTCCTTTCACTACCTCCACCTGCTCAATGTCATCGACCGGAAGAAACCCCCAGTTGGGACGACCGGCATCGCCACGAAGAATGGGGATGTCGTCGACCATAACCATCACCCTGCTGCCAAGTCCGGAACTGAAACCACTTCCCCCGCGGATCTGGGGCTCATTGTCAACGATGGTAATTCCTGGGATCTTATCAATAATCTTGTCAACACTCGAAGGATTTGATATTTGTATATCCTTCGCTTTCAACACTTCAATGGAGGCAATAGACTCCTCGATCTTCTGGGCATATTTGGAGCCTGAAACTACGATGGTCCCAAGCTCTTTTGTAGTACTTTTCAGTTCAAAATCGACAATCTGAAATCGTTTTCCATCAATATGAACATGCTTTACGGCGCTTTCATACCCGACAGAGGTAATCATCAGGTCATATTCGCCCTTTGGGAGGTTCAACTGGTAGGAGCCGTTCGAATCACTATAGGTTCCAACTGCCTGACCCTTCACGCCAATGTTCACAAAGGGTAGCAGGTCGCCACTCCCCTGCTCCGTAACCGTTCCCTTAATTCCGGATGACTGGGCAAGAAGAGAATATGGTAAAAGGAGAAACAGGGAAAAATATATAATAAGGGGTATCGTATGTTTCATGCACACTATTTTAACCAGCAAATATAGGAAATAAAAAGGAAAACAGGGATTAAAAAAAACTATGCAAGTGCGCCATCCGATGCGACCAATGACTTGTACCTGATTGATGGAGAGGGGATTAAAGAACCTAATCCAAGCGTACTCCATTTTTGGTCAATTGCCCTGATAGTTGCATCATCCATTATGATAATGTTGGGCCAGTCGCGTTCAAACTCGTCCAGTTCGCGGGTTTTGCGGGTACCGTCAAGGAACAGACAGGGAATTTTACAGTTTTCGACCTCAACATAAAAGCAGTCACGCAAAGGGTCGAGGTTGTTGGCCGTTATCCAGACGACATCGCCAAGGCGCTGAACATCCAATGGCGAGTCAATGAAAACAACAAACTTGAACCCGCCGGCCAATCTGCCTGTTAGCAGCTCTTTTGAAACCTCCCGCAGGTGATTTCTGCGATCCTTTCTGATGGCCAGGATCAGCAGTGAGATTCCCATTGCGGGAAGGTCGCTGTTGATGCCTGTAATCTCAGGGAACCGCGAACGGATGCGGCCGGAATCGATGAACGTGACCTCGGATAGTTCTGCAGTATTACTGGGCCGGGCTTCGCGGGTTGCATCGATCCCAATCTTACTTCCGAATGCATAACGGTTACTGGAGTGGTCGAGGATGTCGACCGGCCCCCGTACAAACTGAATATCCTCAACGGGATCGGTTTGTTCAGTGATGCGCCGGGCCAATGCAGTATAATCATTCAGCACAACATCTCCATCCGTAACTGCCATGATCTTGTTGAACATCATTTGTCCGGCCCCCCAGAGCGAATTCATGATCTTGAATGCCTGTCCGGGATAACTTTTATCGATGCTCACCAGGGTAATATTGTGAAATACCCCTTCCACCGGCATATGCATATCCACAACTTCGGGAGCCACCGTGGTTTTTATGGGTGTAAGAAAAATCTTTTCGGTGGCCTTGCCTATCCAGCCATCCTCCTGAGGCGGAATGCCGACGATTGTTGCCGGGTACACGGCATCCCTGCGGTGGGTGATGCAGGTAACATGAAAGTGGGGGAAATAGCCGGCCAGCGAGTAGAAGCCTGTGTGGTCTCCAAAGGGCCCCTCCCAAATCGGCTCCTCCTGCGGATCAACATACCCTTCGATAACAAAATCCACGTCGGCCGGCACCTCCAGGTCGTTGGTGAGGCACCTGACCAGCTCCACCCGTTTCTTCCGCAGAAAGCCGGCCAGCAGGTACTCGTCAAGGTTTTCGGGCAAGGGTGCGGTGGCAGCGTAAGTGTATGCAGGGTCGCCTCCCAGCGTAACCGTAACCGGCATCCGTTTCCCTGCGGCTTTATACTTTTGATAATGGTGTGCCGAGCCTTTGTGAAGATGCCAGTGCATCCCTGTGAGGCACGAACCGAACACCTGCATCCGGTACATGCCCAGGTTACGCGCCCCGGTCTCCGGGTCCTTGGTATGAACAGCAGGAAGGGTTATAAACGGACCGCCGTCGGCAGGCCAGCAGGTAAGAACCGGCAGCCGGGTAAGGTCGGGCTCTGTCATCACCACCTCCTGGCAACTTCCACGGCCAGAAACCGTGCGGGGCATCCACGACGAAACCTCCCGCAGCGTGGACAGCATCTTTAGCTTGTCGATGAGGCTCTCTTTCGGCGAGGCGAAATCCTTTAGCAATTGCCCGATCTGGTTACCGATGTCGTCGAGACTCTTAACGCCCAGCGCCATACAAATCCTAACATCCGAAGCAAAAGCATTGATCAGCACCGGAAATGGAGTCCCGTTGTTCTCAAAAAGAAGCGCCTTTCCCCCATGCTTCACCATCCTGTCGGCAATTTCGGTCATTTCGAGCCGCGGCGACACAAACTCCTTTATCCGGGCCAACTCGCCGGCCGACTCCAGGACAGAAATAAAATGAGAAAGTGACTTGTAGGCCATATTGATGTGCTGATGTTCTGATGTGCTGATGTGCTGATGTGCCGATGTG
>CAYHCQ010000080.1:0-15522 GCA_964355115.1 uncultured Prolixibacteraceae bacterium | reverse complement strand
TGCCGCCGTAAACCTGGGCAACCCGGGCGGTTTTAATATCGCGGCCGGCCTGACCCTGCTCCGCGATTGCGAAACAACCACCGGATATTTTACGAATTACCAGCCCAATGGCCAGCTTGGGAAGTTGACCTTCCCGACTGGCATTACCGGTACGGTTGTTGGTACGATCCTGGGAAACATCGGCGGATTGGCACGACCGCACAGTTTCTCGGAGATATTTCGCGAAAATGACAATCTTTACGCATATATCACCAACCGCGATAACGGGACGCTTACCCGGCTGACCTTTCCCGCATGCACTAACGCCTCAGTCCCCTCCTCCAACCTATTCACACCTCCCATATACTCCTACAACCTGCCCGGAACCTACTACATTCATCTGATCGTTGACGAGGGATTGCCGACCATGCAGAGCCTATGCAAACCTTTGGTGGTGATGGATCCGGCAACCATCAACCTGGGTCCCGACAGGTCCATATGCCTGGGAGTCTCCGTAACGCTCGACGCAGGACCAAATTTTTCCAACTACCTCTGGTCAACCGGCGCCACAACCCAAACCATCACCGTGTCGGCTGCCGGAAATTATTCAGTTACCGCCACCCGCTGGGGATGCGAGGCCAGCGACAACATCAATGTTTCGGTTTCACCGGGTCCGGTTGTCAGCCTGGGCCCCGACCGTTCAATCTGCAGTGGTCTTACGACTACTTTCGACGCAGGCTTTTGTGCAGGGTGCACCTACCAGTGGGCCAACCTTTCTACAGGGCAACTCAACATCGGCATCAACCAGACCCTCACCACCGGACAGGCCGGTCAATACCAGGTCACTGTAACCGATGCCACCGGCTGCCAGAATTCGGACGACATCTGGCTAACGGTCGACCCGCTGCTTGCAGTCAGCATTACCGTGACCACTCCCACCTCCACGGTTTGTGCAGGAACATCAGTTAGCTTTACAGCCAACCCGACAAACGGCGGAACCAATCCATTATTCCAGTGGAAGGTGAACGGAGCAAATGCTGGCACCGGATTGTCAACCTACACCTACATCCCATCATCCGGCGATCTTGTATTCTGCATCTTAACATCTTCCGAAATCTGTACATCCGGCAATCCTGCAAATTCAAATCCGATTACCATGACCGTGAACACCAATCTCCCCGCCGGTGTAACAATTGCTGCCACCCCCAACCCATTCTGCGCAGGCTCATCAGTGACCATGACCGCAACACCGATCAACGGAGGACTCTCTCCCTCATACCAATGGAAGGTAAATGGTATTGATGCCGGAACCAACTCAACCCTCTTCACCTTCAATCCTGCATCAAATGATCTTGTATCCTGCGTTATGACATCTTCAGAGACCTGCTCATCCGAAAATCCGGCAACCTCACTGCCTCTCCTGCTCACCGCCCTTCCTGCACCCGATGTCACCTTCACCCCCTGCTTCGACCTGGTGACCACTGTCAACGCCAAGCCCATCAAACTCAAGGGGGGCCTCCCGGTGGGAGGCCCCTACACGGGACCGGGGGTTAACACTGCTACCGGTGTGTTTACCCCATCTGTGGCAGGAATCGGAACAAAAACAATAACATATTCCTACACAAATGTCGCTTCCTGCAGCGCTAGCCAGACACAGACCATCACCGTTCAGGCAGCACCGGTGTTTACCTGCGGAAACAACCTGATCGATATCAGGGATAATAAGGTTTATCCGACAGTCCTACTCGGAACCCAATGCTGGATGCAGAAGAATTTAGAATTCGGAATTACGATTGACGAATTAACAAATCAAACAGATAACTGTATAGTCGAAAAATACACTCCTAACTCCTCACTCTTAACTCCTAACTCCTTCTACCAATGGGATGAGGTGATGGATTACAACAACGCTCCGGGTGGAAAGGGACTCTGTCCCCCGGACTGGCATGTACCCGATGAAACGGAGTGGAATACCCTGTTCAACTTCTACCAGGGAAACGCACGGGCAGGTTATCCGCTGCAGGACCCGCATATTAATGGCTTCAAAGCGCAGCAGAGTGGTGTGTACTACCTTAATACGATCTGGAGTTTTATGGATTTTGCTGAGATGTTCTGGTCATCCACGATGGCCGACCAGACAAGAGCCTATGCCCATGGAATGAACACGATCGATCAGTCGGTGTCGGTGTATGCGGGGGTGAAGGCGAATGGGTTTTCGGTGAGATGCCTGAAGGATTGAAGGGTTGAAGAAATGAATGCCCCACGGCACCCTATAAGCGCATTAGCACATTAGCACATCGGCACATCAGCACATCAGCACATCAGCACATTACCACATTACAAGATGGATCAGAAATTAAAAGTCACTTAGACAACTCTTTTTCAACATTTCCTGTCCATTATTATTAAATTTGACATGTTTTTGTTTTGCTTCTACTGCAGAAGAGGCTAATGACCATCGATTAATTGATGAAAAGGTTCCTTATCATCGGCATTGCCCTCCTTGCGCTTACAGCCATGCACCTGCATGGTGTGGCTGGTGATTTTCCCGGGAAGCAGTCACTCAACTCCAAGGTGACATATGGCTTCATCGAAAACAAAGGCCAGATCATCGACCAGGACAACAAACCCAACCCTTCCGTCCTTTACCTGCTGAATACCCCGGGAATGAATGTGCAGCTGAAGCGGGGAGGGTTTTCGTATGATCTGTACAAAGTCACAGAGTCACAAAGTCACAGAGTCACAAAGTCACAGAGTCACAGAGTTACAAGATTCGAGTCTCGAGTCTCGAGTCACGAGTCACGAGTCACGAGTTTCGAGTCACGAGATTCAAGTCCCGAGTCACGAGTCACGAGCTTTCACCGCATCGACTTCACCCTTCTCTCCTCCAACCCCAGATGCCAGCTCATCCCCTCCGCCCCTGCCGATGATTACCTGAACTATTACACAGCAGGTACTCCCGACAAGGGGATTACCGGGATCAGGCACTTTAGCAAAGTTACCTGGAAAGAGATTTACCCGAACATCGACCTGGAGTTTACCACCGGCCTGGAGCAGGAATGTAAGTACAACTTCATCATCCGCCCGGGAGGCGATGTCAGCCGCATCCGGATGAAGATTGCCGGGCCGGGCTCGATCGCACTGGCCGGCGAAAAGCTGATCCTCACCACGAGTCTGGGCGATGCGGAGGAGGTGATCCCGGAGTCGTACCTGTTGAACGGCGATGCCAAAACCACGGTAAAGGCGCACTTTCGGGAGATCGGCAAGGGGGTGTATGGATTTATTGTTGACGGGGATGGGCCGCGATCGTCGACACTGGTAATCGACCCCACGACAGTCAGGCAATGGGGGACCTATTACGGCGGTTTTGACTGGGATGCCGAAGCGCAGTGTTCGGTGGATAAAAACGGCAATGTTTTTTTGGGCGGTGCCACGATGTCGCTGAATAACATCGCCACTTCCGGATTATATCAGCCTGTGCTGGCGGGTATCATTGACGGCTTCCTGGTTAAGTTCAATTCCGGCGGACAGCGACAGTGGGGAACCTATTTCGGGGGAGCCCTGTCGGAAGAACTAGGGTCGTGCATGGTGAGCAACAGCGGCGATATCTATGTTGCGGGCCGTACCAATTCCACCTCCGGTATTGCATCTGCCGGGGCGCACCAGGCTGTATATGGCGGCGGCTGGTACGATTGCTACATCGAAAAGTTCAACCAGGCCGGCATGAGGCTCTGGGGAACCTATTACGGAGGAACCCTCGCTGATTCACCGGGATATCTGACCGTAGATAAATTTGGAAATGTATTTCTGACGGGTGCAACGTGGTCAGAATATAGTATTGCCACATCCGGATCTTATCAACCAACCATTAACGGTTTGATAGATGCATTTCTGGCAAAATTCAACAGCGACGGCGTTCGTCAGTGGGGCACCTACTATGGCGGACAACTTTCTGATTTTGCCATGGATTGCACCACCGACAGCACCGGAAATGTATACATCGCCGGGAATACCGGCTCCCCTGATAACATTGCCAGTTTTGGAGCGCACCAGCCAGAATTCGGGGGATGGGATGATGGTTTTCTGGCAAAATTCAATACCGACGGGCAGAGGCTGTGGTCAACCTACTACGGGGGCACCGGTCATGATCTGGGTTATGGTTGCTGTACCGACAATTTACAAAATGTATGCCTTTCCGGAAGAACCCTTTCGGCCAGCGGGATTGCCACCCCGGGAAGTCACCAGCCCTCGCTCGGGGGAAACCAGGATGCTTATATCGTGAAATTCAACAGCCAGGGTGTAAGGCAATGGGGGACCTATTACGGAGGGACCGATAATGAATATGGTTTCAGCTGCACAGCGGGCCGGAATAATGACATTTTCATGGCCGGGACAACACAGTCGCCCGACAATATTTCTACTGCGGATTCCTATCAACCGGTAAAAGGAGGTTTAGGTGATGGTTACGTGGTAAAATTCAACTCAGCTGGAGTGCGTCAATGGGGCACTTATTACGGTGGCGACTTTGATGACCAATTCCTCAGATGCATTTTTCGATCAGATACTCTTTACCTTTCAGGAGATACCTATTCTACGACAAACATCGCCTCGCCGGGTGCGTGCCAGGTTACGCTCAGTGGCGACAAGGATGATATGCTCGTAAAATTCCTCGAATGCTTGCCCGTTTCAGCCGCCGGCCCCATCACAGGCCGTACCAGCGTGCACCAGAACTCCTATGCAGTGCCCTATTCAATACCGCCACTTGCTTCTGGCGTGAATTATCTATGGACACTGCCACCCGGGGCCACCATCGCCAGCGGTGCAGGGACGAACAGCATCACCGTGAATTTCAGCGGAACGGCCACATCCGGCAACATCTGTGTGAAAGGGGCGAACAAATGCGGTGAGTACGGAGCCATCGCCTGTCTGTTCGTCAACCTCTACCCCGAAACATTCACCGTTGGATTTATTGCCCCCGATACCATCTGCATCACCCAAACGATCAATATTATTGACACCACGACACTGGGAACAACCTACTACTGGAACTTCTGCTCGGGAAACAATAACAATGACCCTGCCGGAACCAACATCGGGAACCCGCAGAACATGCTGAACCAGCCCACCTATATCACCCTGGTGAAACAGGGAACCGATTGTTTCTCATTCACCACTAACCAGCTGTGGCCGGGCGTTTCAAGGCACTACCATGGAACAAACTTCAGGAATAACCCTGTCAGCTCCGTCAATTTCGGCAGTTTTGGTTTGCTGACCCTCAATAAGGTGGAGGGGATCCAGGTGAAGAACGACAACGGCCACTGGTATGGATTTGTGAACAACGACGTGAACATTGTGCGTCTTGATTTCGGAGCTTCACTGTGGAACACACCCACCGCACTTGCCATCCCCGTAGCCGGGATGAATTTGGGTCACGGCCTGGCCATCTACAAAGAGGGAAATACCTGGATCGGTTTTGTTTCCAATGCTCTCGGGAACGACCTTCTCAGGCTGAATTTCGGGGCAACGCTCTCCAACCTCACTCCTGCCGTGCAGAACCTCGGGAATGTTGCCGGGTTCAGCCATCCGAACCAGCTGCAGCTGATCCAGGAAGCTGGCCAATGGTATATCTTTATCATGAACAGCCTCAATAACAGCCTCTCCAGGATCTCTTTCGGCACATCACTGCTGAACACCCCCACCGGGACCAACCTAGGCAACGTGGGAGGATTGAACTCCCCGGTAGGGATCTCCATCAACAGCGACTGCAGCAGCACCACCGGGTACTTTACCAACTGGGTGAACAACGGCGAGATCGGCAAACTCACATTCAGCGGGGGGCTGGGCGGCACCGTAACAGGAACCGTGCTCACCTATCTCAATACATTTAACCACCCCCACAGCTTTTCTGAACTCTTCAGAGAGAATGACTCGCTTTTTCTCTATACGACCATCTCCTGGTCGTCGGAACTGTTGAAGCTCTCGTTTCCGCCCTGCACGAATGCTTCAATCGGATCGTCCACGTTATACGACCCGCCCCCATTCACTTTTAATGCCGCCGGAACTTACAACATCAGGTTGCTTGTTGATGAAGGACTCCCGACGGAAACGAGTGTCTGTAAACCCATCGTGGTGATGGACCCGCCCGTGGTGAACCTCGGACCCGACGGCACCATCTGCCCCAATACCTCGCGCGTGCTCGATGCCGGGCCGGGATTCGTAAGCTACCTCTGGTCGACCGGGGCAACCACCCAAACCATTACGATTACCGGGCCAGACACCTATTGGGTCAATGTGTCGAGGTGGGGATGCACCGTCACCTCAACCATCCATCTTACCCAGGCACCGGCACCCGTCATCACCATTTCCGGCAATACCGTAGTTTTCCAGGGGGCAACGGAGGTCTACACCACCCAGCCGGGGATGACCGGGTACACCTGGACCTTCTCCCCCGGAGGAACCTTTGTGAGTGGAGGAACGGCGACTGACAACACCATTACCATCCAGTGGAATACCAACGGGATACAGTGGGTGAGGGTGAATTATACCAATTCTTACGGATGTACCGCCCTCACGCCGGCTCAGCTGAATGTGAACGTGGTTCTCAACCTGGGCATCATGGCTCCCGACACGATCTGCATCAACCAGCCGGTCAACATCACCAATACCACCTCCGGAGGCACAACTTACTACTGGAACTTCTGTTCAGGCAATGCCATGACCAACCCCCTGGCCACCAACATCGGGAATCCGGGGGGTCAATTAACCAATCCCATCTACATGACCCTGGTCGCGGATGGAAACGACCATTTCTCGTTCGTGTCGAACCAGGGATATCCCGGTTTTATCACCCGCAATTATCATGGAAACAGCTTCAGGAATAACCCCTCCGCTTCCGTAAACATGCTCCAGGCGGGCGAGATCGACCATTCGGTGGAGGCGATCCAGATAAAAAAAGATGCCAATGGAAACTGGTATGGGTTCCTGAATAACAACACAACGATCACGCGGTTGAATTTCGGCACCTCTTTATGGAATATCCCGACAACCACCGACCTGGGACCCTTCCCCAACATCGGGGTTGCTCATGGTTCGGCCATCGTCAAGGAGGGGAACCTCTGGCTCGGCTTCTTTGATTCGTCGCCCACGGCAAACAAGCTGGCGCGCCTGAACTTCGGAACAAGTCTTGCCAATATTCCCACCTACGAAGACCTGGGAGATGTCGCAGGTTTCAGCTGGCCCTGCCAGCTGGCCGTGGTGACCGAGAACGGGTTGAATTACATACTGGTGATCAACTATTTGCCCGGATCACTGTCGCGGGTAAGTTTCGGGAGTTCTTTGCTAAACACCCCCACGGGAGTGAACCTGGGAAATGGCGGCGCCATTCTCAGTTCAACAGGCATGACTGCATTGAACGACTGCCAGACCTCCGTGGGTTATTACACTGAGTACCTGCCTGTGCCGAATGCCGCCATCGGGAAGCTCTCATTCCCAAACGGGATCGCCGGAACCTTTACTGCCACCAACCTGGGCAACACCGGCGGTTTTGGCCGCCCGAGCTCCTTCTCCCAGGTTTTCAGGCAGAATGATTCGCTCTATGCTTATGTAACGAACCGGGACAGCTACTCACTGACCCGCCTTGCCTTCCCCCCCTGCAACAACGCAACCCCGATCTCTTCAATCCTCTTCACCCCGCCTCCTGTAACTTACAATCTGGCAGGGACCTACAACATCAGGCTGCTTGTTGACGAGGGGCTTGCCACGGAGAGCAGTGCCTGCCGACCCATCGTAGTGATGGATCCGCCCATTATCAACCTCGGGAACGACATGGCCATCTGTCAGGGATATTCAGTTACGCTCGATGCCGGAGTCGGGTTTGACAGCTACCTGTGGTCGACCGGCACCACCACACGCACCATCACCGTGTCAACACCAGGAAATTATTCGGTCACCGCCACACGCTGGGGATGCGAATCGAGCGACAACATCAACCTTTCGGTGGCACAGGTGCCTGCGGTCAACCTGGGCCCCGACCAGACCATCTGCAGTTCCCAAACGGCCACCTTCGATGCCGGGTTCTGTTCCGGATGTACCTATCTGTGGGCCAACCTTACCACCGGCCAGATGAACATCGGCACCAACCAGACACTGACCACAGGACAGGCAGGCCATTACATGGTAACCGTTGTTGACGCCAATGGCTGCCAGAACCTCGACGACATCATACTCACCGTCAGCCCGCCCCTGCCCCCTGTCAGTGTCACCATCTCTCCTTCTGTCAACCCCGTGTGCGCCGGGACACCGGTTACCTTCACCGCCACACCCGTAAGCCCTGGAAACGCCCCGGCATACCAGTGGAAAGTGAATGCAATCAATGTAATCAATGCAAACAATGCAGTTTACACTTATGCGCCGCTTAATGGTGACGTTGTGACCTGTGTTTTAACCTCCGATGCCCTCTGCACTTCCGGAAGTCCTGCCACCTCCAACCCCATCACCATGACCGTCGACCCGTTGATTCCGGTTACCATCACCATCTCCCCCTCTGCCAATCCGGTTTGTGCAGGAACTGCAGTAACATTTACGGCAACACCTGGCAATGAAGGAACAATCCCGGTTTACCAGTGGAAACTGAATGGCATAAATGCAGGATCTAATACATCTGTTTTTATCTGCAATCCATCATCCGGTGATCTGATTTTCTGCATCCTGACATCCTCCAACACCACCTGCGTATCCAACAATCCCGCCACCTCCAACACAATTGTGATGGGAGTCGACCCCATAGTGCCCGCCGGGGTTACGATTGCAGCCGTGCCCAATCCTTTTTGTACCGGAAGTCCGGTCACGATCACAGCAACCCCCGGAAATGGGGGCCTCTCGCCACAATACCTCTGGAAGGTAAATGACATTGCCATGACGGCCACCGGCCCGGTTTACACCTACACGCCGGTCAACGGCGACCAGGTGCGCTGTTACATGACCTCCAGCCTGGCGTGTATCACCAACAACCCGGCCATGAGCAACAACATCGTGCTGACCGAAAACAGCAACTTCCCGGCCGGTGTCAATGTAACCACCACGGCCAACCCCTTCTGCCCGGGAACCAGCGTCACCTACACCGCCTGGCCGTCAAATGGCGGCACGGTGCCTTCGTATCAATGGAAAGTCAACGGGGTCAACACAGGCAGCAACCTGCCCACCTACACCTATTCACCCCAACCCGGCGACAGCATCCGCTGCATCATGACCTCCAACCTCTCCTGCGTAACAGGCAGCCCGGCCTCCTCCGCCAAGGTTATCATGTCGGCTTTGCCCGTACCAGCGGTCACTTTCACCACCTGTTTTGATACTATCACAACGCTCAATGCCAAACCCATCAAGCTCAAAGGAGGCCTGCCGTATGGCGGCACCTATTCAGGGCCGGGGGTAAATTCCTTAACTGGGGTATTTACACCTTCAGTAGCCGGAACCGGCACAAAAACGATAACCTACTCATATAGCAACGTATTCCTTTGCAGCGCCGGGAAAAACAAGACCATCACCGTTCAGGCCAATCCTGCCTTCACCTGCGGAAACAATCTCGTTGATATCAGGGATAACAAGGTTTATCCGACCGTTCAAATTGGCTCCCAATGCTGGATGCAGGCGAATTTAGATTTTGGAATTACGATTGACGATTTTGTTCATCAGACAGACAACTGCATTGTTGAAAAATACGATAGTCACGCGTCACCCGTCACAAGTCACGCCTTTTATCAGTGGGATGAGGTCATGCGCTACGACCCCACCCCCGGTCTCCAGGGCCTATGTCCTCCTGGCTGGCATGTACCCGATGAAACCGAGTGGAATACCCTGTTTAACTTCTACCAGGGCAGTGCCAGGGCAGGCTACCCGCTGCAAGGCCCCTATCTCAATGGGCTCAAAGCACTACAGAGCGGGGTTTACTATCTTAATTCAATGTGGAGTTTCTCCGACTTCGCCACCCTGTTCTGGTCATCCACCATGGCCGATCAGACAAGAGCCTACGCACACGGAATGAACACGATCGATCAGTCGGTATCGATGTATGCGGGGCTTAAGGCGAATGCTTTTTCGGTGAGATGTTTAAAGGACTGATTCCAAATCAGCCTTCAATTGAGGAATATGCTTCTGAATGATTTCCCAGACCTCAGCAGGATAAATTCCAAAATAATCGTGGGCCAGAACATTCCGAAACGCATAGATTTTGCGCCAGTCAATTTCAGGATGATGCTCCTTGAAGGTTTCAGACAATTTCCCAACAGCTTCGCCCAATACAATAAAATTCATCATGGTAGCATCAAAACTTTCATTGTCTTTACCAAATGCATCAGCACTTTCAAGATCAGAAGTATATGTAAAAATCCTGCCGATCGCATCAAGCATCATCTGGACAATGATTTCATCTTTATTAAGCATAAACAGCATCCTTAAAGACCATATACCTGAAAACCGGTTTAATTCCCTGCTCATGGCAGATGTCAACATTTTTCGCAAAATGACCCATCAACATTTCCCTCAATTGCAGCCGCTTGTCAAAAATATTTTCAGTATCGGATTCCATCTCGATGAGAATATCCACATCACTCAGATCCGTTTGTTCATTACGTGCATAGGAGCCGAAAAGTCCGATTTTACGAATACCAAAGGAGTTGTGAAAGAACTGTTTATTTTCCCGCAGATAATTCAATATGTTTTCTCGATCCAGCATAGTCCGGTAAAACTTTCGAATTCAAAATTAATAAAATTATGCTAATTTTTCTATTAAAGGAATGAAGATTTATCTGCCAATCTGAATATACCTGTTTCAATCCTTTTCGTTCAACTTCAGGCAACCCATCTGCAACATATCATGTCTTTTACTATATTTGGAGTTGAGAATCTGAACTTTGAAGCGGTTACTGCTATCCATATTGCTTTCTCTTTCCCTGGCCTTCGCGGGGATGGCTCAAACCTACACAAATGTCGGGACTGATTTCTGGGTTGCATTTCCACCGAACCTGCAGTTAACGGCAGTAATCAGGTTGTGCATCTCCTCCAATGTTGCAACCAGTGGTACAGTTCAGTCAGTATTCCCCGGGGTAAATCAAAATTTCACTGTTACTCCCGGAATTGTAACACAAGTAACACTCCCTTCTGCAGTAGTTCTTCAATCAGGAATCGAAGACAAGGGTATCCGGATTATTTCTGCCGATCCGGTTTCCGTTTATGGTCTTAATAATGATCCCTCTTCAACAGATGCGTTCCTTGCCTTACCGGTAAGTTCTCTGGGTATAGACTATAGAATAATAACCTATAAAACCACTTATGCCAACTTCGGTTCAAGTTTCAGCGTAGTTGCTACGCAGAACGGAACCTCCCTTACAGTTTTTAACCACCAGACAAATTCGACCTCTAGTATCAGTCTTAACCAGGGACAGACCTATTTTGTAGTGGCACCAAACAACGGGGAAGATGTTACCGGTTCAAGAATTCAATCGAATTTTCCTGTTGCTGTTTTCGGATCAGTGGGTATCGGTTTTGTACCGGCAGGTTGTGCATTTGCTGACCATATGATTGAACAGATGTTCCCTACTTTTTCGTGGGGGAAAAGTTTCTTAACGGTTCCACTGGCAGGAAGGGATGCAAGTGGGGATATATTCAGGATAGTGGCGGCTGAGGATGGAACTGAAATTCGTGTTAACGGTGTTTTACAAACAACCATCAATACAGGAGATCACTATGAAATGTCAGCTGCCGGTTACAACATTGTAAACACGACGAAAGCAACAATGATGGCTCAATTTGCCAAAGGCCAATTTTGTTCGGGTGAAATTACCGGCGACCCCTTCATGATGTTGATTCCACCGACAGAACAATTTTTAACGAACTATACAATTATCAATGTCGCAGGGGTTACACCTTTTATAACGCACTGGGTCAATGTTGTTGCCCCGGATTATGCCCTGGGAACGATATACGAAGATGGCGTCCTAATTCCCACCAGCGCCTTCGTTCAGATTGCCCTTACCAATTATTATGGAGCGCAAAGGTCTGTTACCGCTGGTTCGCATACCTATACAAGTACTATCCCATTCGGAGTATATGCTTATGGGTGGGGAAGCCTGGATTCATATGGCTATCCCGGGGGATGCTCAATTTCTCCGACAGGGACTGTAAACAGCGTTACCATTTCACCACCCACCCTTTCAGGTGTTCTCGGGGTGTCAACACTCTGCTTTACCGCCCATGTAACCGACAACCTGAATAATCCCGTGGCCGGGGTGCTGGTAACGTTCAACATCAGCGGTATCAGCAATATCATCGGCACTGCCTATACCGATGCTACAGGAGACGCCCACTACTGCTATACACGAACAGGAACAACTGAAGGGACAGACAATATTTATGCTGAGTGTTTTGGGCATTTGTCTACAACTTCAACTGCTATATGGACGTTACCGCCTCCTTGCGCAAATCCATCCGGGGCCGGTACGATTGGCGCAAGTCAGCAGGGTTGCGGCAGTTTCACGCCTGTTCCTTTAACCAGCCTTACCCTGCCCACGGGAGAAACCGGCACCCTTGAGTACAAATGGCAGCAGTCGACAACCAGTGCTGTTTCAGGCTTTACTGATATTGTTGGAACTAATTCGCCCGACTATTCACCGGGTCTTATTACCCAGACCACATGGTATCGCCGGGTAGCCAGGGTCAGCTGCATGGCCGACTGGACAGGCGCAGCAATTACCGAGGCCCTGGAGATGACGGTAACCACCCCAATTATTCCCACGGTGACGATCACCGCCACCCAGCTGCAGGTTTGCGCAGGAACCAGCGTCACCTTTACGGCAAACTGGCTGAACGGAGGAGTAGTCCCGCTATACCAATGGCAGGTGAATGCAGTGAATGCAATCAATGCAAACAATGCTGTTTTTACTTACGTCCCGTTGAACGGTGACCAGGTAACCTGTGTGTTCACCTCCGACCTGCCCTGCACGGCGAACAACCCGGCCATCTCGAACACTATCACGATGACAATTATCCAGCCTTTGCTGGTGAGTGTCTCTATCTCGGCAACCTCCAACCCGGTTTGTGACGGAACCCCGG
The DNA here is from genome assembly GCA_964355115.1 of uncultured Prolixibacteraceae bacterium. Classification (GTDB taxonomy): domain Bacteria; phylum Bacteroidota; class Bacteroidia; order Bacteroidales; family FEN-979; genus JANXZO01. The sequence continues at coordinate 2,439 of CAYHCQ010000080.1, read as the reverse complement.
TCACCTTCTCGGCCAACCCCACCAACCCTGGAGGTACTCCCGTCTACCAATGGAAACTCAACGATGCCGATGCAGGAATCAACAGCCAGTTCTACACCATGACCCCGGCAAATAACGACCAGGTCAAATGCATCCTCACCTCCTCCATGAGCTGTGTAACCGGCAATCCGGCCACATCCCTGCCGATCGTGATGAATGTGGCGGCAACTCCAGCGGTCTCTTTCATTAACTGCTTTGATGCTATTACCACTATCAATGCGAAGCCGATCAGGTTAAAAGGAGGCCTGCCCCTGAATGGCACCTACTCAGGCCCGGGGGTTAATTCATCCACAGGAATGTTTACGCCATCTGTAGCCGGGATTGGCATTAAAACAATCACCTACTCCTACACCAATGCAGCCCTCTGCAGTGCCAGCCAGACGCAGACCATCACCGTTCAGGCAGTCCCCGTGTTTACCTGCGGCAACAACCTGATCGATATCAGGGATAACAAAGTCTACCCAACAGTCCAACTTGGAACCCAATGCTGGATGCAAACGAATCTGGATTTTGGAACCACGATTAACGATGCAGTTCACCAAACTGATAACTGTATAGTCGAAAAATACACTCTTAACTCCTCACTTTTAACTCCTAACTCCTTCTACCAGTGGGATGAAGTGATGCGCTACGATGCTACTCCCGGCCTCCAGGGACTTTGTCCGCCGGGCTGGCATGTGCCTGATGAAACCGAGTGGACGATATTGTTTAACTACTACCAGGGAAACGCACGGGCAGGGTATCCACTACAAGACCCGTATCTCAACGGGTTCAAAGCCTTGCAGAACGGTGTTTATTATCTTAATTCGATGTGGAGTTTCACCGACTTCGCCACCCTGTTCTGGTCCTCCACGATGGCCGATCAGACAAGAGCCTACGCACACGGAATGAACACGATCGATCCATCCGTATCTGTGTACGCGGGGTTGAAGGCGAATGCGTTTAGTGTGAGGTGTGTGAGGGATTGATCAGAAACTTCTAAGCAACCTCGTATTCAAATTTCATCGGTTCAGGCATCTTCTTGGAAGCATTCAACACCTCAATTCCAGTAATATTTCCGGAATCATCGTAATCAATAATAATCCCGGGTTTCTCTTCATCACTCTCCTTGATCTTCTGATCAGATAAATGTATGTAGAGGATGTCCACCTCTTTGTCATATTTAACTTTCATAATATTTTTGAATTTTAGAGGTCTTGTATACAGTCACTACCAGATTTGGAGCTTTTTTTTCATTTACAAATACCCGTACAAGAAATAATTCACCGGATTCTTCCGTACAGATTCGCTGAAATACGGTCAGGTCACCCGATTGTTTCAACTGATCAGGCTTTATGAGTATCGATTCAACAACTGCTCTTGAAATGCCCCTGAGATGCATTTGTTCCAGTGCATGTTGTGAAAACTGATATCCAACATTGTGAACCATGATACAAAGGTAATTAATTCCAATGGAATACACCATATCACCACAGCACCACGGCACAACGGCACCACGTGAAGAAAAATGAAGAGTCTCGCAGGAGAATTACGTATCTTTATGTTGTGAAAACCTGTCTCACACTTTTTATGATTTTGATGGTTATCTCGCTTTGTTCTATGGCCGAGGGAACCAAGCAGCTCAGGCCGGATTCAGCTTATATGGGTGACTTGTGGATTATTAATGGTGGCAATGGTGGCGGCCAGTATAGTTGTTTTGCAACAGATCAGTGTGCCCCCAATCAACGGTTGTATGTTCACATCGCACATCCAGGGGAGAAGATTTACATGGGTTTCGGTACAGATCTACTCACAATTACTTTCAGGTTAAAGCTTAATGGCAGTATTGTATATACCCAGACTGTTAGTTTAAATGGCAGCGCCCCGGGATATATACAATACCATTCCCAAGCCATCGCCGGACCTAAATTACTCAACCCGCATGGTTACATACCGCTTGACTATGCGCCTGCCGAAGCCGGTGATTATTGTATCGAATTTCAGCTTCCTTCACCTCCTGCTTCCGAACAGATCGGAATGAGGTTATTTGATATCACCGTTGTAGATACAACAACCTCTCCCCTGACACCCATTGATGGTAGGTTGTGGTCGCGCGACTGGGGATTTAATACATACAATTTCACAACGCTCACCAATGCTTTTCTGGCCAAACAATATATTCTCACCAACGACTCAATTGTAACTTCTGTTGATTATAACCATATGCAGGGATGGAATTTTGATGTTACCAGTACACAAAATGGTTGTTATCCGTGGCCTGAACCTTGGGACAGCAGTTGCAGGTCGCGCACGGGTAACCATCACTATGCCCAATACCAGATTTTCATCAACAACCCTGATCCATCAGTATATCCAACCGGTACACTGGGTTCAATCATAGGTGACAGTGTGACAGTTACT
>CAYHCQ010000079.1:0-15757 GCA_964355115.1 uncultured Prolixibacteraceae bacterium | reverse complement strand
CATTCGTGTAGCCAGGAAGTCGCGGAACCGAATCAGTTCGTTTTTCGACCAGCTGGCAGCGGTGTCGGCCAGGTAGTAGTTGTAAGTCTCTGCCTTCCACTGCGTGGGCTCAATCCTGTAAAGCCAGCCGGCCCCGTAAGGATCCTCGTTCAGTTTCCAGGGCTCCGCCGGAAGCAGTGGATTGGATGCCACCACTCTGCCCGAAACGGGTGAAGCGACCCTGAGCACCTTGCCGTCGTGAATGAGTTCCGCAATCAAATCTCCCTTCTCAATAACCTCGCCTGCAGGCTTCAGGAAGTTAAGTTTCACTTCACCGGTGATGTGCAGCAGCAGGTCGTCGAGACCTAAACTGGCAATGCCCGATTTGGCCATGTGAACCCAGGTGTGGTTCCTGCTGAACAATACACCCCTTGGAATTTTCACTGTTCCGGATGTAATAAACCCGGCGGTGTGATGAACCTCCCTTCTCCGCTTCACAGTTCGGTTGAGAAATACCGAAAAAGGAATTAACAACGCCAGGAAGGCGATGATGATGAGATACTCAAGACCCTTGGTCTCAAATATGTTGTAATAGCTGAATCCGTCCATGAGGAAAATGAGTTAAGAGTTAATAATTAATAGTTAATAGTTGATAATCAGCACATCAGCACATTATTAGTGTTTCGCCCATTCCGGTGAGTTTCTCAGCACGGGCATGCGGTTGATCACCCAACGGAATATCCAGATCTCGGTAAAAATTACCGTTAGTGTCACCACGATCTCCATCCAGGAGGGGTAGTAATGAACAGGTGCGTCCCACCGGAAGCCGATCACCGTTACGTTGAGGCGGTTGAGTATGATGCCGAGCATGGTCATGATGGCGGCAATGCGTATCAGCAGGAGGTTGCTGCGTCGGTAACTGTAAAAGAACAGCGCCATGGGTATGAGCACGAAGCCGATCATCTCGGTGAGGTACCAATATCCCATCGGGGTGTTCAGCAGTGCCCAATGCCGTTCGTGGATAAAGACCAGAACCGTCAGAAAGAAGTAGGCGAACATCGTGCCGGCGCAGATTTTCGACAGCCCCATCACGATCGGGTTATGTGCATGGTGGTCCTTGCTGCTGATTTGTCCGCCGAAAACCTTATGGGTAATGGATCCCTCGAAGATCACCATCGAGAGGCCGGCAAAGATGCTGCTCACGAAAAACATGATGGGGATGAACTCCGAGTACCAGAGGGGGTGGATCTTCTCTTTCGCCATCAGGTACAGAGCGCCGAGCCCCGACTGATGCAGCGTGGAGAGGGTGATGCCGAAGATAACCGCGGCTATCGTCATCCCCGAGAGGATCTTGTGGATCTTGCGGGCGCCAAGCCACTCGGCGATGGCCGGCGAGAACTCGATAAGCTGGGCGATCATGTACAGCAGGAAGTGCCATGCCACCAGGAAAAGCACGGAGTTGACCCCGAAATTGTTCCCGATGATGGGGTTGATCACATTCCACGGGCGCCCCAGGTCGAGCAACAGGGCACCGGCGTAAAAGACATAGGCCAGGAAGCCGTTGAGCACGGTGACACGCACAATGCTCTGGTACTGCTTCATCTTGAGGATGTAGACCATGAAGGTGACTACATAGGCACCTCCGGCAAAGGCTACGCCTGTCACCACGTCGAAACCGATCCACAGTCCCCAGGGGATCTCCTGGGTAAGGTTGGTTACCGCACCGATCCCTTTCCAGAAGCGGATCACGATGATCACGATCCCGGCAAGGATGATGGGTACAGATATGATGTTGAAAGGGGTGAATATTTTGCCTTTGGGTTTCAGCTCGCTCCAGAGGAATTTTCCGATGGATTTGCCGTCATTATCGCCTGGTATGGATATGGTCTGGTTCATGATTCGTCCTCCTCAGTGGTTTTGGTGTCTTTTTTAGTTGCCTGGTGAATTCCCAGCAGCAGTGCCGGGAAGAGTACAAATATGGAGGGTACGCCATACAGAAAACCCTTGGTGAGGGCAGGGTAGGAGGCCTTCTGGATTGTTTTCATGCCGAGTTCTTTGAAGGGCACCGGCGACAGGTACATCCAGCAGGTACCCCCGGCTTCGTGTTCGCCATAGAGGTAGTCGACATAGAGTTTTGGATTTTCGACGATCCGTTTACGGGCTTCAGCAATGAGCTGGCGCCGGGTGCCGTAGAAGAGAGCTTCATTCGGACAGTTCATTGCGCAGGCAGGCATTTCGCCGGTTTTGAGACGGTTGTAGCACATGTCGCATTTCTCGATCTTCGGGTTAGGACTGTGGTACTCGAATTTGGGGATGTCGAACGGACAGCTTACCATACAATACCTGCAGCCCATGCATTTTTCGCCCCGCCAGATCGTTGGTCCCGCTTTGGTTTTGTGCATGGCCTGAGTGAGACAGGCTGAAGCACAGGCAGGCTCATTGCAGTGCAGGCACTGTTTTTTGATAAATACTTTGCCTTTGGATGTGTTGTACCCGTTCACTACAGTGCGCCTCGTTTCGTTGGTGTCGCGCACCAGCAGATCGTCTTTAACCGTTTCGGGTACCGGCAGCCCGTTGGCGTCGGCACAGTCGTATTCGCAGCCGTGACAACCCTTGCAGCGGGCTGAGTCGTAGAGGACTCCACGGAAATCGATCTCGCTGCCCCCTTCGGGCGACGCTTTCAGGTCGCGGCCGATGGTGAGCGCGGCCCCGGTAATACCCAGGACCTTAAAAAAGTTTCGTCGGTTGATGCTCATAGGATTGATAATTGAAAGTTGACAATTGATAATTGATAATTGATAATCAGCACATCAGCACATCAGCACATCGGCACATCGGCACATCCTTTTCTCACCCTTTATCCATGAACTTCTCCTGGAATTCTTCCCAAACTTCCGGGCCGAAGGAGGCGAGGAGGTTGTCATGAAGTTCGCCGCCATCCTGCAGAACTACGGGGATATACTCCCCGTTGCGGGCCATCACTGAGGTGGCAAAGAAGTCGCGCAGGCGTATGAACTCCTGGCCGAGCCATTCGGTATATTTTCCGGCCATGAGCATGAACTGTGTTTCGCGTAGCCAGTTGGTGGGTTCGATGGTGTACACCCACCCGTCGGTGTACGGGGCGGTGTTGAGCATGGAAGCGTGGCTGTTGAGCATCCCGTTCTGGCTGCGGATGGTCCCCGATACCGGCGAGCAGATGTCGAGCTGCTTCCCGTTCTGGATGATGGTGAGGATCTTTTCCCCCTTTGTCACCTTTTCGCCCGGGCTCTTCATCTTTACGCGCGAAAGCGGTCCGGCGATGTGCTGCAGGAAGTCGTCGATGCCGATGCGCACCATACCGTTTTGTTCCATGAAGGCCCAGGTGTGCGATTTATCGAACCAGAGTCCACCCGGTGCGTTCAGCGAGCCGGGATCGAGGCGGGATGCCCTGCGGAAGCTCTTTCCCGGCAAAGACTTCTTGTTCCTGCGCGAGCCAATCACCCATGCGGTGAGGGAGCCGGTAACGATGAGGGCGAGGATGACGATCATGATAGTCTGCAGGGGAGAGGAGGCTTCAGGTGCGGCTGCCATGGCAATATTGTTGTCGAGCAGGGCCGATTTGGCTGCACGCTCATTGTAACCGAGATCAAAATAGCCACTGGGGTTCAGATACTGTTGTCCGCCATCAAGCACCCATTTGAGAAAATCGGTCAGCTTCTCATTTTCGGGCTGAAGAGGTGCGGCTGCATAGATATTGCGGGTAAGGGCACCGGGATATTTACCGAGCCATACACCGCGCAGGAAGTCGTCGAGACTGCCATAAATATTTTCGAAATTCTCAAGCTTTCCGTTGCTGTTTTTATCTATGGGTAGCAGGCTGATGCCATCGACGAGCACATGTTTATTCATGTCGATAAGATCTGCGAGGCGGCAGAAGCCAAGCGCATACGGATCCTTTGCAATCATGGAGATCAGCTCCGTTCCGCCGGATACCTGCGTGGCATTAAGGGTTTCGGCATCTGTGTCAAGAAACTTTGCAACACCTTCACGAAGCGAACCCTCATTCAGCATATATACCTGAACGGATGGCTGCTGCCCATTCCCCGCGAAGGACTCCCACTGCCGATTCCCGGGGTCACTCATGATCTGTGCCAGCTGCTCTCTGGTGATTCCCTTCCGCTTTATCTCAGCGAGAAGAGGATTTTTTGAACTGATGACCGGAACAATGGCATCGCGCCCGACAACCATCTTCCAGATATTCTCCCCGGCAAGCGAGGTGTAAAACTCATCGGTGATAAAGCAAAGGCCTGTCCCGGCGTTGAGTATTTCAGGTTTGTTCTCTTTTGTGTATCGCACCACGTTTACTACTTCGCCGGGGTGGAGTTTCTGGTATTCGACCACCCACGTGGTGGCAAGGTCGTAGAGGTCGGGCGTGGCTGCTACCGTGACCGAAGCCAGTGGTTTATCGTCGCCGGGTTCGGCCATGGTGCTCAGACTCAGAAAGCCGGCGAGGATAAGTGCTGAGAAAAGGATCTTGGTTTTCATGATTCGTTTTTTTAATGTGATGTGCTGATGTATATTCAAAAAGCGGGCCAAGATGAAAATTGATCGGTAAATAGCAGAAATACAGTGAGATAGAATGATCGTTGTTGAAAAGTTGAACGGTTAATATGTTGAATAAATCAACAGTAAAATTCTTTAAACAACGTAATATGTTGACAAACAACATTATAAATCAAGTGTTGAAAAATACAACAGGTGTTGCAAAACACAACAGCACCTCCGAAAGAGCAGTAAAATAAGGAGTTTTGGAAGAAATATATTTTATAATCAGCACATCGGCACATCGGCACATCAGCACATCAAATCAGCACATTGGCACATTAGCACATCAAATCAGCACATCAGCACATTATTTTTTTTATTAATTTAGCCCTGATGAAACCGCGCAACCTGAGAATCTTCCGCTGGCTGAGACCCGACTACCTTGTGGTCACCTTTCTGCTGTTCAGCACGGTGGCCGGATTGGGTCTCATCTCCTTCAACCTCTCTTTCTTCAATCCCATCAAAAAGGCGCTCTCCGATTTCAGTTTCAGCGACCTGCTCTATTCGAAGCTGGCCTCAAAGCAGGAGCTGCTCGATACCAATATAGTACTGGTGAACATCGGTCATCTGAACCGGGAGGAGATTGCCCGGCAGATTGAAAGGGTGCGCAGCCAGAATCCGAAGGTGATCGGATTCGACGGGTTTTTCTCTGCAAGGCGCGATTCAGCCATAGATGCGGCCCTGCAGATGCAGTTCGAAGGAGGTAAGGTGGTGATGGCATGTTATCTCACCGGAAGGCAGGCCGTCGACGGAGTGTTCGACAGCCTGGAAACCTCCAATCCATACTTTTCGGGGGGCGCCAGGGCACTGGTGAACCTTGGCGGGGCTAATCCTGCAACCTCGACGGTACGCAGCTTCAGCCCGGTTGAGGTATTCAAAGGCGACACACTATGGGCCATGTCGGCCGAGCTGGTGCGGAGGTACGACCCAAAAGCCTTCGCTCGGCTTCAGAAGCGGGACAATGGCCGCGAGGTGATCAACTATACCGGCAACCGGGCGACCTTCATCTGTTACGATGCGCAGGAGATACTCGATACCAACACCGACCTGGGAATGATCAAAGGAAAGATCGTGCTGATGGGATATATGAACGACTCATTCGACGATGCCACCGACCTCGAGGACATCTACTACACCCCGATGAATCCTGAACTTGCAGGCCGGTCGCGGCCCGACATGTATGGTGTTGTGATCCACGCCAATGCCGCCAGCATGATCCTTTCGGGAAACTACATCAACGTGATGCCCAACTGGCTCTGCATCGTGCTCTCCTACATCTTCTGCTATTTTTACGTGCTGTTCATCACCTGGTTCCAGTCGCACCGGCCAAATCTGTTTAAGCTGCTTTTCCCACTGATGCTCCTGTGCATCAATATACTGATCATCTACCTCTTCTTTATCCTTTACAAACTCTGCAATTACAGCATACACTCCACCTGGTTTCTGGTACCCATTCTTCTTTATGATACATTCCTCACATGGTACAAGCGGGCCGTTGAACTGATCGACCGCCGTTTCCATGTACCTTCGCTTTTTCTGCCTCCTAAATAAAAATAATCATGAAAAAAATTTCATTGTTTGTCCTCCTCGCTGCCTTTTCGCTCGCCGCCCGGGCCCAGTGCAACGATTTCATCATCTACCAGGCAAAAGGGGAGGTGAAAGTCCTCCAGGAAGGCGCATCACGGCCGGCGGTAAAAAACATGAAACTTTCGGGCGAGATCAGCCTCACCGTGGGCACCGAATCCGCCGTGATCCTGCTCAGCGGCAAGGACAAGGCACTGCGCATCACCGAGCCCGGCTCGCATACCCTGGCCGAAATCCGTGCCACCTGCATGAAAAACCAGTCGTCGCTCACCAAAGAGTACCTCAACTATGTGGCGCAATCGATCCTCGACAAGGGTGAACCCAAGACCGCCATGGTGATCAAAGGGGCCGTTTACCGCACCCGCACCGAATTTGAAAAGACGCCCATGATCCTGCCTGCCGACTCATCCGTTGTTTCCGGCGACACGATGGTTTTTAAATGGCACCTTACGCCTGGGGTACCCAAGTACCTGCTTATCTATGAAAACGGCGTTAAGGAGGTCTGGTCAAAGATGCTGGCTGATACCACTCAGGCCATCGAAGTATCCCTGTTCAAGCCAGGCGTGATCTATTTCTGGCTGGTGAGCGGCAGCATCACCCCTTCCGACAAAGAACCCCGTTTTACCTTTCTGCTGGGCGAACCCGACTGGCAGTACAAGTGCCTGGACGCGCAATGGAACGCGACGATGAAGGAGCTGGAAGGGGAGATTGATGACCTGCAGAAGAAGATGAAAAAATGATGTGCTGATGTGCTGATGTGCCGATGAGCTGATGTGCTGATGTGCCGATGTGCCGATGTGCCAATGAAAGATGGCGGGTGGTTTATTCGAAATCAGCTTCTGAGGGGCATACGGGCCTAAGCGATTGGATATTTATCTTGAGGGTGTCGGTGGTCTCTTCAAAATCGGCCACATTCGGGGTTACAGGGGCGAGGTTGGTGACATCGATTGCCGGGGCTGCGTCTTCAAACGTGGCCTCTTTCGGGGTAACGGGGGCCAGATTCAGGAGCAGACTTATTGATGCCCCACTCTTAACCACGGGAGCGACATTGTCGTTACCGGCGAAAAGAAGGTTAACATGCAGTGTGAGAAGGGCGGCTATAATAAGTGTAAATTTTTTCATTTTCGTTTTTTTGATGTTGATGAAGCAAATTTAACACGGAACGAAGGCGTTGTACAGCGATAATCGCCTGGGAATGTGTGAAGCCCGACGAATCGGGGATAGAACCCGATGAAGATGTGCTGATGTGCTGATGTGCTGATGTGCTGATGTGCTGATGTGCCGATGTGCCGATGTGCCGATGTGCTGATTTGATAATTAGGGGATTTATGAAAATATTCAAACGTATAGCTTTACTGGGCTCTGGCCTCTGTCTGATCGCCGGCTCTCTCTTTTCCCAGCAGCAGTATACTCCTTATGATGATTTTCCGGGGATAGTGAAGAGTTACAAGCCGGCGTATAGTCCTGGCATGCCGGAATGGGCAAAGATGCTCTACCGGGTGCCGGTGAACTTCAACGAAATCAGCCTGGCCTATGATGAATGGGCTCATACCAACAAGGGCGTGGAGTTGGCCATAACCCGTTATTATAAGATGTGGAGCCGGGTAATGGCGGATTATATCCTCGATGACGGATCGATCAGGATCCCGGATTTCGGAACTTATTACCGGGATCTGCTGGCCACGCAGCAAAATGCGGCGGAACAGGGAAACAGTGCTCCGCAGTCAAACAGGGCTCCGCAGGCGAATTCCAACTGGAGTTTTCTCGGTCCGAAAGAGACCTTCTGGCTCAATGAATCGGGAAGCTCAACAACGCCGGGTGCCTGTCCGTGGCAGGTGAATGTTTACAGCTTCGATGTGGCGGCCTCCGACAACAATATCCTCTACCTTGGCACCGAGACGGGCTTCGTTAACAAGTCCACCGACAAGGGGTTGCACTGGCAGCAACTGGCACTGAACTACCCCTTTGGCGGCGGTGTGACGGCGGTGTCGGTACATCCTGCCAATGCCGATATCGTTTATGCTGCAGCGGGCAACCAGGTTCACAAGACCATCAATGGAGGCTTCACATGGACACCTCTGCTGGCAGTGGGGAGCCAGTTCAGCGCCGACCGGCTCAGGATCGATGCCACCAACCCCCAGAAGCTGTATGCAGCCGCGACTGGCGGGCTTTACATGACCAGCAGCGGAGGAAGCAGCTGGACGCAGAAATCAACCAATCCTGCGTATGACGTGGAGATCAAGCCCAACGATGCAAGCATGGTTTTTGCACTCACAAAATCCGGATCGAACTTCTCGGTGATCAGTTCAACCGACGGGGGAAACACATTTCAGCCCATCAGCACCTTCCCCAATAACATTGTGGAGTCGAGCGGCGGTCTGCTTGCCGTGACCCCGGCCAATCCAAACATCCTGCTGGCGATTCTGCTCAGCGCCAACAACACCCCCTACCTCCTCAAAGGAACATTGTCGGGCTCCATATGGAACTGGGTGCTGGTAGCCACAGGCAACACCAGCAGTTTCGGCATGAACAATGGCCAGGGTTATTTTGACCTGGTGCTCGACATCTCACCTTTGAACGAAAATATCATCCTGGTGGGGACCACCACCCTTTTTAAAACCGTGAACGGCGGCACCAGCTTCATCCCGATCGGGGGGTATAGCGGCAACTTCAGCATCCACCCCGACATCCAGGATATAAAGATGCTCCCCAATGGCGAAACATGGGTTTCTACAGACGGCGGGATGAATTTCACCACCGACAATTTTACTACCCAGGCCAACTGGCATCCACGGGTGAATGGCATCGTGGGTTCCGACATGTGGGGCTTCGACCAGGGGTGGAACGAGGATATCATTGTTGGCGGCAGGTATCACAACGGCAATACCTCCCTTGCGGATTTTTACCAGCCAAAAGCACTGCGGATGGGGGGCGCCGAATCGCCCACCGGGTGGGTGCTCCAGGGCCGCAGCCGCCGGGTAGCCTTCAACGATCTTGGCAACGGATGGATCCTGCCTCCGACCGCGGAGGGAGAGCCTGAGGGGCGTTTCATCTTCAGCAAGTACCCCAACATGGACGAATACGGCGGCCGCCGAAGCAACCTTGTGCATCATCCCAACTATTACGGAACCCTCTACCTTGGCGAAGGGACAGGCTTCTGGCGCAGCACCGACATGGGGGTGAGCTGGGAGCTTCTTTACAACTTCCCGGCACGGGTGCGCTACCTGCAGATCAGCTACAGCAATCCGCTGGTGGTGTATGCCGACATCGTGGGGGGCGGACTGGTGAAGAGCACCGACGGCGGGGTGACCTGGATCCAGAAACCCTCGCTAACCGCGCCGCCTTACGGAAACAGCAACTGGAAGGGGAAGCTCTTTTTTGCCATCTCGCCGTTCAATGAAAATGTTATTTATGCCTGTCTGCAGAATGGCACCTGGTCGGCCGACCTCGGGCAGGTGTTCAGATCGACCGACGGCGGCGACACCTGGGAGAATTTCACCGGCTCCCTCTCCGAATACATGAAGTGCCTGGTGATACAGCCCTCATCAACAGGCGAAGATCTGGTATACCTGTTTACCAACGCCACCAGCGGTAAATCTGCGAAAGTTTACTACCGCACCTCCGGCATGACCGACTGGCAGCCATTTTCCACAGGGTACCCTGCCGGGATGACCGTCAACATGGCCCTTCCGTTTTTTCGCGACGCCAGGCTCCGCGTGGGGGGCAACGGCAGCGTGTGGGAGTCGCCAATGGCCGATACAACATTCACACCCATCGTTAATCCGTGGATCGAAAGGGCTGGTTACGATTGCATGACCGACACACTCTTTTTTGACGACCACTCCATCCTGAACCACGCCGGCGCCTCATGGCACTGGAGCATCACCCCGCAACCTGCCTGGATCGACAATGCCGACATCCGCAACCCGAAGGTAGTCCTTGGAAACCCGGGATCGTACGATGTGACCCTCACCTTGACGCAAAACGGGCAGAGTTATTCAAAGTCGATAACCGGCATGGTTACAGCAACAACCTGTCCCTCGATCTATGACTGCAACAACCCGGCCGAACTGCCCAAAAATGAGTGGTCGCTGGTGTATGCCGACAGCCAGGAAAATAACTACCCGGGTTACGCGGTGATGAGCTTCGACAACGACCCTTCAACCATCTGGCACACACGCTGGAGTACGGGCGACGACCCCTATCCGCACGAAATCCAGATTGACCTGGGACGAAAATTCAAAGTGAGTAAATTCACCTACCTCCCGCGCCAGGATGGGGAGAATGGCAACATTAAGACCTACCGGCTCTATATCACGGAGGATACCCTCAACTGGGGAACACCCGTAAAAACTGGCACCTGGGAGAACAGCAGCGCTCCCAAGACGGTCATTCTCGACACTGCAAAAGTGGGACGCTATTTCCGCCTTGTGGCCCTTTCGGAGGTGAACGGAAATCCCTGGGCCTCCGCCGCCGAATTCAGCCTCGTGGGTTGTGTGTACTACCCGGTAGGTGCTGAGCCTCACGGAGCACAGGAGTGCCTCACTGCCTTCCCGGTGCCCTCCACCGGGTTGATCACCATCCCGCTCCCGGCAGGAAACTCCTTCCAATTTCAGGTTATCTCTTCACAGGGGGTGATCGTGGCTGATGGTTCCATCGTGAATCACGGTGAGTCGTGGCAATGCGATCTCAGCGGGATGAAGCCGGGAATCTACTTTGTGATATTCACGGGAGGGGGTGCTGGTTACAGGGTGAAGGTTGTGAGGAATTAATAATTAATAATTGATAATTGATATTTGTCAATATCACTTGTTCACTTGTTCACTCGTTCACTTGTTCACTATTTATGTTTCCCCTGCCCATTATGGTTACCGTTGTCGTGATGTACCTTTTGTTGTTTTTGTCCGTGGTTGCCGTTATTTCCCTTGTAATTGCCGGGATGCGGGGCATGGCCTGCAGGGAAGCAGGAGGTGAGGAGGGTCATGGTGAAGAGAAACAGCACCAATATGGCTGCATGCAATCTGTTTGAGGATTTCATTTTGTTTTTTTTATTGTGGCTTGATTGTCACAATGCAAAGGTGAGGCGATTTCGAAGCGAATGTTTTACACAATTGCGGATAAGAGTTGCATAGTTCACACAAAAAAAGCCGCCTCAGGGCAGCTTCTCGTAGTTATAGGAAGTAAATTTAGTTTTATTCGAAGTCGGCTACGGCCGGACTTACGGGCTTAAGGGATTGGATATTTATATAGAGGGTGACGGTGTTTTCTTCAAAATCGGCCACATTCGGGGTTACCGGGGCGAGGTTGGTGAAATCGACCGCGAGGATCTCTTCAAAGGTGGCCTCTTTCGGGGTAACGGGTGCCAGGGTGGTGAGGTTGAAGGCGGGGGCTTCGCTGGCGGCAGTTGTGATGTTGTTGTTATTGCCTGCAAAGAGAAGGGTTACGTTGAGGAGGAGGGCTGCGGTTAATATCATTGTTGTTTTCATTTCGTTTTGTTTGTTTTGAGTTTGATGAAGCAAATTTACATCAGATCGGAGGCCGTGTATATGCCGAATCGGGCAGACCGGGGCGATACCCGATGAAACAAGGCATAGTCCCGATGAAAGGATGTGCTGATGTGCTGATGTGCTGATGTGCCGATGTGCTCCTGTTACTCTGTCACCCTGTTACTTTGTCACTTTTTTCAAATGTGATTATTTTGTAACTTTAGGGCTGAATTACGACAGAAAAATTGCCTTATATGAAACAGCTTTATCTCCTTCTTGTATCGGTCATTCTGAATTGTACTGCCTTTGCGCAGCAGTCTTCAATTATCATCGGTGATTCTGTAAATGTAACCTTCTATAAGCGATTGCAGCCATTTGATACTGTGCGGCAGATCAAAGCCGGCTATGCGGATACAAGCTTCATCGATATCAATAATGACGATATCCATGATTTTATCTTGTTAAGCAAGGGGAACCTTGAGGGAATGATGGGGGGTGCTCTGGAGTATATCACGATCATACCATTGGATTCGAATGCCGTATTTTATGACAGGCTTGACACCTCAACATGTTTCGGTATTGAGGTCAGGCCGATTGCAAGTGAATTCATGATGGGTGATACATTATCGGATCTTAATCAGAATATCCACACTGAAACATTTCTCAATTATATAAGCTGGTCCATGGGATGGCCCTGCGGGGTGTCTTTTGGCAATTATGCCGACAAATATATCGGGGTTAAACTGAATCGCGGACCTGCAAAAGGACTGGGGTGGATAAGAATTGAAACCATCAATGGGGGATTTTCATACGGCCCGTACGGAGTTATCAAAGAGCTGGCATTCACGGCGGGATTAAATTCCACACCAGAAGTACACAGAAAGAGGGTGTCAGCAGCACCGAATCCCTCAAACGGAAAATTCAGGGTATCTCTGCCCGGGAGCTCTTTCCCAATCAGAATGATCGTATATAATTCAATGTGCCAGAAAGTTTCTGAAAACGAGTATCCTCAGGAATTCATTGAATTATCGCTGCCAAAAGGGTTGTATTTCTGCGTTATATTTTGTGATGATCGTGAGTTGGATACGTTGACGGTCCTGATTGAATAGATCACTTGTTCACTTGATCACGTGGTGACTTGGTGGTGTGGTGAGGTGGTGTGATGAGGGCGTGAAGGTTTTAAGGGGAAATAGGCAGCGAAAATTCAATAGTAAATTGATTTGCATTTTGGCTTAATTTTGACTAAATTTGTCAAAATGAATTTTTCAAGATGAAAACATTTTCTGAACAGATCAGGGAGCTCAGGGCGGAAAGGGGTGACCCTTTGCGGCTGGTAGCGGCTTATCTGGATATAGACCAATCGATACTCAGCAAAATTGAGCATGGCCACCGCAGGGCTTCCAGGGAGCAGGTGATGCGTCTGGCGGAGTATTTTAAGGTTGACGGAACAGAACTTATAAAGGTATGGCTTTCTGATAATATTGCCTATGCCCTGGAAAATGAGGAACATGCAATGGAGGTTCTAAAGGTTGCAGAGCAGAAGGTGGCTTACCAGTTGTTCAAGAAAAGTGACAAGAAGCTTATCCTGAAAAAGATCAGGGCGCTGTTAAAACAATCAGGAAAAATCGAGAAGGCCTGGATCTACGGCTCTTTTGCCAGGGGAGATGATGGACCGGGGAGCGATATAGATATTGCCGTGGAGACAGGTAAGGAGTTCAGCTATTTTGACCTGGCCGAGGTGCAGTACTGCCTTGAGAAAGAGATCAACCGAAAGGTAGATATAGGATTTCTCGATTCCTTTAAGCCCAGGATCCTTGAAACTGTGAAGGCTGACCTGAAACTGGTTTATGAAAGATAGAGCTAGCGACAGCCACGACAGGTTATTGCATATTCAGAAAGCAATTTGTGATATCGAACGTTTTACCAGCGGATGTTCAGAATCTGTTTTTATAGGTGATGAGATGCTGGCCAGTGCTGTGCTGTTCCAGTTCAGCGTCATTGGTGAGGCAATCATCCATGTTGACCCCGAATTGCTCGAAAAATACGATTACCCCTGGTTCAAAGTGAGAGCCTTCCGAAACCTTGTGGCTCATGAGTATTTCGATATCCGGTTGAGTTCTGTCTGGAAAATTGTGGAAAAGGATCTTCCGGAATTTAAAAAAGTCATTGAAACGATGATTGAATCGGGAAGATAATGAAATAGTGAAATCATTGTCAATTATCAATTAAAAAAGCCGCCTCAGGGCAGCTTCTTGTAGTAAGGGAAAGTAGATTTAGTTTTATTCGAAGTCGGCTTCGGCCGGACTTACGGGCTTTAAGGATTGGATATCTATTTTGAGGGAGTTGGTGCTTTCTTCAAATTCTGCTTCTTTCGGGGTGATGGGGGCGAGGTTGGTGAAATCGACCGCGAGGATCTCTTCAAAGGTGGCCTCTTTCGGGGTAACGGGTGCCAGGGTGGTGAGGTTGAAGGCGGGGGCTTCGCTGGCGGCTGTTATCATATTGTTGTTAATGCCGGCAAAAAGAACGGTTACATTGAGAAGAAGAGCTGCGGTTAATATCATTGTTGTTTTCATTTCGTTTTTTTGTTTTGAGTTTGATGAAGCAAATGTACATCAGATCGGAGGCCGTGTATATGCCGAATCGGGCAGTTTCAGGTGAAACCCGATGAAAGGGGGTTTAGAGCCGACGAAAGGAAGAGGATGGTTATTCAATTGGCGAGATGAATTCAAAGAACCAGCACGAGATGTTTACAAACTGACTATTTTTAATAATCCAACGGTCATTCAGGGTCTTATCAGTCTTGAGGTAAAGTCGGATCATGTGTATATGCATTTAGTGGAAAGTGCACCTTTCAATAAAGGAAAAGCAAAAATGTATTCTGGAGTACTTGGAAACCTTGTTGCTTTCTCCTGTAAACTTTCATTTCAACGAGGTCATGACGGAAATGTTTCTTTCCTCTCAAAAAGTCAGCTCATTGAACACTATGAAAAAGCCCTGGGAGCGACACATTTTGGAGGACGAGTAATGATTATTGAAACCAAATCAGCATTAAAACTTATCAACAAGTATTTCTAAACAGAATAAAAAGCAATGAATAAGGCTGAATTAGAGGATGATTTTATGGGAGGACAAGGCCCTTTATCAAGTGATGAAGAAAAAGCGCTTAGCGAATATCTGAAAAAACGGAAAATTATGCCAAGGCCTTCTCGCCTAGATCATCCCGTTATAAAGAAAAGACCAAAAACGAAGGTCTAGCATTTTCATCGTAAGACGTAACCGTCCTTTCCAGTTCTTCAAGCTTCAAGGCAAGATCCTTTATGTTGCCCTCTCTGTGCCTTTTTCAATTATCAACTGTCAACTGTCAATTATCAATTATAAAGTACTTATATTTGTACTCATATAATAACTTAATGGGTAAAATCTATGAAAGCAGCAAATTTCACCGAGTTCAGGACGAAACTTAAGCAATATCTTGACGATGTTGAAAATAATAACGAAACGCTGATCATTAAAAGAGGAGCGGGAAACGGAGCTGTACTGATCTCTTTGGATGAATTTAACTCAATATTGGAAACCGTTCATTTGCTAAGTTCTAAAGCAAATGCCGACAGGCTGCACGAATCAATTGGCCAGATGAAATCGGGAAGATCCTTCGAAAAAAAGTTAATCGAAGTAAAATGAAAATCATATTTTCACAAAATTCCTGGGAGGACTATACCTCCTGGCAATCTGAGGATAAGAAAATCCTGAAAAAATTAAATACTTTGATCAAAGATATTCAGCGGAATCCTTATGAAGGTTTAGGTAAACCCGAACCACTTAAATATGATTTGTCTGGTTTATGGTCGAGACGAATTGACAGGGATCACAGGATTGTTTATCAGGTGTTAAATAATGAGCTGTTTATCTATAGCTGCCGGTACCATTACGATAAGTAAATATGCGGCCGTTCACTTGTTCACTTGTTCACTTGTTCACTTGTTCACTTGATCACTTGTTCACTCGTTCACTTAAGTTTCACTCATGGATAGATTCAGCTCTTTCTTTTTTGCTGTGGTTACCTTCTACCGGGGGTTCTGTATACCTTCGGGGGTGATCACGCTGGGGGCCTGCATTGCTGTGGG
>CAYHCQ010000078.1:0-16074 GCA_964355115.1 uncultured Prolixibacteraceae bacterium | reverse complement strand
GATTGTCGTCCCCTGTTGATTCCTTATTTAATCGTATTGATTCTCTCATTAAACTAACAGCCTCATCATATCTACCCATATTAGAATACAACTGAGCCAAATTGTTTAAACGAATTCCATAGGAAGGGTGATTCTCTCCCAGAGTGTTTTTTTCTATTTGCATTGCCTCCTGCATAAGTGGCAAAGCCTGAACAAACCTCCCCATATTTAAATATAACATTCCAAGGCTAGCAATTGCATTTCCATAGAGAAGTGGATTCGTATCATCGGACTTTGTGAATATTTTTATTGCTTCTATTAACAAAGGTTCCGCCAAATTATAACGGCCCATTGACTGATATAGTTGAGCGATATTATGCAGATCTGTGCCATAGATCTGATGATTTTCGCTAAAGAATTCTTTATCAATGCGCATTGCCTCTTTCATCAGTGAAATTGCTAACTCATTATTGTCTAAATCCAAATATATACCGGCCAAATTATTTAATAGAAGAGCATACGATGAGTGATTTTCCCCAGAAATTACTTTCGTAATTTGAATTGCCTTAATCAAATATTCCAAGGCTTTATCATACATGCCCATTTCTTGATATAATTTTGCTAAAGAATTTAAGCAACTAACATAATCTGAATTATTCTCACCAATTGCCACTTTCACTATTTGCATTGCCTTTCTAATCAAAGGTTCAGCTTCAGAATATCGACCCAAACTTTTATAAAGTATTGCCAAGGAATTTAAGCAATTTCCATAGTCTATATGATTCTCCCCAAGAGATACTTTAATAATTCTTATTGCATCTTTTTTCAAGGATTCAGCTTTCTCATATTGCCCTTCGTTTTCGTACAATTGAGATAAGAAAAATAAATCACGGCCGTAGGAAGGATGATTTTCGCCAAGGTTAACTTTAGAAATGATAATCGCTTCATTCATCAATGATTCAGCCTCCTTATATCGCCCCATAGCGCAATATAATTGTGATAATGAGTTTAAACAATCTCCATAATCTGAATGATTTTCACCAAGCGATGTTTTAGTAATGCGTAATGCCTCTAACATCATTGGCTCCGCTTTTTCGAACAGGTCCTTAGCAATATAAATATTTGCAAGGGAACTTAGACATTTACCATAATCAGAATGTTTTTCACCAAGAGATTCTTTCGTTATTCTCAGTGCATCTTTTATCAGAGGTTCAGCCTTATCAAATTGACCTATATCAAAATACAGAGAAGCTAAATTGAACAAATCACGACTATAAGAAAGATGGTTTTCACCAAAGGCTTCTTTATTAATCCTCATCGATTCCTTCAGGAAGAATTCGGCTTTTTCAAACGCACCAGAACGATAGAAACAGATCCCTGCCCAGGCAACAAGTCTATTATAAAGAGTAGTGTCATTCTCCCCATTGGTTTCTTTGACCGATGGCAACCATTTTTCGTATAATTTTCCTGCTTCATCATATCTGCCCTGTTTGAAGTAATCGCCGGCCTGTTGAAAATCGGTATTGATATCTTGGCTAAATATCAAAGTAGCATTGACAACCATTATAATGAAAAGAAAAACTCTGATACAAATTTTCATATAAAACAAAATAAATCTTTAATCAATTGTCATTTTTAGTTCTAACCTGATATCTTAAATAAAATCAGTCGACAGAGGTGAGATTAATTGACCGAGTAAATCCTTGGGTTGATATAATTTTGTACTTGGGATTCTGTCAAATCCCTCTCCCCAAAATTCTTTTGAATTTGGAATTTTAAATTTAGCAATCAACCTCCTTTTAAAATCAAATGAAATGGTCCTTTCCTTGACATCAAGATCTGACAGTGGAAAATGACAAATGGAATACGCTTCTTGAAATAATGGTCGATCAGCAGTAGGCGGGCATATATTAGCAAGTTTCACTAACAGTAAGGATTGTGCTGGGAAATATGAAAGAAAATCTGTCGGATAAGGTATTGCCAGGACGTGAATAACCCCATAATCGTCTTTATTCTTATCAAGGGCAAATGAGGCTGCAACATGCAAAGAATGAGTAATGTCCAGCATCGGAGTGTTACATTTTTCATAATGTTGCAGAAGCGCCCATTGTAATTCTAAATACCTGTCAACATTGATTTTTCCTAAA
The DNA here is from genome assembly GCA_964355115.1 of uncultured Prolixibacteraceae bacterium. Lineage (GTDB taxonomy): Bacteria > Bacteroidota > Bacteroidia > Bacteroidales > FEN-979 > JANXZO01. The sequence continues at coordinate 13,948 of CAYHCQ010000078.1, read as the reverse complement.
ATTTTAATTTCCTGTTCATTAAGTCGTTGTAATAGATCATATGAATATTGACCTAGCGTTGAAAATTTATCTTGACTTGACTCCTTGTCATTATTCCGGAATATTGTTGGTAGGATTGTCGTCGTACCATACTTATTTTGGTAATCCTCATGTTGACCCCTAAAAAACAAAGTCCATTGGTTTTTCCTGTTCATATATCCAATCTTCGCAATGTGCCTCACCAATTGGTCATAAGAATCAACACCCATGGGGTCACTTTTACATATTTCTTCATTTGTTGAAGAGGGTGGTCGTTTATTTTCATCCTGGAGTTCAATATGTGAATAGGCACTTAAAATCTTTTCCATTTTGATCGGATTGCTTTTTAGTTATAGCAAAGTTAAACTTATTAAACGAGTAAAAAATCCTTGATTTGTAAGAAATATGGTGATCTTCAATTTGGAGGATTACCTTTTCCCAATCCTGGTACTAACCTTCAAAACAAGTACCATGGAATCGATTAAAGCTCATCTCGACAATATTCAAAGCGCCATTGCCGCTGAACTGGAAAAGGCTGAATCTGCGATTTTCACTGCGGTGGCTTGGTTTACTGACGATCACCTGATGAACATTTTGTGTGAAAAGGCCAGCAATGGAATCGCTGTGGACCTTATCATCTCCGATACGGAGATAAATGAGAACAACAGTAATTTGTTCGAACGGCTGAAATTATCTGGCGGAAACATATACAAGATCGGAGCTGCCGACTTTACCCAGGGATCATTGATGCACAATAAATTCGTAGTAATTGATTATCATACACTGATCACTGGTTCATTCAATTGGACTAAACAGGCGAGGCGAAATGAGGAAAATATTCTCATTATCAAGGATTCTCCGGAAATCAGAAAATATTTGGCGAAATTCTACCAGATGCGTGAAACAGGAGAAGCCATGTCTGGTGAAGAAGATGAAATTATCGTTTCCCTTTCCACTGATAAAGTACTTGTTGAAAAGGGTGAGACCATAACCCTTTCCTGGAGTGTAAAAAATGCAATGTCGGTTATTATTGACTGTATCGGCCCTGTTGATGCCAATGGCAAGCATGAAATGATAATCAGTAATAGCAAGGAAATCAACCTCTCTGCCATAAACCCATTTAAACAAAAAGCAAAGACTCTCTTTATCGAAGTAGTCAGGGATCCCGAAATTTTTTTTCAGGCCAGGAATAGCTCCATTGTAAAAGGAATCGTAACAGAGCTAACCTGGAATGTAAAATTTGCCGATAATGTTTCGATTGAACCAGGAATAGGTAAGGTAACCAACATAGGTACAAAAAGTATTATGCCCACTGAAAATACTGTTTACACGCTTACGGCAAGTGGAGTTAAAACTAAAATGTCAAAATCAGTATCAGTAGTTGTTTATCCAATCCCAGAACTCAGGCTTCTTACAATACCGGTTCCCTCAATGATAAGATTTGAAGCCACCCTGGATCAACGAAATTTTCAGATTCCAGGGATGTTGAACCTGACTGAGGTTTGTAAGTTAAGTGAAATCAGTTTACCTACTCTGGTACAGGTTAATAGTAAATTCCCAACTGTAACTCCCACTCTGAATGATTTAAAGTCGGTTTATCACAAATCAAAAAGAGAATTACTGCGTGGCATTGAAAAACATGAAAGGGATGGCAAGCCATCATTATTTGACAGACTAAAGCAATTATTCAATAATAAATGATCTTAAAACACACGATATGAAAACAATGAGAAATTTTTTATGGTTTTGCTCGGGAGCAAATTCATCAATGTTAAAAAGATGCCCAACTGACTCCGATAAATATGCCGGTATTGGCGCCACAGTTTTATTCACTGCCATCATGGCTTTTCTTTCCGGATCGTACGCCTTTTATACCATATTCGGCCAGGTTGTGGCTAGTGTGTTTTTTGGATTTATCTGGGCATTAATGATTTTTAACCTCGACCGGTTCATTGTTTCGAGTATCAGAAAGGAAGGTGACCTGAAAAAAGAGATAAAAATGGCCCTGCCAAGAATTGCATTGGCTGTATTGATTGCGATCGTGATTTCCAAGCCTTTGGAATTACGGATCCTTAACAGCAAAATACAGGAACAGATGTTTGCAACAAACAAGGTGAAAACATCTCAACTGAGTTCAGATCACAAGAAATTTGTTACACAAAATTTTGATGATCCCATCAGCAAATTACAGGAAGAGGTAACAGCTAAGGAGAGCAAAACTCCGGTTCCACTTCAACGCCTCGAAGAGAAATTATCGGGCCTTGAAAATGAAAAGGTTACCAGGTCCCGTATCATCGAGGCAAAAAACGCACCTTTTTATATGCAGTTAAAACAATTGGTAGCAGATAATACGACCGGGAGCCATGATGCAACGATCAACCTGCTCAAAAACCAGATCAGTCAAAACAGAGCTGAAATTATTCCTTTACTGAATGAAATCAGTAACATCAGGATACAAATTGACAATGAGTTTGCCTCTTATAAACGTGACCTGGATGATTTAAGGGCAAGAAACAATACTAAAATTGCCGACCTCGAGACAAGGAGGAAAAATAAAATTGATGAATTCACGAAGGATGAAGTAACCGGAACAACCATCATTGACAACTGTAAGTTTCTGCCGGATCAAATAGCAGCTCTCAGTGTTCTTAAACAATCGGATTCATCCATCAACATACTGAGCAACTTTATTCTTCTGCTTTTCCTGGCAATTGAAATCGCTCCGGTATTGGTAAAACTATTTTCTCAAAGGGGACCTTACGATGATTTACTCCAGAAACATGAACATGCATTCCAAATCAGCAGAATTGAAAATATATCGCGGATGAACCAGAAAACGAATGATCGGCTGAAATTGGTTGTAGAATCAGGGAATCAATCTATTGCTGCCGAATTATCAGGAAAACAGGAACTAACCCGCAGGGTAGTGGCCGCTGAAATGGAATTGGCACAGGAAGTCATCAATGCGTGGAAAGAAAAGGAAAAGCAGAATATCAATAAGAATATCGACAAATATATTGGGGTCAATTAGAAAAAATCAAAAAAATCGATCACCCATGATTACCTTTTACAAATTCTGGTACAAATAGAAAAGCAATAATTATTCACTAAAATTAAAGGAGAAAACAAAATGAAAACCATGACCATTCAAATCGCTATGTTTATCGTCATTACAATCGCAGGACTTACTCAGGTAATAAATGCGCAGGTTTATGTCAACGGATTTTTCAAGAGTAATGGAACGTATGTTGCACCTTATTACAGGTCGGCCCCTGATGGTAACCCATACAACAATTACAGCTATCCGGGAAATACTAATCCGTATACCGGGAAGGTTGCATCTGGCAACCCGGAAACATATTTAAAAAATTACTATTCCGGATCTGGCTCGGTCAGCCATACCGCTTATCCAGAAACAAATGGATACCAACGCGTTTCAACAATCCTATCAAATTCTGATATATATAGTTCTGGTAATCTGCTTATCACACCAGTAAATACATCGCCTGTTATACTAAACGATTACAACTACCAGACCTATTCTCTTCTGGCTTTGCCAGAACTTCCGTCACTTCCATCGCTGCCTTCATTACCGTCACTTCCATCGCTGCCAACTTTGCCGGACTACAGGTAATACAACTCCTAAACAGATTGGGGAACTAAAGAAAACGATTACTTTTATAACCCGAATGAAGATTTGTCGAAAATTGGACAAGAAGATTACCAGACCGGCATTTGCAAAACTGAATAATGAACAAGACCACGCAATGAAAGCAATATTAAAATACCAGTTCATATTCATCCTTTGTTTGGTGGTATTATGCCGGCCGGTCTGGTCACAAAAATTCCTGCATCATCAGGAATATAAATTTGTGGTCTCCAAAAATCTGTTCAATGAACTTGTCAATGCTTTTGGCAGTTCACTTGCACCGCCTCAATTAGAGATCAATCGTAAAATTGACAACCAGCAGAAGTTCATTGCTTCTTATATTCCAGGTTCCACCCCTATGATCATTTTTGATGAGGAAGTTTATGATGTGTGCGTTACATATGGGACTGATTCCCTGAATGCCCTGGCTTCAATCATGTCACACGAATTGGCCCATTATTTCCAGAGACATAATTTCTGTAGTGATTTTGCTTCCACACTGGGGAGCCAGAATTCATTGGTTAAGGATATTTCATCCATTGAAAAATCCACCAAAGTGAAAACTGAGTCGGAGGCAGACTATTATGGAATGTTTTATGGATATGTCGCAGGTTTCGAGACTTACCGCATCGTACCGTCATTATTGGAAAATATATACGGCCATTATCATTTACCCGAACAAGTAACAGGTTATCCAAGCTTGACCGAAAGGAAGGGTATTGCAAGTTTATCAGCAAAAAAACTGGAAGAGTGGTGTGCAATTTTCGATGCCGGCGAGTTGCTTTTTGTTTTAAAAAGGTATGATGAGGCTTTTCGATGTTTCGATAAACTTGCACGAGAGTTCCCAAGCCGGGAAATTATCAATAATGCCGGTGTCATAAAAGTTTATTCAGCGCTTGAATTAACCAACTCAGAGGAGTTTCCTTTTATCCTGCCCATCGAATTTGATGCAGTTACGCGATTAAAACAAGGAAATTCAAGGAGTTTGCCTGATTCGGATGCTAATCGGAAGAATGATTTGCTCAATACAGCAAAAGATTTATTTGAAAAGGCATCTGAAAAAGATCCTGCCTATCTGAATTCACGTATTAACCTGGGATGCACCTATTTATTACTGAAGAACTATGAGATGGTGATTGGCTTAATGAATCCTTTAATTCAACAACCGGCCAATAATCTGAGTTCAGAGAATTTAGCAAGAGTTTTCGCTTTACAGGGTATGGCAAAATATTATCTACAGGATAAGAAATCAGCGGAGGAAAATTTTATCAAAGCATATGAGCTATCAAAGGTAACTTCGTTGAAATACAATCTTCATGTTTTTGAGGAGCTAAACAAGGGGGTTTTGCAGTCATTAAGTGATAATCTGAGTTACCTGATCGGATTGAAAAAAGATGCTCTTGCGAAACCTGAAATCAGCATGAACCCGATAAATGAAAAAATTGATCAAAAATCCATTGATCAATTGACATTGACCATTACCGGTAAGTCTATTGCAATCGATGAGTCACCTTTACCGATCGATGTTCATTATCAGTATAGTACCGACCATTCAGAAATATTCATACAGACTCCAAGCTCAGTATTATTGAAATCTTTAAACACTGATTTTAAATATTCTGGAAGAACCTCACAGGGCATTGGGTTAAATTATCCAATGAGTACAATTGTCAATCGTTATGGAAGCCCTACCTATATCATTGATTCTTATAAAGGGAAGTATCTGGTATATCGAAAAGCCAGGATAATTTTCTACATCAACCCTGCCGGATTAGTAGCAAAATGGTCGATTTATAAATTCGACTGATCAGAACGATTTCATTTTCCCTTGCCTGCAATTTTTAGTTCCTGGTACAAATCAGTATCCAGTCAACCCAAACTATGATTTTATTAACTGGATTCTGAAATTATTCACAAGTAAAACCGGAGCAGTATGAATTTTCGTAAAATTTACTACACAGTCACCGTAATCGCAGTCCTTTCTTTCTTTTTCTGGATCATCTTTGACACTAAAATTTCAGGTTCAACCAACTATCGTACCAAGTCAAGTCTTCATAATCGAATTCAGTGGTATTTGACTATTCATGAAATATCTTTTGAAATCTATGATTCATTAAAGCAAGATATTTTGATTTCAATTGACCTATGTGGCACACACGGACTTGTTATTGTTGATATAAACGAATCGGACTCGATGATAGACGTGAGATGTCTCTTTCCTGTAGCCCTTATTCCGGAGCAGATGAATCAGCTGGCATTGGAGTTTATGCAACTCAACAATGAACTGGATTATGGAAATTACGAAATGGATACAATTGGACAATTGCTATTCTTCAGAAATTCAGTGGACTGTCGGCATTTGAATCTAGGCGATTCTACTCTATATTTTAAAATTGTTTGGACAATTCAGAAAATGGAAGAGGCCATTCCTATGGTGTTAAAGAAAGCAGGTATTATTGTGGCAGACACAACAAATAACACAATGCCCGAAATTTCATAAACCAAATAATTCCGAAATTTTTCTATTTCACCGACTCACCATCTCACCATCTGGCAGTGGTATCAGCAGGCTTCAGCAGATCCCGTGAATCTTCTTTCATCTTCCGGGCTTCTGAACGGATCATATCATCAAGGGACTTACCTTCCAGGTCTGCCTTTTTCTTTAGAAGCATCAGCCATTGCGGGTTGCTCCGGATCTGCTTGAGAAAGAACTGAAGGGTGTCGCGCTGATCAGGAGCGTTGCTTCGAAATTTATCGGTCTGATTGTAAACGATGTCCTGTTTCAGGTCGATAAGCCGGTAAACAAAGGCTCTTCTCACCGTATCTCTTCCCCGAAGTATACAGATCGTATCCGAGGGAAGTATCATCTCGTACATTTTCCCATACAGGGCAACAGGGTCCTCATAATCGTCGCTCAGGGCGATATAATAGGCGTCGCTGCCACGTTTCAGGTTGCCGCGTTCCCTGTCGATCCAGAAATATTTGTGGATCCGCTCAAGATCTCCGAAAGCATAAACCTTCATGTTGAGATTCCGGGCAACATAATAATCGATGTTGGCTGCCGGGAACCAGCGGAAGGTAACAATCGGCGCCCCCTTGTCAATCAGGTAATGTTGCTCATCCCAGGCTGATACGGTGGCAAACCTGGCACCCAGCTGTTTCCATCCGTACATATCGAGCGAAACATCATGCACCTTATACCGTTTCAGGGGTATCCAGCCATAATTGATCTGCCCCACACCAACAACGACTATGGCCATGATGAATGCAAGTGAAACCGCAACGGGTATGGGAACAATCCGCAGCCCATTCCTGCGGCCTCGCGGTTCCGACAGGTAGGCCGCAGCGATCAGGATGAGCCCCAGGTAAGCCGGGCCGGTCCAGTGCGGCAGGGTACTGCGGAAAAGCGAAAAGGAGAGGAATACCAGGATGAGGGGCAGGCTGAGCCAGAGTATCAGCCGGCGGTACGAGGCATCCAGGAAATTTCCTTTACCGGCCAATGCAGCCAGGGCAATAATTATGATCACCACGTTGACCGGGTTATTGTAAAATACCTGGCCTATCAATTCGGTGAGGAAATACTGTATCTGGATCCCCGAACTTGTAATCCCAACGCGGTTTTCGTGGAATGTAAAACTGATAAAATCGTTCTCAATGTTCCAGAAAACCACGGGCAGGAATATGAGTATGGCAAGAAGGCTGGCGATGTAGGTCTCCCTCACTTTGAACCATCTCCGGTTATAAATAAGCATGTACATGAAAGCGCCGCCCAGGAGAAACACTGAATGGTATTTCGATAACAACGCAAGGCCGGCAGTTACCCCGGCGAAAAAAAGCCAGTTGCGCCCGTTGCGGGTCACCTCCCTTTCCGGAAGCGACTGAAGAAGGCAATAAATCGTCAGCAGCCAGAAAAAAACCTGCGGGGCATCGGGAAGGATGAAGGTGCCCGCAAGAATGAACCCGTAAAAGGAGGCAGTGAACAGCAAAGCGGCATAAAGCCCGGTCAGCGGGTTCTTGATCCGGGCTCCCACGAGATACATCATCCCTGTACTGAGGGTGCCGAAAACTACCGACCCCAAGCGGATGAAAAACTCATTGTCGAGACGCAGGTTGAAGGTAAAGAACTGGATTACCCATCCCACCATCGGTGGATGGTCGAAATGACTCATGGCAGGGAACCTTGCATAGGTCCAGTAATAGACCTCGTCGTTCCCCAGTTCGATAAAACCGGCCACAAAACCCCGGATCACTGCCGAAAGGAAAAGCAGGATTCCAAGTGCCCGGTATATCGTACGGTTTGAAGGCATGGGAATTTGGGAATTTGGGAATTTGAGGGCTTGAGGATTACAAAGTTTTTTTATATTTTCTCCTAAAATAGATCCACACCAGAACCAGAGCAATTAATGCGCCGAAACCGATGATGCGGACGACCCAGGACTTGAAAATATTCACCTCGGCAACCAGTGTGTTCACAGGTTTTCCTCCGTTGTACCTGAACACCGGGTTCAGATAAAATAATGTGCCGGGACCAACTTTTGGATAATCGAAATAGGTGATGAATGTGATCTTGGTGCGGATGTAGGTATCGTCAGGCTGAAATTTATACCAGGCCTCATTGGCAAAGTGGGTGATCTTCCTTGATTTCCCATTCTGTCCGATGAAGTTGATGTTGTATGGTCTCCCTGTAACGGAAACTTTCAGGGTATCACCTTTCAGTACTACAGAGTTTAGCACGGGGATTGATCGTGCATTTTTTGCCTTGTCTTCAAATGTCTCCCAGTCGCCCATGTAGATTTCGGCTCCGAATGCATTCCCTTCCCGAAGGGCTTTTACCATCGAATCACCTTGTACAACAGACGAATTAATGTAGGTACAAATACGCTGTATCTCAAACCTGTCGGAGATATCGTGGGCATCGTCGTCGGCAAGCAGGAAAACGGGTTTGCCTGCCGAAAGGGCTGCATCCCACTGCGGGATCGAACGCCAGTTCTGATCGAGCGCCTCCACCAGGTCATAGTTCGAAAGCAGCTTCATATCCTCCAGGGTATAACCTCCCTCCCAATCAGGATGCGCAATGGCCACAATCTCATTATCAGGCCGCAGCCGGTTGATGATATGCTGCTTGTGGCTCAGGCTCTGAAACAGTGAGTAGTCGAGCCACAGTACATCCCGGGCGCCAATGAGGATCTGGTGCTTTTTTCGTATCCCGAAACCGTGCTCGTAAACAGGAATATAAAACGCTGAATCCCTGTAGCGTGTATCGATAGACTGGTAATTGGAGATCTGTGGGGCATCATAACCCATTGACTTGTAGGTATTATAAAATGCCTCGTAGGTATTCCCGCTGCCGCTTGTGAGTCCAAGCCAGGCCCTCGAATGGTAATGAAAATTGGCCTTGCGCCAATGGGTGCTGTCCATCCCCTGGTAGGGGTTGTACAAACTGTCGCCCGAAAATGGTTTCGGTTGTGGAAAATCGTAGACCGGCGCCGTAAAGTAGATCACATACTGGTACAGAAATATCAATCCCAGGAACCAGGAAAACAGCTTCAGCAGCTTTACATAAAAAGGACTCTTTTTCTTCATCACACGGATCTCCTTTGCATTGGAACCTGCAAAGGTACGGAATTTCAGAAGAGACTCAGCAGCAACTTCACATTCAGAAAGGCTACGATGGCACCGATAAACAGCAGCAGGAATTTGGTAAAGGGCTCATTGACATACTTTCCCATCACTTTTTTCGAGGAGGTGAGGTAGATTTGGAGGCCAATCGTAAAAGGCAGCTGAATGCTCAGCACCATCTGCGAGATGATCAGTCCCTGGTAAGGATTGCTGATCACGAAGATGATGAGAAGCGCAAGAACCAATGAAACCATCACCCCCAGTTTGGAGTGGCTGTCCTTAATATCGTAAGGTTCTCCGTAAATTCCTGCAAAGATCGACCCGCCTGCCATGCCCGAGGTGATGGTCGAAGCCACACCCGCAAAGAGCAGGGCAATGGCAAATATCACCGAAGCGCTGTTTCCCAGCAGCGGACGAAGGATGCTCTCTGCCTGCTGCAGTTCGGTCACCTCCACCTTGTTTGCAAAAAAGCTTGTTGCCGCCAGCAGGATGATGGCACTGTTTATGGCCCAGCCAACGATCATGGCAAGGAAAGTATCAACAAATTCATACTTCAGCTGGCGTTTGATCACCGACTCATCCTCAAGGTTCCACTGACGGCTCTGGATCACCTCGGAATGAAGAAAGAGGTTGTGGGGCATCACCACAGCGCCAAGCACGCTCATGATGATCACCATCGACCCTTCAGGAATGGTGGGCTTTACCCATCCGATACCGGCTGCTGCCCAGTCGATGTGAACCAGCGTCAGTTCATAAAGGAACGAGAGTCCAATGATGGAGACAAAGGCGATAATGAACTTCTCGATCTTCTGGTAAGAGTTGGTGAGCAGCATGATGCAGACAAACCCGAAGGTTAGAAGGGCGCCGGCAGGAATCGGTATTCCGAACAACATGCTCAGAGCGATGGCTCCTCCGAGAATTTCGGCCAGAGAGGTCGAAACAGATGCTCCCATGGCAGTGATCAGGATGGTTTTTGAAATCCAGCGCGGGGTATACTTAGTGGCCGCCTCCGAGAGGCATAACCCGGTGGCGATGCCAAGATGGGCCACGTTATGCTGCAAAATGATGAGCATGATGGTCGACAGTGTAACCATCCAAAGGAGCGTGTAACCGTAACCCGAACCAGCCGCGATGTTCGATGCCCAGTTGCCGGGATCGATAAATCCTACGGTAACAAGCAATCCCGGACCTATGTACTTGAGAATGTCAAGCCCCCCGAAACGGGGTTTGTGGTCCTTGCGCCGGAGATCTTTTAGGAAGTCGAAAATCATCGGGATTACCCTAAAAAATGGCTGTAAGGCTACGTAAAGATTGTGATTTTGCTTTTTTGAAGATATTGGACAGGTTTATGTACTGTCCTGACTCAACATCGAAGCTAAGTTGAAAATGGAATGGGTTTGCAGTATGGTGTTTAACTTTGGGAAAGACCGATTTTGCCAATTTTCCTTCTTTTAAACTTTCCAGCATCGCCTCTGTTGCCTCGATTGAATTCTTTTTGCATTCTGCAAGGGTTTCTCCCTGGGTCATTACCGGAGACCAGTCAAGGCATTTGACAGAAAATCCTCCCTCCTTTTCGGGTGCAATACGATATGTTAAAGAGATCAGTTTCATGTTATTCTATGATTAAATCAGCTGCAGTAACTTGCTTTTTGATGTCTTCCAGAAGACCTTTTTTAATATTCTTATGAAAGGGAACGGTCAGTGCTATTCCATTTTTCAAAAATATGTGATGGCTGCCCCTGATTCTGTCCAATACCCATCCGTTTCTTCTCAGTTCGGCAATGACCTCTTTTGCAGTCATTACTTTCTTCCAGTTGTATCCTGCCGGTTTTACCATAGCCGGGTACAAAGTTATTCATAATTTCGTTGAAGGTGTGAAAAGAAATGTTAAAATAATTGCAGAGAACAGGATGGTTATGGAGACTCAGTGCGGGCTGTCTGACATTCTCAATTTGAAGAGGATATCAAGTTCCTCCATATCATAATACGGATCAGATCAGTGTTGGAGTTTAGAGGAAATTAATCCTGGCCTTGATATTATCAAACATCTGGTAAACCACGGGCACCACAATCAATGTAAGGAATAGCGAACTGGTCAGTCCGCCGATGAGCGCCCAGGCCATGCCATTCTTCCATTCCGAGCCAGCGCCAACGGCCAGTGCGATCGGCATCATGCCGAAGATCATCGAGAAGGTGGTCATCAGGATGGGGCGCATGCGAACCTTCCCGGCCAGGATGATGGCGTCGTGGGTAGAGTGTCCCTCGACCTTCATCTGGTTGGTGAAGTCGACAAGCAGGATGGCATTTTTGCCGACAAGTCCCACGAGCATGATGATGCCGAGGATCGAGAAGATCGTGAGCGACTGCATGGAGAGTCCCAGCGCCAGCAGGGCGCCGATTATGGCCAGCGGAATGGAGAAGATCACCACCAGGGGATAGACATAGGAGTCGTACAAGGCCACCATGATCAGGTAGACAAAGAGGATGGAGGCGAGAAAAGCGATGCCGAGACTGCCGAAGGCTTCGGTCTGGTACTTCATTTCGCCTTCGGGAATCAGAACGATCTCTTCGGGCAGGTCCATCTCCTTCAGGCTCTTCATTACATCCTCTCCCACGCTTCCCACCGGACGGCCGATCACCTGGCACTGCACAATTACAGAGGGAACGCGGTTGTAACGTTGTAACACGGTGGTACCGCTCGAAGGGTGGATTCCGGCAAACTGGTTCAGCTGAACAGGCAGTCCCCTGTCGTTAATAAAGGTGAGACCGGCAATGTCGTTGATGCTGTTGCGGTCGAACTGGTCCATCACCACGTTGATGTTGTATTCATTGTCACCATCGCGAAACCGGGCATCGCTGTTGCCACTGAAGGCATTCTGCAGGGTCATCCCAACCATGGCGGTCGAGAGTCCCAGGGTAGCCATCTTGTCCTTGTCGATACGGATGTCGACTTCCGGGTTTCCGGCCTCCACCGATAGTCTCACCTCGAAGGTGCCTGGAACCTTCTTCATCTCGGCCAGCACCTTTTCGCTCCATCGTGTAAGGGTATCAATGTCGGGTCCGGTCATCACCACCTGGATGGGGTCCATATCCGACGTACCCATCAGGGAGACAATATTGGAACGCACCTTCACCCCCGGCATCATATTCATCAGCTTCTTCTTCATATCGATGGCAAAGATCTCAGAGGTCACCCTGCGTTTCTCCTTCGCCACCATCTTCACATGGATTTCCGACTTATAGGCGCTTCCTCCTGCCTCGAAAAAGCTGGTGGAACCCCCAACGGTGGTAAAAACACTGACAACCTCGGGCTGACCGAGCAGGTATTTCTCCGCTTTAAGGGTAAGCTGGTTGGTTTGTTCAATACTGGCATTTTTGGGCAGCTCCACCTGAATGATGATCTCGCCGCGGTCGCCCATGCTCACAAATTCACTTCCGATGAACCCGCCAATAACCAGCGAAAGCGATGCAAAAAACAATATGGTTGTGCTAACAATTACGATCAGCTTGTGATGCAGCGACCAGACAACAACTTTCGAGTATCCTTCCGTAAAGTTGGCCAGACCGCGTTCAAACCAGGAGATAAACCTGTCCATCAGGCTCCCTTTGCGGAAATTGGTGTGCTTGGCCATCCGTGAAGCCAGCAGCGGCGTCACCGTGAAGGAGACGAAAAGGCTGAGCAGGGTGGAGATCACCACTACCAGTGCAAACTGACGCAATAGTCCGGAGATCATACTGCTGATCACCGCAATGGGGAGGAAAACGACAACGTCGACCAGGGTGATCGATACAGCCGTATAGTTAATCTCCCGGCGTCCGTCGATGGAGGCCTGTCTCCGCTCCTTCCCCTTCTCCATATGACGGTAGATGTTTTCCAGAACAACGATCGAATCGTCGACCAGGATCCCGATCACGAGCGACATGGCAATAAGTGAAATGATGTTGAGAGAGAAGTTCAGCATGTACATCGCGATGAAAGTCGAGATGAGAGATGCAGGAATGGCTACCAGGACAATGAAGGAGTTGCGCAGGCTGTGAAGGAAAACAAGCATGACCAGCGCTACCAGACAGATGGCCAGCAGCAGGTCTTTCATCACAGCATTGGCCGAAATCAGTGTAAACTCTGACGTGTCGTTGGCAATGGCAAACTTTATATGCTTTGATGCATATATACTTTCAATGTGGGCGATGGTTTTCTTCACCTGCTTCGAGATCTCGACTTCGTTTCCGTCGGGTTGCTTGAAGACCAGGAGCCCGACCGAATTCTGCCCGTTAAAGCGGTTGATGCTGGTGGTCTCCTTCTTGGTGTCGTTCACTTCGGCAATGTCGGCCAGGCGTACAGGACTGCCTCCGGGGTCGGTGGCTATGACAAGGTTTTTCAGGTCCTGCAGCGCAACAAATTTTCCCGAAAGGCGGATAATAACCTCCTGACTCTGGTCCTTGATCTTTCCGGTCGGAAATTCCATGTTGGCACTCTGTATAGCCTGTGTTACCTGGAGGATCGAAAGCCGGTGGGCCTTGAGCTTCTCGTTGTCGACGTTGATCCGGATCTCCCGCTCCTCACCCCCGAGGATATCCACCTGCGACACACCGTTGATGGTTGAGACCATGGGTTTGATCTTGTTTTTCACCAGATCGTAAAGTTCCGTTGCAGGAATATCG
>CAYHCQ010000077.1:0-16121 GCA_964355115.1 uncultured Prolixibacteraceae bacterium | reverse complement strand
ACAACCTCTTTATACATCATCGTTGGTCTTATCAAGCCATTGTCGGGCATTGTATACCTCGATAATGAAGACATAACCAGCGAGCCAATGTACAAACGGGCGCAGAAAGGCATCAGCTACCTTCCGCAGGAGGCCTCTATTTTCAGAAAACTCAGTGTGGAAGACAACATCCGGTCGATCCTTGAATTTACAGGCCTGACTAAAGATCAGCAAAAGGAGAGGCTCGAAAAACTGCTCGATGAATTCGGACTTCAGCATGTGCGAAAGAGCGATGGCATAACCCTATCGGGAGGTGAGCGCCGGCGTACGGAGATTGCCCGCTGCCTGGCAGTCGACCCCAAATTTATCCTCCTCGACGAACCCTTTGCAGGCATCGACCCCATTGCGGTTGAAGATATCCAGCAGATCGTTTATAAACTGAAACAGAAAAATATCGGGGTGCTCATTACCGACCATAATGTTCATGAAACCCTCACCATTACCGACCGCTCCTACCTCCTGTTCGAAGGATCGATCCTGCGCGCCGGAACCAGTCAGGAACTGGCCGATGATGAGCATGTGCGCAAAGTTTACCTCGGGCAGAATTTTGAATTGCGGTAATCGCTACTTTATCATCCCCTGGAATACGATCGAAAGCAGGACATAAAGTACGATGATCATAGGGATCGCACTGATGGAGAACAGCAGTAAAAGAACCACCGAGGATATCAGCAATGCATAACGGAGTTCATTCCCCTTCCATTTAAAAGACTTGACCTTCATCGAAAAGATCCTGAAATCGGAGATCAGCAGGTAGGAGAACAGGACGGTAAGAATCGCCAGCACCCGTGTGTTGGAAAAAAAATCAACCAGGAATTCGAATTTTACCAGGCTGAACAGATGAGGCTGAAGCCAGAGCACCAGCGGGATGGAGGCAAAGAACAGTCCGTTGGCAGGGGTGGGCAGCCCGGTAAAGTTAACCTCCTGGCTCAGATCGATATTGAATTTTGCCAGCCTCAGGGCAGAGCAAACGGGGATAAGCAGGGCAAAATAGGGTGTGATGTGCATGCGTTCCAAAACATTGCAGCTCCCTTCACACCCAACCGACAGCAACTTAAAAACAATGATCCCCGGCGCCACGCCAAAGGAGACCACATCGGCCAGTGAATCCATTTGCTTGCCCAGCTCCGAATAAGCCTGCAACAACCTGGCAGCAGTTCCGTCAAGATAATCCAGAAACGCTGCAATGAATATCATCAGAGATGCCCATACAAACTGGTTTTCCATGGCGAAGGTCAGGGATAATACCCCTGCCACCAGGTTCAGTGAAGTAATGGTATTTGGAATGTGTTGCTTAATGTTCATAGACCGTATTTATCATGTAAAAGTATGAAATATTCCTTCCATTGCGAAGAGAAGGACCATGCCCCCCGAACAATTTTTCAATACTTTTGCAAAAAAAGTCCGGTCAACTAACTTACCCCCTATGAAACCAGCCCCTACAAAAGCTTTCCTTATCGCCTGTATTGTGCTTCTGACAGCCAGCAGCCTTTTCGCCCAGTTCAACATCTCAGGGGAGTTTAAAATGCGCGGTGAGTACCGCGACGGATATATTACGCTGAGGGATTCATCAAAAATTCCCTATGCAGATCTGCTTGGCCGGGCACGCTTGCTCTTTGACTATAAAACGGAGAAAATCACAACCCGCTTTTCACTTTATAATGCCTGGGTTTTCGGACAGAACTATTATGCGTCAGACACCATTACAAAAAACACTGTAAACATCTATGAAGCCTGGTTTCAGTATAATTTCACAGATGCTTTCGGGCTGAAAATCGGCCGGATGGAGGTCATTTACGATGATGAACGCCTCTTTGGGGCTGCGAACTGGAGTATGTGGGGAGCAACGCACGACATTCTCATAGCCCGGTATGAGAAAAAGAACAAGGGTTACTGGGGAAATTTCGGGTTTGCCGTAAATAATATAGCCCCTGCCGCGGCCTATATGAATTCATACACCATGCGCAATAATTATAAATACCTGGGTTTCTTTTATGGAAATTTCAAACTTCTCGATGACAAAATGACCATCACCTATACAGAGGTGATCGATGCATTTCAGAAGAACAGCATCACCACTACAAAATCAAAAACGACCTACGATACACTCTTCATCCGCAATGAAAACGACTCCATTATTGGCACAACCATCCTGCCGACGACAACAAAAACCAGCTCAACCGAGGAGTTTCCCCACACCCTTTATGCCCGAAGCACCCTGGGCGCAAGTGCAGGGCTGACCCTAAACAAATGGAGTTTCTTCCTAAATGGCTTTTACCAGTTTGGCAAGATCCGCGATGGCCGCGACCTCAGCTCTTACTTCTATACCTTTTGGGCTGCCTTTCAGCCGGTTAAACAGCTGAAGATCCAGGTAGGATGGGAACAACTCAGCGGAAATAATTATTCCGATACCGCGGCCATGAAAACAAAGGTTACCGGATTCAGCGTCCTTTACGGAACAACCCACCGGGGCTATGGCTACATGGATCTTTTCACCTCTCTGGTTAAGGATAACCTCAGCCCCGGTCTGAATGACCTGTATGCACGGGGGACGGTATATTTCAACGACAAAATGTCGCTCGAAGCCACCTACCGCTGGTTCAGCATTCCTTATGGTTACCTTGGAGCGACGCCAACCAAGAAGGGCCAGTTGCCTTACACCGAAGTAAAAACCAGTCTGGGTTCGGAAATCGACCTCATGTATGTATACAAACCGGCGCCAAACCTCGAACTCAATGCGGCCTACTGCTTCTTCCTTCCTACTGCTACCATGGAAACCCTCAATAAGGTAGCCGTCGGAAAGAGCAAATTCGCTCAGTACGCGTACATCATGGTTACCTACAAGCCAAATTTCTTTTCAACCGAGAAAAAGTAACAACGTCCCAACCGGAACACCTTTGTCAGACAGTCCAGGTATGATATTTATCAGGGATTATGATTATCCCTTACCACCGGAGCGCATTGCGCAGTATCCGCTGGCCGACAGGGAGGCATCAAAACTGCTGACCTATACCGGCGGAAAAGCCGGGCAGGATATTTTCAGGAACCTTGGCAACCATCTGCCGGACAACAGTCTGCTGGTTTTTAACGATACCAGGGTCATCCGTGCAAGGATTTTGTTTCAGAAACCTACAGGTACCCGGATCGAGATTTTCTGCCTCGAACCCATCTCCCCAACTGCAGAAATACAGGAGGCCTTTCATCAGAAAGGCAGCTGTACCTGGAAGTGCCTTGTAGGAAATATGAAAAGATGGAAAAATGGAGAACTGCTGAAACAGATCCGGAGAGATATAACGGAAGTATCCCTTACTGCCTCTCTGATACAGCGTTATGCCGACGGTTCCTTTGCCATCTGTTTTTCCTGGGAACCTGCAGGGCTGACCTTTTCAGAGGTACTGGAGACGGCCGGACTTGTCCCGCTGCCTCCCTACATTGAACGGGATGCGGAGAATGACGATGGTTCAAGGTACCAGACTGTTTATGCCGCACATAATGGTTCGGTAGCGGCGCCTACCGCCGGACTTCATTTTACAGAAGAGCTGCTGGACAGGATCAGCAACGAGGGGCACATTTTTGCAAAAGTAACGCTCCATGTAGGAGTCGGTACATTCCGCCCGGTAACCACGGAAACGATAGCCGGGCATGAGATGCACAGTGAGCGGATCGTTGCCGACATAAAAACTGTGCAAAGTATTCTTGATCATACGGGGAAACCGGTTATTGCTGTTGGGACCACCTCCGCACGAACGATCGAAAGCCTCTATTGGATGGGATGCGGAATTCTATCAGGCAGTATCGCCCCCTTCTCCGTCGGGCAATGGGCTCCATATGCCCCGGGCCTTGATCTTCCCGGCGTTTCAGAATCACCGCTCGCTCTCCTTGCATTCATGAAGAATAACCGGATGAATGAGATTTCCGGAGAAACCCGCCTGCTCATAATGCCCGGTTACCGATTCCGGATCGTAACAGGATTGATAACCAACTTCCATATGCCGAAAAGCACGCTGCTGCTCCTTGTGGCAGCCCTCATCGGAGATGGCTGGCGCGATGCTTACGACTTTGCGCTAAAGAGCGGATTCCGGTTCCTTAGTTATGGGGATGGCTGCCTGTTTTTAAAAGATAACCCCGACGGTAAATAGTTTTTACTAATTTTGTACCCGACATCACCAAACCAAACAAGATGAACCTTTCCATTTTATTAATATTTGGCCTTGGAACGACGGAGATCATCCTTATCGCCCTTGTCGTGCTTTTATTATTCGGAGGAAGAAAAATACCCGAATTGATGAAAGGAATCGGGAAAGGTGTTAAAAGTTTCAAGGATGGCGTAAGCGGCATTGAAGAGGAGATGAACAAGTCGGAGAAGAAGGACCCGCCAGCCGATACCACCGAAAAAAACTAATCTGCCCCCTGCAGATCGTACTGTTTATGGCGGTTTTCTGACGACCGGCCAGCAATTTCTGTTATTTTCTTCACAATTATTATTTGGATTCGCTCTAAATTTCCTAATTTTAGTGCGTACATACATATGTTGTTATTTATATGTGTACATTTGTGCCTTGTTTTGAAGCGCATTAATAACACTGATCGTGATCGGATATTTCAAGTCTGTGAAAAAAATAACGTAGCACATGAAGAAATTATTAATCCTTGGTGCCGGCACGGGTGGCACCATTATGGCCAATAAAATGAGAGCCCAGCTCGAACGCGATGAATGGGAAATAACCGTCGTGGACCAGTTCCGTACCCATTATTACCAGCCCGGGTTCCTTTTCATTCCATTCGGGATGTATAAAAAGGACGATGTGGTTAAGCCGAAAACCAGTTTTCTGCCAGTCGGGGTGAACGTGGTCTTTCATGAGATCGACCGCATAGATGGCGAAAACAGGCACGTGCTGCTTAAGGATGGTGTTTCGCTCAAATACGACTTCCTTATCATTGCTACGGGAACGCGGGTTGTTCCTGAGGAGACGCCCGGGTTGAAAGGTCCTTTGTGGCACAAACAGGTCTTTGATTTTTACACGATGGAAGGAGCGCTGGCTCTTGCTGACTTTTTCAAGACATGGCAAGGCGGCGAACTTGTTCTGAACATTGCCGACATGCCCATAAAATGCCCTGTTGCCCCGCTGGAATTTGTAATGTTTGCGGATGCATTCTTTGTGGAACGCGGGCTGAGGAACAAGGTCAACATCACCTATGTTACCCCCATGTCGGGGGCGTTTACCAAACCAAGAGCTTCAAAAGTGCTGGGGAACCTGCTTGAGGAAAAGAACATCAGCATCCTGCCCGACTTCTACCTCGAAAGGGTTGACAACGAAAAAAAGATGCTTGTTTCCTACGATGATCGTGAAGTTCCGTTCGACTGCCTTGTGACCATACCGGTTCATAAAGGAGACGCCATGATAGGCAGGAGCGGACTTGGAGACGAGATGGATTTCGCGAAAGCCCACAAACACACACTGCAGTCGGACAACTTCCCCGAAATTTTCGTAATTGGTGATGCGGGAAACTTCCCGACATCAAAAGCAGGTTCGGTTGTCCATTTCCAGGCCGACGTGCTCTCAGAAAACCTGATATGCGCCATCGAAAAGAGGCCGCTTACCGCCTCCTTCGACGGACATTCGAATTGCTACATAGAAACAGGCTTTGGGAAAGGTGCACTCATCGATTTCAATTATGATACGGAGCCACTTCCCGGCTCATTCCCCTTCCCCGGTATCGGACCCTTCGGACTCCTGAAAGAGACCCGCATGAACCATTACGGGAAGTTAATGTTCCGCTGGATCTACTGGCATATCCTGCTAAAAGGCAAGGAGATGCCGATCGATTCGAAAATGACAATGGCTGGCAAGAAAATGTAATCCCGACGGCTATGACAGAGAAAAACATACAGGAACAGATCAGCGAACTTAACAGGAAAATGGACCTGGTTCTGGAGAGCGTTGAACAGCAGAAACGAAACCGTGAAGAGTTTGACGACCTCGTTAAGGACGTAAATATTGTTGCGAAGGATGCATTTCAACAAACAGTAATCATGCTCGATAAGGCACAGGTTGAACTGGATTCAGATGCACTCTCTTCCCTCCTGATTAAATTACTGCAGAATGTCGGAACCTTTCACGAAATGCTGGAGATGCTTGAGAGCGCCCGCGATTTCATAAAGGACGTTTCACCGATCCTGCACCAGGCAGGCCTCGACGCGGTGAACAAAATGAACGAACTCGACAGTCGGGGTGTTATTGAAAATCTCAAAGGCATTGCCGGCAACCTGTCAAATCCGGAATTTCTGTATACAATGAACCGCGCAACCAAAGCATTGGCGGAGGTTAAAATGGAAGATAAACTTGACAATATATCTTTGTGGAAACTACTCATTGAACTCAAATCACCCGAGGTAAGAAAATCACTCTCCTACTCAATCCGCCTGCTCAAGGAACTTAACAAAGCATAATTCAACCCTCAAATCGTAAATCGCATATCGTAAATCGTAAATCGTAAATCTAAAATCAAACAGTATGTCACAAAAAGTAATTGCCGGTGTAACTGTAGATGTTACAGATGAAGGGTACTTCACCAACCCTTCCCAATGGACAAAAGAGATTGCAGCTGAAATCGCCAAAGAGGAAGGCGTGATAATGACAGAGAAGCATTATGAGGTCCTGAACTTCATCCGCGATCGGTTCGCCAAAGGAGAAGCCCTCACCATCCGTTCGGTTGGAAACTCCGGGATCATCGACATCAAGGGGTTTTACGGCCTTTTTCCGGGAGCCCCTATGAAAAAAGCAGCCAAGGTGGCCGGTATTCCCAAGCCTGCCTCCTGCATTTAACAGCTATTAACCTTAAAAAGAAAAACAATGGTTAAGGAAGAACACCCCCTGAAAAAAGTTTGCATCATTTGTGCAAAAGGCACAATCGAAGATGTATACGCCTCACTGGTTATGGGTAACGGAGCCGTGATGGAAGGAATTGAGACAAAAATCTTTTTTACCTTCTTTGGACTCGATGCGATAACAAAGAAAACTATGCACAGTCTGCATACCGGTACTGTAGGAAATCCTGCCATGCGCATGCCTGGTGGTCTCCCGTTCCCAACGCTAATGGGAGTTATCCCCGGTGTTGAAGCAGGAGTTTCTGCCATGATGCGCAGCCAGATGGAGAAACTCGACATCCCGCCTGTACAGGAATTTCTTGAAATGATCGAAGCCGGCGGCGGTGAGGTTTATGCCTGCAAACTGGCTATGGACATGTTCAAACTTGAGAAGAAAGATCTTTGGGATGGAGTTAAGGATGTGCTGACCATCGGGCAGTTCTACGAACAATGCGGCGGACTCCAGACCCAGGTCATTTTTACCTGACCCTAAAAAAGAGGTTTTCCCTTTGTCAGGACACGGGTTCTGCTGTTTCATGACAGGAATTTTATATTTTTGTACCTGCTAAATACTTCACAAACCCACTCTGAACCCACCCTCACCATGAATTCCAGCACTGACAACCAGCTAAAGTTACGCTTCAACGATCTCTGGCGGCTTATCGGAAACTCGCCGATGCTTGCCATTAACTTCACTTACAAGGGTGAGCCAAGAGTTATTTACGCCAAGTCGGAACACTACAATGTTACAGGGAGCATCAAGGACCGCATGGCCCTGTACATCCTTGAACGGGCTTATGCCGAGAAGCGGATCAAGCCGGGCGATACTATTGTTGAAGCTACGAGCGGGAACACGGGGATAGCCTTTTCAGCCATAGGCAAGGCACTGGGGCACAACGTCCGCATCATCATGCCCGACTGGATGAGCAAGGAGCGGGTCGATATAATCAAGAGTCTCGGCGCACAGATCATCCCGGTTTCCAAGGAACAGGGTGGCTTCTTGGGAAGCATCAGGATGTCGGAAGAGATAGCAGGCAGGGAGGAAAACATTTTCCTCCCCCGGCAGTTTTCGAACGATGCCAATGCTGAGGCGCATGAAAAGACAACAGGACCGGAGATCTGGTACCAGCTGCGTTACCACGGAATCACTCCGGATGCTTTTGTAGCAGGTGTTGGAACCGGCGGAACTGTAATGGGTGTTGGAAGGTACCTGAAAACTGTACATCCCGGCATTAAGGTACATCCGCTAGAGCCGGCCGAATCGCCTACCATGTCGACCGGACATAAGGTTGGATCGCACAGGATCCAGGGCATCAGTGACGAATTTATACCGGCCATCGTGAAGCTGGACCAGCTCGACCGGATTGTTGCCGTTCCTGATGGTGATTCTATCATCCTGGCGCAGAAACTTGCCCGCCAGCTTGGGCTTGCAGTTGGTATTTCATCGGGTGCCAATTTCCTGGGGGCACTGCAGCTTCAGAATGAACTGGGATCAAACAGCTCCATCGTTACGGTATTTGCCGACTGCAATAAAAAATACCTGAGTACCGACCTGATGCGGGAAGAACCGCTCCGTGACGATTACGAGTCTAGACAGGTCGAACTGACCGGGTTCAAGGTTTTCAAGCGCGTTTGTGACACCTGCTGCGAGAAGGAAAACTGCGATCTGAGGGTCTTTGATTTTCCCTGCGCCAAGTGCTAGAGCACATCCGTTTTTGTAATCTTATAAAAAGAATCCGTTTCGACCGGAACGAATTCTCCGGTGCATTTGGCGATATCGGAACCGATCTCCCCCTCATCATCGGGATGATACTTGCCAGCGGGCTCGACACGGCCAGCGTACTTATCACATATGGGGCCATGCAGATCGTAACCGCACTGGTCTATGGCATCCCTATGCCTGTGCAGCCACTGAAAGCGGTTGCCATGATCGTGATCACCCAAAAAATAGCCCCGGCTGTCATATATGGTGGTGGCTGGGCTATCGGTATTTTCATGTTGTTCCTTACCCTTACCGGACTGATAACCCTGATCGCAAAGTACATTCCCAAAGTAGTTGTCCGGGGAATCCAGTTTGGCCTCGGAATCCAGCTTTCGATGGTAGCCTTGAAAGATTATATCGGGGGTGCCCCGGTATCCGGTTACTGGCTTGCCGGCATTGCTTTTGTCATTACCATCCTGCTTGTCGGACACCGTAAATATCCTCCTGCGCTTTTTGTCATCGGCGCCGGGATCGTTTATGCCCTTGTCTTTCATCTTGACAGCTTTACCGGAACACGGCTTGTGAATTTCTCGCTGCCGGTCCTTCATACACCTGAATGGACAGATATTCTCACCGGATTTCTCATCCTGGCTCTGCCTCAAATACCGCTTTCCATCGGTAACTCCATCATTGCCACAAACCAGGTTGCCAGCGATCTCTTTCCGGAAAAGAAAATCACGGTCAGGAAAATCAGCTTAACATATTCCCTGATCAACCTGGTCAACCCCTTCTTCGGAGGCATCCCCACATGTCACGGTTCAGGCGGAATGGCCGGCCATTATACATTTGGCGGCAGAACAGGCGGATCGGTGTTTATTTACGGACTCCTGTTCCTGACGCTTGGACTATTTTTCGGAGGCAGCTTTACCAGGGTAGTGACCATTTTCCCATTGCCGGTCCTGGGGGTAATACTCCTCTTTGAAGGACTCGCACTGATGGTTTTCATCAAAGACATCATCGATTCAAAGAAGAGCTTTTTCATTGCCCTGCTGGTGGCCCTCATTTCGTGCGGGCTTCCATACGGTTACCTGATCGGAATGATAACGGGTACCTTACTCTTCTACCTTTCGGATAAAAACATCAGACACTACCTCAGAATTCCGTGGGAAAATAAACCTGGTGATGAACAGCAATAAAAGGAAGTTGCCGGGAAATGCTATCGCCTGGCGGTCATCAGGAATACAGGGTATTCTATCAACTCCGCGTGTGCACCTGGCTTCCTGATCACAAAACATTGCTCATGCCTGATCTCAGAAAATCCATGCAGCCCTAGAATTGTCGTTAGGTTGGCAACGTCAAACCCACGATGTCCGGTGAATCCGGGATCATGAAAAGTGCCATCTTCAGAATAGAGGTCGGCAATCGCAAGATACCCTCCGGGATTGAGCAATCCATGGAACTTCTCAAGAATCCTATCGATATCTGGTACATGGTGAAAGACCATCTGAGAATAAATAATATCATAGGTTCCGGAAAAATCTTCCCTTTCAAGATCGATACACTGCGCCTCCATATTGGTGATGCCCAGCGAGGCGATTTTTTCGTTGGTGATCCTCACCATCTCCTGAGAACTGTCAAGCATATCAACCGACGAGAAACTATCCTTCAATTCAAGGCTCAGCAACCCGGTTCCTGCCCCGAATTCCAGGGCCTTCAACCTGCCATCGACGGGTATAATCTCCAGCAATCTGGCAGCAATGGCCTTAGAACGCTCGAGGTGCATGGGATTTGCGTCCCATGCGCCGGCTTTATTATCAAATTCACTCATCAGATCAGATTTAAAATTAACAGGCACAGGGACGGTTCACGATGAAATATCCGAAGAAACCGCCGAATGCAATACTTGCATAAGGATTGCTTGTAATGGCGCATGTTCCGGAGGAACACCCGACAAAATGGTAATAAAGAAAACCGGCTACCCCGCCAACTGCCACTGCGATCAGGGTTTTAATAAAATCGCGCGATCTGATGTATTCCCGCCACGACCTGGGCTTTTCGTTTGTATTGCAAGTGTTCGACATAGGGATGTTTTTATTTCACGACAAAGGTAAAATAAAAATCAAATTAAATCGCTTTAATATCACTATTTATATTATTTTTGCATACCGTAATCAAAAATAACCTTCACCATGTGGACAACCATTATTATATCAGGCGTACTTCTGATTGTGCTCGGCGTTCTGGTCATCCGTGCAAAACGCCAGATGAGCCAGCTGAAAAACGGGAAAGAGATCCATCGTTTCGTGGGAGTTAAGACAAAGGATTACCTGATGAAAGAACTCGACAGACGGACCGCCTACTGATTAACCCCCGTAACGCAAATATTATTGGTCCAGTGATAACCCAAAAGCGAATACATCGTACCCGTTTTCGGTGGCCATCTGCATGGCGGCCTGGTTCTGCATGATGCCTCCGCCCCAATAGTCATGGTCGTAAACGTGCGGAGTCACGAACCAGCTTTCGATATTCATGGCCACGTTTAAAACCAGCTGTTCCTTGTCATGAATAACAAACGCTGAGCCAGGCAGACTTACCCGGAAACAATTCTGCACATAAGCATAAATGGAATCTGTATTATAGCCTGAGCCGTGGTACAACTGACCTATTCCCAGGTGGAAATTAAAGGGCTGAACTATACCGGCGGTATCCAGCCATCTCCCGTTCATCATCATGTAGTGATATCCTCCACCCAGAACTTCAGGCCAGCCCATGAGGGCCTCCGGCGGATTAATAAATATGTGTGATTTGTTCTTTGCCTCTGTGATACCAAATGTAAAACCAACGGAATCGTAGACTCCGGCAGGAATTGCATTCAAAATTTTAATGGTTGTTGTCGAGGCGATCTCCTCATCGATATAGAAAATATCATGCGGACTATCCACGATGGTTTTAAATCCGTCGTTCCGGTAAAATGTGATATCCGAAATGAAATACTTCACCTCAGTGATCATGTATTGATTTCCGGCGGCATTGATGTATACCAGCTCATTTTTAACGAGGGGAGCCCCGTCAACCCAATGGTGAAAACGAAGGATAACCTCTCCGGCCGGGGCAACCGGCAACGGCTCCTCTTTCCTGCATCCGGAGAGCATAACAAAACAGGCAACAATCAGGCCCGCGAAGAGAATTTTGTTGGCGCCGTACATGGCAGAATTTTAAGCACATGTAAAGGTAGGGTAAAATATGGTCAGATTAATTCTACCGCACGCTTCAGTTTTTCCGTAACCTCAAGGGCAATTGGCTCCAGGGCAGGGTTGTGAATGGCCATCATGGAGGCTAACGGATTCACGGCCGCAATTTCAATGGTGCCGTCTTCCCTGTCAATAACCGTCACATTACAAGGCAGCATGGTCCCGATCTTGTCTTCGGCCTGAAGTGCCTTATAGGCATAGCCCGGGTTGCAGGCGCCCAGGATACGGTATTTTTTGAATTCCACACCCAGTTTTTCCTGCAACTTTTCGTGAATGTTGATTTCGGAGATGATCCCGAATCCCTCGGCTTTCAGGGCTACGGTAGCCCGCTCTACGGCTTCATCGAATGAACCGGAAATAATTTTGCTGAAATAGTATTCCATAATGAGTTACTTTTAGCCCACAAAGATAAATAAAATTAGTTTGAATCGCTTTAATATCACTAATTGTTTTATATTTGCATCTTACTAACCAAATAAAGAAGATCTTATGAAAAAGAATATGGGAACTATTGACATTGCGATCAGGATACTGGTGGCAGTCATCATTGCCGTTTTATATTTCACCAATGTCATCGCAGGTACGCTTGGCATCATTATGCTCATCCTGGCGGCTGTGTTTGTACTTACCAGCCTTCTCAGCTTTTGTCCGTTATACCTGCCTTTTGGATTATCCACCAGAAAAAAGGAATAATTTTTTCTGACTGGCGCAAGTTTTTGATGTTTGGTTTGTCTAACAGGTATAACAACCAAAACCAAATACCAAAACCTATGAAGACTATTGCCAGATTTTTTACGGCCATGATGATCGCTTCGCTGTTCGTCGGCCAGGTGTATGCTCAAACTACTGCAGCAACCGACTCAAAGGAGTCGCAAAAAGCAACAACCACAACGGTTACTGCCGGAAAATTCATTGATAAGAACAGCAATGGCATTTGCGACAATCACGAAGCCAGGGTAAAGGAAGGCAAGTGTAATAACAAAAATGGCAGCTGTTGCGGCCAGGGTCAGAAAAATTGCTGCGGCAAAGGCCAGGGCAACTGCCAGGGCAGCGGAAAAGAAAACTGCAAGGGCGGCGGAAAAGAAAACTGCAAGGGACAGGGCAGCGGAAAGGGCAATTGCACAGGCAACGGTCATGGCAGTGGCAACGGATGTCAGCATCGTCATGGTTGTGAAAAGCAATCGACCGAACCTAAAAAGTAACAGTCTGTACAGACATGACCGACCAGGAATTAATTGAAGGGATCCTTCGACATGAACACAAGGCCTTTGAATTCCTGGTCGGTCGTTACCAGAAACAAGTTATCAAAACGGCTTACTATTTTATTGGTGATTTAGCAGAAGCAGAAGACCTGTCGCAGGAAATCTTCATGGAGGTAATCGATTCGATCGGAAAATTTAAAGGGAGGTCCTCCCTGTCGACCTGGCTCTACCGGATCACCGTAAACCGTTCGCTCAATGTGGTGAACAGGAACAAAAGAAGGGCGATTTTTTCACGGCTGGAAACCATGCTGAAAAGCCGGCCTGAAGACGTAAACTTCCTGCATCAGGAGCCAGCCTCAGAAAAGGATTCACTCGAGGAAAAAGAGAGGAGCGCGGTGCTTTATCGTACCATTGCAGGTTTACCTGAAAACCAGCGGATCGCCTTCACGCTGCACAAATTTGAAGAGGTCCCCTACTGTGAAATTGCCAGGATAATGGAGATCAGCCTTTCTGCGGTTGAATCGCTGATGCATCGGGCAAGATTGAACCTGCAGAAGAAATTATTAGTTCATTTTTCGGAGTACTCAAAACTTTAGCCTTATGAACTGTGCCGACGTAAAATCACACCTGCTCGATTACATCGACGGATCGCTTCATGAATCGGTAAGGTCGCTGGTAAATCAGCATGTAAGCGGGTGCAGCCCCTGCGCCTCCATGCTTGAAGGATTTATGGCGATAGGCACTACCATTGAACGGGAGAAAGCGCTTGAGCCCAATCCTTTTACAAGTACCCGCATCCTTCAGCATATCTCTGCAACACTGGACCAAAGGCGGTTCCGGCCCGTTCCGGTCTACCAGCGTATTCTCCAGCCCGCATTGATCACGGTGAGCCTTTTACTGGCACTTTTTACCGGTTATATTCTGGGAAAACATGAGGCGCCCGGCATCAGGAGCGGATTAGCCGGCAAATCGCAGGTTGAAATCCTTAAATCAGAGCTCTTCATCAATGATTTTATTGATGAGGACAAATCCTTATCAGGCAATAAATAAACCCCGGAAATGGAACTATTCAAGAAAAACCGCCTTCTTTTCTGGCTGCTGATCTTCCTGGTCATCATGAACATCACAGCAGTTGCTACATATTTTATTTACCGACAGAACCTCCTCAAAAAAGAAGGCTGTGAAAAGCCGGAAGGGGATTGCACCCTCCGTAATGAATTGGGATTGTCGCCGGCGCAGTCCGAAAAGATAACGGTGATTAACACGAACTACAGGGAGATTGCGGAGCCGGTTGTGGAGGCCATAAAAGAGAAGAGGTCTATGATTCTCGATGAACTTTCAAAGACAGTTCCCGACACGAATTTACTATATGCCATGGCCCATGACCTTTCAGAACTCCAAACCCTGATGCAACGGGCAAACATCCGTCAGTACCTTGAGCTGAAAACAATAGTCACCCCCGCTCAGGCTCTGAAACTCTCCGCTCTTTATCGTGAATTATATGGTTGTCCGATGAAAGAAAAAGGGATGCAACATCGTTACCGCAAAGGTAAAACGCAAAAAGGGTGTAGCGAAAATTAGCGGGACTTTTTCTCCTTCTTCTCCTTCTTCCCGCTGTCTTTTTTCTCTTTCTTCTCCTTCTTCTCCCTTCTGTGCTTCGATTTTCCGCATGTGCACCGGTCGCCTGTGAGTTCCTTTAAAAGTTCAACCTGGCTTTCATGCAGTTCGATAATTTTATCAAGCCTCTTCTCAATGAGGTTTGTTTCGGGGAAGAATTGTTTATCGCAGGTGTTCGTCTCAATGTCCTTTAAAACCTTGAGCATCTGCTCAAGTATGATTTCGCGTTCAGCCATGGGAAGTTATTTTATTCAAATATACGAAATTTCAGTTCCGTTGGCAAGAACCACAGATTTTTTTTATTCTACCTTTGTTCCGAAAAATGCGGGAAATGCAGAAAAAGGTTCCAGATTCTGACGGCGGGGTTGAAATGACCTTCTGGGAACATCTCGATGAGCTGAGGGGAACCCTTTGGAGAAGTATCATTGCCGTATTGGTTACATCGATCGTGGCCTTCATTTTCAAGGAGATCCTTTTCGATGAGATCATTCTTGCCCCGAAATCAAAAACTTTTATCACCTACCGCCTGCTATGCAAATTAGGCGACCTGCTCTCGATGCCGTCATTGTGCGTTGATCCCTCCAGTTTCAACCTCATAAACATAAGCCTCGCCGGACAGTTCATGTCGCACATGAACATATCACTTGTTGCCGGACTGATCATGTCGCTCCCCTACATCCTCTGGGAATTCTGGCGGTTCGTAAAGCCGGGGCTCACCGAAAAAGAGGTGCGCAATTCGCGTGGGGCAGTTACCATCATCTCCTTTTTATTCATCCTGGGTATCCTTTTCAGCTATTTCATTGTCGCTCCGCTGATGATCAACTTCCTCGGCGGATATGTGGTGAGTGCATCTGTGTCGAACCAGATCGCATTAAGTTCCTATGTTAGCTCAGTTACCCTGATGACCCTCCTGATGGGCCTGCTGTTTGAACTGCCTGTCCTGGTGCTCTTCCTGACAAAAATCGGGATAGTGACCCCGGATCTCCTGAAAAAATACCGGAAACATACCCTGATCGTGATCCTGATACTGGCCGGCATAATTACGCCCAGCCCGGATATTTTCAGTCAGCTGGTTGTAGCAATACCACTATACACCCTCTTTGAGATCAGCCTCATGATCTCCTCCCGCATCCACCGCAAAAAACAGGACCTTGCCGGGTAACAGCATCTGTAACCTTTCATAGCGGCGTCCGTCTAACCCGACGAATTCAATCAATAAAAACTGATACGATGGAACCAAAACGACTCTACAGAAGCAGAACGGATCGAAAAATCGGTGGCGTGGCCGCCGGTCTTGGTGAATACTTTGTTATGGATCCGATGCTTGTCCGGTTGCTCTTTGTTGTGCTTATGTTCGCAGGAGGAGGCGGATTTCTTATTTACCTTATCCTTTGGATCGTGACA
Source organism: uncultured Prolixibacteraceae bacterium (assembly GCA_964355115.1). Taxonomy (GTDB): domain Bacteria; phylum Bacteroidota; class Bacteroidia; order Bacteroidales; family FEN-979; genus JANXZO01. Next base: position 38 of record CAYHCQ010000077.1, on the reverse strand, counting down.
CCGGAAAAACCGATGGAATATATTTCCGGATATGCATT
>CAYHCQ010000076.1:0-17216 GCA_964355115.1 uncultured Prolixibacteraceae bacterium | reverse complement strand
TCCTGGGGAAACCAGGAGATCGTGCCGGCCGGAAATTTCAGATCCATCTTCTCGGAGAAAACGTTGAGCGGTCCCTCAAAGGAGGTCGCAAAACGGTAAGCAACTCCCGTATTAAAGACCCTGAAGACAATCTTCTGCCCGTCATCAAAGCTTAGTGTAAGCTCTTTGTATTCATCCCTGATGATGGCCGCCTTGTTTGGAACAACCGGGGATATTATTCCCGTGTGGACCGCCAGTGAATCTTTCGTGATCCGGGGATGGGCCCCGGACGCTGAATGACCATTAAAAGCCAGTGCGATGGTGGTTTTTTCGATTACAACCTTCTGTTTGCATATTACTGACCAGGTCACAGAATCGCCTGCATTCACAGTCAGGATCATATTTTTAGCTGGTGAAGATACCTGGAATGACTGCCCTGTGAGAGAGGCATTGAATGCAAAAAGTGCGGGTAACAGGCAAAGGAGGATTCTTTTCATGATTCAAAGATCAATAGCCCATGCGTAGCCTGTCGTTCTGTCCACCTCCCATATGCTGCTGTTGCCCTCCTCCCTGGCCAGGCTGTTGTGATGGCGACTGCTGAGGTTCGCGCGGCTTCTGGATATCGGCCATCGTAAGCAGGTACTTATCGAATTTTGCTTCGTCGCGAAGCAGGCTTTTCACCTTCTCGTCTCGGGCTTTCATGAGGTAGGTGATGATCGTAGCGTTATTTCCTGCCCTGTATTTCTCAACATCGTCCATAAACTGGGTGAAAATCAACACCAGCGAGTCTTTCTGGGTTTTGGTGACCTCGATCTTCGGAGCTATGCGGTCGATGAAACTCCTGGCCTTCTGTTTGTTTGTTATCTCATCGGGCTGCGGTTTCTGGGCAATAGAAGCAGTATATCCTGTTATCAGAAACAGGAAAAGCAGGAGTTTCAATTTCATTTTTAATTGTTATTTTGTCCCCATGGTCCAGATCTCGTTCTCGAAATATCCGTCCGTAAACTGGATCGAGTCATTGATGGCCGACTTCATCCATCCGGAAAAATTACCTTTTGCCCAACCGCCCTGTCCCTGCCATTGGGTAAATACTACCTGGAAGGGTGAAGTGGGATTGTTGGTGAGATCGTATCGGATCCCGGCAGCATCTATATAAAAACAGGAGAAACGGTATTCGCCGGTTTTATATACATACCCCACAATGGGATCGCCAGGGATGCCGATCTTAATCTGTTGGGCATCTTCTGACTGGCTGCTGTGGTAAAACCTGCAGCAGAATGTAGAAGAGGAACAAAAATCCTTGGTGAATTTGGTGTGGCTGTAGTAAATTTTGTCGACGCCACCTACTTTGAATCTTGTGTAGACAACCGGGTCGGGAGGGTCTGGTGTTTTTTTCTTGCATGACAATGCAGGAATCATGGCAATAATCAGCATGAGGAGGAGGAACTTTTTCATAAGTTTGAATTTAATGTTAAAGATAGATATTTTTCTCCCGAAATCAATAGGGTATTTTATCAAATTTTATTTTCCATGTACTTAAAAGCTCTGCGGCCCTGGGATGGGCTATCTGCCGGAATTCCAATCTCCGGTCAGCGGGGTCTTTGTCGAGTTCTTCGTAAATGTGGCTGTCGCGGAAGCCGATCCCGGCGGCATCGAGTCGGGTTGAAGAATAGTATACGGTTGCGATATTGGCCCAGTATATGGCAGAGAGGCACATGGGACACGGTTCGCAGGTTGCATACAATACTGATCCGGTGAGGTCGAAGGTGTTCAGTTTTCTGCAGGCCTCTCGTATGGCAACGATCTCCGCGTGGGCTGTCGGGTCGTTTTGGGAAACCACCTGGTTCCCGCCTTTTGCAATGATTTTACCATCTTTCACAACCACAGCACCAAAGGGGCCTCCTGCATTCTCCAGGATAGATTGAAAAGCTGCGTTAAAAGCTTCATTCAGAAATTCCTCATGCCATTTCATGTTTTTTTCTTTAATGATAAACCGCAGATTAAACTGAACCGTCAAAAGCGCTGTAATCTCCCGGGGTGTTAATATTCCAGAGAATACGGTCGTCGGCGGAAGGGATTCCGGTACGTGAAAAATCGCGAAGAACATCACGAAGGTTACCTATGTCATCCATTTTTCGCATGTGATCGACCACCTTGCTCCCCAGGAGAACCGGGTGTCCGCCTTTTCCGTTGAATTCTGGCACTACGTAGCCCTCCGGGATCAATCTTTCGTACATCTGAAGCAGCAGGGATTGGTCGGCAAACGGGTTGTCGATATTCTGGATGAAACAGGGCAGGCCCGGCGGAATACTCTGCAGTCCGAGCCAAATCGAGTAGGAGCGCCCCCTATCCACATACCTGTTAAGAATATAATGAACCCGGCCCACGTCGGCGGTTGCTTGTGAATATCCTTCATTCACGACCATGGCCAGTGGCTGGCAGCCAAATTCAGCGTAAATTTTTATAAGCTGCCCGGCAAATGTCAACCCGTTCCCGTAGTGGAGAGAGGCCTTTTCGCGGCCCATCCGGCTTGAATTCCCGGCGGAGAGGATAAGAGCAGCTACAGAACCTTCCATTCTTTTTCCTGCAATATTATTATTTATTTTTATTTTTACCTCTCATTGATATCATTTATTGCATGACAGAAAGATGTTCACACACAGAAAGCAGGCTGGGGAAGTTTCTTCCGGGTTCCAGCCTGATCAATCCCGGGAGGCAGCCATGACCATAAAACAGGATGGCCTGATCACGATAACTGCCGGGAAAAGAGATAATACCATTAGCCTTTCGTTCAGGGACCAGGGGCGCGGATTTACAGAGGAGGCGCTGAAAAACCTTTTCAAACCATTCAGTCCGGGGGAGCAGCACATCGACGAGAACGTCGGTCTCGACCTGGCCCTGGCCAAGATGATCATGGATGCCCATTCCGGAATGATAAGGGTTGGCAACAACCCGGAAAGCGGGGCATTCGTAACGCTGGAGTTTGCTATTTGATCAGTCCGAGCCCCTCTTTGGCCGATGTGTCGTTGGGCCGTATCAGCAGTGCCTTGTTGAACAGCACCTGTGCCTCCCTGAGTTTCCCGAGCCGGTAGTTGGTCCAGGCATAAAGCACCATGCTGTCATAATCGAACGGGAAAAGATTAATAACCTTCTCAAGATATTTTTCTGCCTTTGCATAATCCTTCCTGCCGTAACTTATTGAACCCATGCGGTAATTCACAGTCGTATTCTGAGGGTCTATGGCAAGAACCTCATTGTACTGAGCAACTACCTGGTCCCAGTTCCCAAGGGCTGAAGCGGGATTCGCAAAACCAATTTTTGCTTCGATCGAGTAGGGTTTCAGCTTTATTGCTTTCTGATAGTAAGCAGTTGATTCGGTGAAGAGTCCGGCAAGGTAAGTCACCCATCCGAGACGAAGGTTGATCTCATAGGAATCTTCCTGGTATACGCTCTTCATTGCCGTTATAGCATCCGAAAAATTCCCCCGCGATTCGAAAGCATAACTTTTCGAAAATGCATCCTGCTGAACCAGGTAGTTAGTCTGGCCAAAGGCAGTGAAAGCGAAAAGAAAAAGCAGCGAGGTAGCCATGTACCGAAAAACACTCTTAACTCTTAACTCTTGACTCTTAACTCTTAACTCTTGACTTGTTATAACTTCCATGTGATTCCTCCGATTATTGAATGTGTGTTGTATGGATTATAGGTTGTTTGCGGGATCTCTTTGATCGCCCCGGTACTGGTGTCTTTTGATTTGATATAATAAGTCTGCAGGCTCTCCTTTCGGAAATACTGGTAGATAAGCGAAAGCTGGATATGTTTGCCAACGACGAAAAGCAGGGTTGCTCCAGCCCGGTAATCGATCTTGTCGCTGTTGTTATAAACGATGGCCCCATTGAAAATATTGGCATTGGTGTAATCGCCATAGTAAAAATTTCCCTCCGCCCACATCCAGGGTGTGATCTTTGCCCCCAGCACCTGGCTGAGCAGGAGCCGTTTAACTTTGCCCTGGAAGAAGCCGGTTGCGGTGGTGGTTCCGTAAAAGTCGAGATTGCCGAGCGGGTAGTATGTGAGCGAGGCCCCGATCTGTTTTTGTTGCTTGCCATTCAGTTTCGACAAGCTGCCGGTGAGTGAAATATTAAATATACCCCACTCCTTTGAGATCCGCAGCGATGCCAGGTAATTGTTGAAGGAGGTGTCAGTCTGTTCAAAGGAGTAAATTGTCCGGGGGAAAGGGAATGTTCCATAGTAATTGTTGAATGACTGATAAAATGCAGTATCCATAACAGTATCAGTGCGGTAAGCGGGGTTGATCTTGTTATAGCCGACGTTGATCCAGTGAAATGCGGGTATTATCTTCAGTCCCCAGGGAAGAGCCACTGTTGCATTGATATAGGCTTCGTGCTGTCGTACATTATACCTGAAACTTGTGTCGTAAATGACCCACGGAAAGGTGTAATTGTAATTTTTCCCCCATGTAGTATCCGTTATACTTACGAGATGATCTTCGAGCCTGCCGTACTGGATATATTTTGTTTTCTGGAAGTTCAGATAATTGTATGCCAGCGAAACCGAAAACCCCCTGGTGATCCGGAGGTTTAATGCCAGGTTCTCATAAATGTTGTTCCCGTAAAGGTCCTGTTCGCCATATATGCTGTCGCTGCCCATCAGGGTGGCGAGGTTATCGGGATCTGCATCGCTGCTGATGGTGAACCCGCTCTCGATGTGGGCGCTTGTGAGAAATTCTCCTCCCTTTTTTCCGGAAGGATCAAGGAGCTCCGAATCCTCCTTTGAGAGGGATGACCAAAGACTGTGTGCTTCATCCCCGCGGTTGGTTAAAAGGTAGGCACGGTAAAGGTAACCGGTAACGAAAGGGTCGCCGGAGTTAAATTTCCTTGCCTTTTCGAGGTGCGTGGCAGAAGGATAATACTGATGCTTTTCAAAGTATGCGATGCCCATCCTCACCCGGAGGTAGTAATAATCAATGTCCTGCCTTAGCGCCTGCTTTCCGACAAGGATCACGCTGTCCCACTTCTGCTCATTGTAGCAACGGTAGGTAAGCCGGTCAACCGTCTGGAAGTCAAGGACTGATGCGGCTTGTCCCGGGTTGGCCGAAAGCATTGCAATCAGCAGGATTATTGCAGAAGTTTTCAGTATCATCGTTCGGCTACAACTTTTATATCTGTAGTTTTCTCCTTTTCCCGAATGGAGAATTTTTCGAGTCCGTGGGTCCCGATATACAGGTCACATTCCATCTTCTTAACCTCTTGCCGGTACATTGACGCCCGGGTAAGCGAGCGAAGGCGGATGCCGGTTTGCCTGAGCTCATCATCCATCCCCAGGTAATGAAGCGTATACTCCGACTTTAAAAAGAGGAAGAAGGGAGCGACAAAGTCCTGGAGCAATCCAAGCAGCTTGTTGTTGAAGGTATAAACCGGAAAGGTATCTTTCACCTGCAAACCGGGGTAGTAGCCTGTCATTACCTTATATGCGCCAAGGTAGAACCGGAACAGCAGGGAAGAGCGGTCGCCTTCGAAGTGGGTGAAGTAATGGATGTCGCCGTCGTTGCGGTACCAGGCCCTGGAGTTTGTTTTTGCGCAAAAGATGCAGGTGGTGTTGATGGCGCTGAGCTCAACCTCCCAGTCCAGGGTATATTCCGGCTCCCCCCGGGGGGTCACCGCCAGGGTCATTTTCTGACCAGGTATGAAGTGAAATGCCTTTTCGAGGGAGCTGTTTTTACCGACGTTGGAAACGAGAATATTCTCTTCCGGAACTTCGTATGATTTCAGTTCAAAAATGCCATCGTTATGACTGATATAGTGGCTTACCGGGTAATTGAGGGTTTTTGAGCCGATGTAAGGTGTGCTCTGGATCTGGAAGTGGATATGCGGAACCGGCGACCTGCCTGAGTTGCCGCAACTTGCAATCACCTGGCCTTTTTTTACAGCTTCGCCGGGGGCCACCATGAAACTCCCTTTTTTCAGGTGAGAGAGCTTTGAGAAGAGCAGATCACCATGGCGGATGACGAGGGTGTTTCCCCAATTGTGCTCAAGGTCGACTTTACCGATGTCGTTCTCCTCAACATCGTCAACAATCTCCTCAACGGTGCCATCGGCAGGCGCCAGAACCGGCTTGTTATAGCAGTAGTAATCTTCGCACCGGGTGCCTGTCCCGGAAAAAGTAACTCCTTTCTCATCGGCAACTTCGAAATCCCACGCATGGCGCCAGTCGCCCTGGTGGGTGTGAGATCCGTCGTGTGCCTGGGTTACCTTCCACTCTCCCCAGAAAGGCAGCGTGAAGGGGTAGTAGAGAGCTTTTCCGAAGCGGGCCCTGTAGTTGAGATGCGAATAGAGGTTGATCTCGGGTGAAAATTGCTGGTAGCTGACGAGTTCGGGTTTATCGTAGAAGCGTTCGCGGAATTTCAGAGCGTAAAGGAACAGAAGTACTACCATATTAAAAGGCAGCGAATAGACAGAAAGCTGAAACATTGAAAAGACAACCTGGGTACTTGTAAGAATTATAGAGACCAGGGGGGTGAGGAGGATCACCCACAGGAACGACCATCGCGACGGGATGATAAAGAAGCCGCCAATGGCGATAGAGGTGAGAATAAAGTTGAAACCGATGTAGCTGTAACTGAGCTCCTCGATATTGGCCCCGATAAAATTGTAGTAAGCATAAGCCGAAAAGAACCCGACCAGCGAAAGTATGAATGCAATGCGTGAGCAGATCATGAGTCCGGCCGCAACAAGGATCCCGGCGAACAGGTGATACTGGAAAAAGATGGCGCCGAGTGAGGTAAAATACAGCCTTACAGAGTCGGGGATTCCCAGGTTGGTGAGCCAGTTGTAGGATTCAACCATCTGGCGGCCGCCGAGGATGAACATCTCGTTGGTCATGTAGATACCCCGTTCACTTACATGCAGGGCAGTGAACTGCCGGGTGGCAAGGCTCACCAGCCATGTGCCTGCCAGAAATGAAAGGCTGAGGAACGGCAGACCGTATTTTCCGATCACCCCCTCAAACCAAAGGGTAAGCAGCAGGGTAAGGATGGAGGCGAAGGCCAGCACGATGAAAAATTCGGTGCCCGGCTGATAATAGACCCCCAGGCCAAGCCCAACAAGCAGGCTGTTGAACCCGTAATACCCTTTCTTTATATTGGTGCGATTAAACCCGATGAGGTAGGCCAGTCCATTGGCAACCACAACGGCGATAAGTCCGCTCAGCCCGGCCCAAAGATCAAAAAAGGTAACGGCAATCAATATCAGGGCAAAGATCCTGCTGTTTGAAAAAAAGATCTGGGTATAGCTGTTGATGATGCCCGAAAGGAACGATGGAAAGATGGACTTCAGCTTCAGCACAACCGATTGGGATTAGAGGGGTAAAATTATAATTTAAATTCGTTCAGGTGACCGGGTACCTTTTCCATGCTGTTCATGTTGTCGAGCGTCTCCCGGAGCCGGATCACATGCGGCTTTTCCTCCATGTCGATCAGCACGACGTGCGGACGAAGAGCGATAAACTGCATCCATTGTGTCATATTATAGGCGCCAACATTGTGTATGACAACATGATCGTTTTTGTTCAGGAGCGGAAGGCTGGCACTTTCACGTATCACATCGATGTTCATGCAGAGAGGTCCATAAACACAAGTATCTTCCGAGTAGTGGGTAAATGGTTGTGCCGGTGTGATTTTGTGGTCGTACCAGAACGATGTGAAGAGTATATTAACGCCTATATCGAGGATAGTATTGCGGCGGCCTGTACTTGACCTTTTATTTGAAATGACCGAACCCAGCAGGTAACCGGCCTCATCAACGAGGGCACGTCCGGTTTCAAGAATGAGGAGCGGCAACTTTTCCTGTTTGAAATTGCTGTTGAGCAGTGCTGTGCTGATCGCTTCTGCGAAATCGTCGAAAGTGGGGTTGGTGTCGGAACCCGGCAGGTAGGAGCCTTTAAGTGTGTTTTTCGAGGCAAATCCACCCCCCAGATCGATATACTTTATTTCGTGTTTGAATTTCTGTTCCACCGAAAGTGCGAGTTCTGCAAGTTTTGATGCGGCGATGCCATAGGCAAAAGGCGAAAGCATGAAGGTGCCGATGTGGCAGTGAAGCCCTACCAGCTCCATCCTGCCCGAATGCATGATCTTATTGATCGCATCCCATGCCTGTCCGTTCTCATAATTGAATCCGAACCGGTCCCACATGGGATATACACCGGTATCCATGTTTACCCTGATGGCAACACGCGGACGGGCATTGAATTTTTCGGCCAGTTCCGTAATTGTATAGAGCTCATCGAGGTGATCGATGTGGATGAGGGAGTCGTTCTTAATGGCTTTGGAAAGATCCTCTTCACTCTTTTCCGGCCCGTTGAAGATGATCTTCTTTCCGTCAACACCCAGGCTTATGGCCTTGTCGTATTCAAATCCCGATACCACTTCGGCCCAGGAGCCCTCCTGGTGGAAGATGCTGCAGATGGCATTGAGGTAGTTTGTTTTGTAAGACCAGGCAAACTGCACACGCGGGTAACGTGTTTCGAAGGCCTTTTTCGCCTTCCGGATGGTGGTGCGAATGGTCTTTTCCGAGATCACAAAGAGGGGAGAACCGTAATCTTGAATAAGGTTCTCAACAGCTACCCCGTCGATGTGGGTCAGAGGCTGGTATTCAGTTCTTGTTCCGAATTTGTTCGGCATGCCGGTTTCAAGTTTCTTGATCACCGGGCGTTCATATCTTAGTTTGCTCATTGGCACTGGGTTTGTTGAGGTGACAAGGTGACAAAGTAACAAAGTCACAAAGTAATTTCAATTATCAATTATCAATTTTTCCTGCATTCGTTTAAAGTTCTCCGTAGATGCTGATCTGTTCAAACTCCTCCCGGTCGACGATCATGTCCCAGGAGTAGCGCACGAACATCTTTCCTACGGTATAATCGGTATAGGGTTTTACCTTTTTGCCGAGTGCGAGGTTGACCAGCGCTTCGGGAATGTTCTGACCTACGCCAACAGCCAGGTATATCCAGGCAGGCAGGCGGGGATTGATCTCCAGCAGGTAAAGTTCACCATCCTTGTTCTTCATCAGCTCCAGCTCAAAGCCGCCGCGCCATTTGGTATTGCGGAGAAATTTCCGGGTCATGTCGAGCATCTTTTCATCGGAGATGCTGATGCCGCCCCAGGCTTTGCCCTTATCGGTGATGTACTGTTTGCGCATGGGCACCGCGGCAATGGTATTGCCCTTGCCGTCGCCCAGTCCGGTTACGTTGAATTCGGTACCGTGAATGAACTCCTGGATGATGATCGGCAGTCCCCACTTGGCGCTGATCTTGTTGAAATAGCTCTTCACCTGTTCGATGCTGTAGGCGATCGAGGCATCGTAGAACTTTCCCTTCACGATCATCGGGAATGAAAATTCGGAGAGCAGGCTGTGAACAGTATTAAGGTCGTAGATCACCTTGCTTTTCGGGACACTGATGCCATACTTCTTGCCGAAATCGTTGAGATTCACCTTATGTCGCTCCTCGAATTGGTGCATTGTCGGGAGGAACATATGAATGCCCATTGCCTTTAATTTCGGCTCCAGTTTGATAAAGGGATAAAGTTCGGCATCGAAATTGGGGATAATGACATCCAGCTTTTCACGGCTATGGATGTATTCGATCCGCTCAAGCAGGGTGTCGATTCCGGCGGTGGGGTAAGGGATCGAATAGGTGCGGTCGATGAGGTCGTGCATGAAGATGCCTGGTTCCAGCGACTCATACGAAAACCCGATGATGCGGGTGTCGAAAGAGGTTGCCTCACGCAGTCCCCTGATCACCGAAACCCCTGGTCCGGGGCTGTCGATGGCATTCAGTCCCGTTACGGCAATATTAAGCTTTGGCTTCTTCATGGCTTTCCACGAGATTATTGTGAGACAGGATGCCGATAAAATCCTGGTAGTCTTTTTCGAAGGTGGGCAGGTCGGTGCTGTATTTTGCCATGATGGCTTTGGCGATCTCCTCCTCACTCTTCTCTTCGCGGATGAGGTTCAGGATCTCGATTCCAATCGGGTTAACCGAGAAGGATTCACCCGTTACCGGGTTGAAGAGCAGTCCCGATTCGCTGACAGCTACGTTCTTTTTCAATTTCATGGGGTTTGCCTTTTAAATTTGACGATGCAATATTAGGATGATACAACACCCCGGGCGTTACGATATTTTTATTTTATTGTATAAGATTTTAAGGAAATTCAGCATGTGGTTGTCAGGGCAACAGATCGTTCAAGGATACAGATGGTCCAGGGCTACAGGTTATCCAGGGCTTTGCGCTCGATAACCGGGTTGGCTTTGTAATCGGTGACGGAGATGCCGGTTACCGATTTAAATTGCGTGCTTAGGTACTGAACACTGCTGTAGCCCATGATGTAGGCAATTTCGCTGAGGGTGAGTTCTCCATATTGAATGAGCTCCTTCACCTTTTCGATTTTGTGGAGAATGGTGAATTTTTCGAGAGTGGTGTTTTCGTGCTTCGAGAAAAGCGAGGAGATATAAGGATACGACATGTTGAAACGCTCCACAAGGTAGTCAGAATTGCGCACCATGGCATTGTATGTGGAATTGTGTATCAGCTCTATCATGGCCTGTTTGATCTGCTCTACAAGAATTTTCTCCTTGTCGGTGAGGATCTCAAAGCCGAACCCCTCAACCATCCTTTCGATCATTTTCAGGCTAATCTTCTTCGGATCGTGTGAGAGTTCGATAATTCCCAGCCGGATGTTGCGGATTATGATGCCGTCGATATCGAGTTCGCGGTGCAGCAGCCTGATGCAGCAGTTGCATACCATGTTTTTGACCTGGATGGTCCGTTTAACAGGGGCGGATATCTTTTTTTTTGCCGGCATCGGTTTCAGACGAGTTCGTAACGATAGGAATCCTGGCGGATAAAGATAAACAATAACAAGGTAAACGCCCACAGCGAGGAGCCGCCATAACTTACCAACGGTAGCGGGATGCCTATTACCGGTACGAGGCCCAGGGTCATTCCGATATTAATAGCAAAATGAAAAAAGAGGATGGAGGCCACGCCGTACCCGTAATACCGGCTGAACCGCGAGCGCTGTCGTTCGGCCGTAAGCAGGACCCTTACGAACAGGCTGGTGTAAAGTATTACAAGAACTGAAGAGCCCACAAACCCATACTCTTCCCCGACGGTACAGAAGATGAAGTCGGTGCTCTGTTCGGGCACGAAGTTGTATTTTGTTTGCGTTCCCTGTAAAAATCCTTTGCCGAAAACGCGTCCGGAGCCAATGGCAATGAGTGATTGGTTCACATTGTAGCCTGCTCCCTTAAGGTCGGTATCCAATCCGAGCAAGACCTGGATACGGTTTCGCTGGTGTGGTTCGAGGATGTGTTTTACACCGTAATCAACTGTGAAGACAAATCCCACAGAACCGAGGAAAACAAGGGTGATGATCACGATATCGCGGATTTTCCTCGTGCTGTAAAAATAGTATATGCCTGCAGCCAGAAGTAAAGCTCCGGCAAGCATCAGTTTTGGCAATACGAGGGCGAGCACACCGAGTACCGGAAGAACGACGGCAGCCAGCGGTACGAAACCTGTAAGTCCGGCACGATAAAGCACGATGATCAGGGCAAAGAAGACGATGGCCGACCCGGTATCGTGCTGCAGAAGTACGATCACGGCGGGCAGAAGTATGATAATGGATGCAAGCAGGAGGTTGCTGAACTTCCTTATATCGACATCCAGGGTGCTTAGGTACTTGGCAAGCGCCAGGCATGTCGCCATTTTGGCAAACTCGGCAGGCTGTATCCCGAACCCGCCGATGGCGAACCACCCTTTCGATCCGGCGATCTCGCGACCTCCGAAGATGACTACGATCAGCAGGATGAGAAAGGCACCATAAATGAAATAGGCAAACTGGCTGAAGAACTTGGGATCAATGATCAATGTTCCCATTGCAAGGAGGGCGGCAGCAAGGATGAATATCATCTGCTTGCCGTATTTCTGCGTGAGGTCGATGATGTTGTTGTGGTTTTCGTCAAATACGGCTGCATAGATGTTCAGCCAGCCGATGAAGACCAGTGCCAGGTAAAGGCCCACCAGAACCCAGTCAATCTTGTAGAATATTCCCCTCTCTTCCCGCATCGGGTAGTGTTTTTCCGTGAATTATATCTGCGTTTATCATTCTGTTTTCAAGGTCTTTACGGGTTATTTTTCCCTTCAGGTATTTTTCGATCATCAGGCTGGCAATGGGTGCTGCCCAGGCTGCGCCGAAGCCGGCATTTTCACAAACCACCGATATCGCGATCTTCGTATTTTCTCGCGGTGCGAAAGCGATAAAGATGGAGTGGTTCTTGCCATGCGGGTTCTGTGCGGTCCCCGTTTTGCCGCACATAGTTATGCTGTCGATCATTACTGCGCGGGCGGTTCCTGCGGTAACCACATTTGCCATCCCTTCGATCACAATGTCGTAGTACCGGGGATCGACACTACTGTGCCTTTTCTGCAGGAATGCGGCGTTGAGACTGTCCTTTTTACCGATTGCCCGGACGATGTGGGGGGTGTAAAACCAGCCCCTGTTGGAGATGGTGGCGGCGAGGTTGGCCAGTTGTATCGGCGTGATGCCGATTTCGCCCTGACCGATACCCAACGAAATTATGGTCATCGATTTCCACCGGTTTTTCCCGTGGTACCTGTCGTAGTAGGCAGGTGTGGGGATATTGCCGTTGAGTTCACCAGGGATATCGATTCCTAACTTCCGGCCGAATCCGAAACTAAGCATGTGTTTGCGCCAGTTTTCATACGACTCCCGGGTGCTGAGGGCAGACTTTTTGTCGATTATAGCCCTGAAAGCCCTGCAGAAATAGGTGTTACATGAAACCTGGATGGCTCCGGCCAGATCGAGAGGCGAGGGGTGGGGGTGGCATGCCACAACTTTTCCATTGCCCAGGCTGAATCCCCCGCCGCAGGCAAATCTCGTATCCGGAGTCAGCACGCCCTCCTGCTGGCCAACGAGGGCATCCACCAGTTTAAATGTTGAACCCGGCGGGTAACTGGCCATTTCGGCGCGGTTGAACAGGGGAACGAGAACGGTGTCGGCGAGTAGCATGGAGTAATTTTTTCTCCGGATATTCCCCACCAGCAGGTTCGGATCATAGGAGGGGCTGGAAACGATGCAGAGGATTTCGCCGGTTTGGGGTTCAATGGCCACAATACTCCCCTTTTTATTGGACATCAGGAGTTCGCCGTAAGCCTGGAGGTCGGCATCGAGTGAGGAGTAAAGGTCGGTGCCTGCCACCGAGGTGGTGTCGTATTTTCCTTCCTGGAATGTGCCTTTGTCGCGGTTAAAAACATCCACCACCCTGATCTTCATGCCTTTTTTGCCACGCAGAAGCTCCTCATACGATTTTTCGATTCCGCTTATCCCGATGTAGTCGCCCGACCGGTAATAGGGATTTTTTGAAATCACATCGGGACTGGCCTCCCCGATATAGCCCAGGGTGTGGGCTGCAATGGAATAGGTATACTTGCGAAGTGTGCGCGACTGGACAAAAAATCCCGGAAAGCGGAAGAGTTTCTCTTCGAGGTAACCATAATTTTCGCGGGTAATCTGAGCTTCGAAGATGGTAGGCTTGTAAGGGGAGTAGTTCCTTGCACGTTTCATGCGGGCCAGAAACTCCTTCCGGTCGATGCCGATGAGTTCGCAGAGTGCGGCAGTGTCAGGATTTTTCACCTGCCGGGGAACAACCATCAGGTCGTAAGCAGCTTCGTTATATACCAGCAGCTTTCCCTTGCGGTCGAACACCAGTCCGCGTGCAGGATACTGTGTCATGTACCGGAGAACATTATTGTTAGCCGAAAGAATGTATTTATCGACCAGTATCTGAACATAAAAAAGCCGGATAATGAAAAGGAGGCCGATCAGGAGAAAAAAACCGATGATTATGTACTTTCGTTCAGCGTATATTCTGTCCATCCGTAATTATCGCCTCCTGAGAATTAGCGGTGGTGTGGAATCCGAATTGCTTTTGTGCAGCGCCCTGTCGTAAATGAAGAAGACCAGTTTTATGGTGTCGTAAACAGGCTGCGGATTGAGCGGAAGGGTGTCGACGATTATGCCTTTGATGGCCCGGCCATATGCGCCCGGAATGAGGAAGGGAATCCTAGCACTGTAGGGTGGATCGAGGGGGACAAGAACAAATGTGCCCTGCTGTTTTTCATAATAACGGATTACATAATTATAATAGTAATCCCCGTTCCGGTTGTAAGGAAAGTTGGTGTCGCCGGCGGTTAAGCCGATATCTCCGTCACCATCCCTGAACGAGATGGTAAGAAAACCCTGCCGTGCAACTTTTCCCGTATCGAAAACCAGAGTAAATCCTTCAAAGGCAATCTGCGGAGTATCGGGATACTCCTCTTTTTTCATGCATGACGAGGCCATGAAGAGACCGCAAATTATAGCACAAGCCGATGATATACGCAGAGCCGTTGGAAGTTTGAAGCACATAAGGCCGGTGTCAAGGGTAAAAAGCACTATCTTTGAGAGGCCGTAAAATTATGAAAAATTCGGCATATAATATTGAAAAACAGAAGATGGAAATTCCGCAATTACCCTTTACAATAGCCTCCGAAGAAGAGTTCCGGGCACACGCGCTGGCGACATTCAGGTTTCAGTATGGTATGAATCCTGTTTACCGTGACTATGTTGACCTCCGAAAGATCAGCGTCGAATCGGTAAGAACGGTCACCGACATCCCTTTTCTGCCCATTGAACTGTTCAAGACACAGGATATCATCTGTGGCGAGAAGCCTACCCAGCGTACTTTCCGCAGCAGCGGCACCACTGGCTCAATGCGCAGCAGCCACCATATCAGCGACCTGAACATTTACCGCAATTCGCTTCAGAAGGGGTTCGAACGGTTTTACGGTGACCCCGACAACTACCACTTCCTGGCACTTACACCAACGCCTGAGCAGAATCCCGACTCATCGCTGGTCTTCATGGTTCAGCGGCTGATGGATCTTAGCCAGAGCGCTGAAAGCGGTTATTTTCTGAGCAGTTTCACAGGACTTCACGCCCGGCTCAGCCAGGCACGGATGACTGGCCGGAAGGTTTTTCTGATCGGCTTAACCTATGCATTGCTCGAATTTGCCGAGGCTTACCCCGGCGCTTACGGGTCGCTTGTTGTGATGGAAACCGGAGGTATGAAAGGGAAGAGGAAAGAGATGACGCGCGATGAGCTTCACGAAATCCTTTGTCCGGCCTTCCGCATTGAGAAGATCCACTCCGAATACGGGATGACAGAGATGCTTTCACAGGCATACTCACCTGGCGACGGCCTCTTCTCAAGCCCACCCTGGATGCGAATCCTCATCCGCGATGCCAACGATCCGTTCTGTTATACCGGTCCGGGGAAGAGTGGCGGCATCAACATCGTCGACCTGGCCAATATTCACTCCTGCTCATTTATAGCAACCCAGGATCTGGGACGGCTCCATACCGACGGAAGGTTCGAAGTGCTTGGCCGGTTCGATATCAGCGATGCCCGGGGGTGCTCCCTCATGACGGGATAAAGATCTCTTTTGAGTCGTTGGCCGGGGAGTTCACCAGTTTTGATACCGCATAAGCCTCCATCTCTTCTGCCGGGTAGGGTCTGAGAAGATTCAGCAATTCAGGTTCTGATGCAGCCATCAGCCAGCGCTCCTCATCGGCCGGGTGAAGTATAACAGGCATCCGGTCGTGAATGTCCGACACCAGTTCATTGGGAAGTGTAGTGATTATTGAAAAGGAGTGGATAACCTCCCCGCCGGGAGCGGTCCACTTGTCCCAGATACCTGCCATGGCAAAGGGATTCCGGTTTTTCATAAGGATCCTGAAAGGCGTTTTTTCTTTTTCCCTCTTCCATTCAAAAAAACTGTCGGCCGGCACAAGGCAGCGCCGGTTTTTAAATGCATTCCGGAAGGATGGTTTCTCGGTTATGGTCTCCGCCCGGGCATTGATAATCCTGTTGCCGATAGAAGGATCCCTTGCCCACGAAGGGATAAGTCCCCAGCGGAAAAAGGAGATGTCGCCGGGCGCATTTCCGGAAATGACGGCCAGCTCCTGCGATGGTGCGCAATTGTAGCGGGCCTTATATATGGCAGTGCGCACCCTCACTCCAAAACGTTCCTTTATCAGTGCATCTTCTAGGGCAAATGAATACCGTCCACACATGAGAATGTATTTGAACCGATAAAGGTATATTGTTTTTTCTTATTACTTTTACGGGCAAATTCAATAACAATTGCGGATGCAAGAGATCAGGTCGCGCCGGAGACAGCCTAGGAAAAAGAAGAAACCGGAAGAATCGGGCAAACCCAGTTTTATCAAAAAGGTTGAGACGGTAATTATTAAGCATTTACTGCGGATTTTCGGGATACTGTTTATCCTGGCCAGCCTGTTTTACGCTGTGAGTTCAGCGGACAAGCTGCTCGGCGTTCTGCAGACCATGAAGTCGTCGGATAAGGTACTTGCAACGGCTCCGGAAACTGCACCGGCTGCCTCAGCAGTAGTCGCGGCCCCTGTTCCGGCTGATGCCGGGGCCATGATGCTCTGGGGCGGACTGGCAGCCGCAGCAGTTCTTGCCTTATTGCTCATATCGGTGAAATTCAGGTGGCGTGAAATACCCAGGATCCTGCTTGTGGTGTTCTATGCTGCCGTAATTTACATAGCGCGACATTTTGGCTGGCAGGCTCACCTGATCTTTCCCCTGATTGCCTTTTTTTCCATTTTACTTTACATTAACGGTACCCGGCTCCATTCAACCCTCCCGGTGAAGGTCAATGTGGTTCTTGCCTGGACAGTTTTCGGGGTGTGGTTCGTGCTTAAAGTTGTCATGGGCGCTGACAGGACCATGCTGTTGCCATTTTTCGTTTACTCCGGGCTCCTTTTCGTTATGTTTCTCGGAACCGGAGTTTACAAAGGTTTCAGCGGCCACCACAGGTCATCGCCGTATACCGAGGTGGCTGTCGCCTCCTTCAACCTGTTTTTCTATTTTCTGTTCTGTTCCCTGGTACTTTTCAAATTCGGATTCAGGGAGTATTTATGGCTGTATTGTTTGTCGCTGGGATTATTGATTGCAGGAGTTTTGTTCGTCACGGACCGGACAAGCATTTCATATAACCGCGATCCCTACCTTTTTGCAACTATGTTTCTGCTCAGCCTGGTATTCCCGTTTCTCTTCCCGGTCAACTTCATCATCCTCCT
>CAYHCQ010000075.1:15169-17248 GCA_964355115.1 uncultured Prolixibacteraceae bacterium | reverse complement strand
ATCGAAATTTGCATCGTTGTAGGGGATGAATTCGTAGAAAATGCCGTTGTCGAGGATCATCTCCATTCCGCTTACTGAACCAGGCTGCTGAAAAGCGATAAATCCTTCGGATGCCAGGTATGATTCGTTGAAGAGAATGGGCCGGGCGAGCAGCTGTTCAAAGCTCCGGAGATAGGGGGCAAAGGAGACCCCGCTGTGCACGTAGGCGGCAAGGTTTGGCCAGATATCATGGATGGTAGAAACTTTGTACTCATCGATGATTTTTTCGAGGATGATCTGGATCCAGGCAGGAACCCCCACAATGATCCCGATGTCCCAGTTCCTGGCATTCCGGATGATCTCATTGAGTTTTACCGACCACTCCTGTTCCCTCGAAATACTCCGGCCGGGTTTGTAAAAGTGTTGAAACCAGAAGGGGAGGTTGCTGGCTGTAATACCGGAAAGATCGCCCTGATAATAGGTTCCATTGTACTGAAGGTGTGTACTTCCGCCAATCATCAGAATCCCTTTTTCATAAAATTCATCAGGGAAATCGTATTTTGTTGTTGAAACCAGCTGCCTGACGCTGGCCCTGCGGATGGCACGCAGCATATCGCTGGTTACGGGGATGTGTTTGGAGGAGGCCTCAGAGGTTCCGGAGGTCAATGCAAAATACTTGATCTTGCCCGGCCAGGTAACCCAGGGTTCGCCGTTGAGACTTCGGTACCACCAGCTTTTAAACATGGAGCTGTAGTCGTGTACCGGTACAGTCTCCCTGAACCGGAGTAAAAAATCGGAACTGCCGAGTATTCCCGCAAAGTCGTAATGCTCTCCGAAAGCAGTGTTCTGCGCTTTAAGAAGAAGAGATCTCAGTATCTTCTTCTGCTGAGCGATGGGACTGATTCTGATAATGTCCATTGGCAGCTGACGAAGTTCATATGCTGTTCTGATCAGGGACCCGAGGATTGGCATATTACGATGGTAAGGTTAGGCCGAGGAGGTAAAGTTAACAAAAAATGCGTACTTTCGAATTTTCAACGCCATGTCACGACCGCTTCATATCCTGCTGAAAGTTTCCGGAATTGTCATCGGGATTCCGGTTTTGGCCTTAGCCGGATTCCTTTTATTTGCGACGCTCACCGAATACAGGCCCCCTGCAATTGCCCCGGCCGAAGCCAATTTCAGCGGCAAGACCATTGATCCGGGGAAACGGACAGTTACCTTTTTAACCTGGAATATCGGATATGCCGGGATGGGCAGTGAGACAGACTTTTTTTATGACGGCGGCAAGATGGTTATTCCTCCAAGGGATATTTTTAACAAGGCGCTTGCCGGGATAAAAAAAACAGTTGCAGGTTATGACACCCTCGATTTCATCTTCCTCCAGGAGCTTGACAGAAGGTCGAAACGCGCCTACAATATTGATATCCTTGCTGAGCTGGCCGGCGTTCTGCCCGGTGCGTATTATGCCTTCGGAAAAACCTACGATTGCCGCTATGTGCCGGTTCCCTTTACGGAGCCGATGGGGCGGGTAGTATCCGGACTGGCCTCCTTCAGCCCGTTTCGTGCTGTTGAGGCGGAGGTGGTCTCCCTCAATACAAATTTCACCTGGCCAACGAGCACCTTCATGCTTAAGCGGTGTATCCTTGCCTTGAAGTACAAGATGGGGGGCGGGAAGGAGCTGGTTGTCGTCAACCTTCATAACTCTGCCTTTGATGAGGATGGCAGCGTGAGAAAAATGGAGCTGACAACATTGCAGGAATACCTTATGGGTGAGTATAAGAAAGGAAACTGGGTGGTTGCCGGAGGCGACTGGAACGATAACCCCCGCGGGTTCGATCCTTCTCTTGTGTTTTCAAACGACCCTGTGTATAAAATAAAGCCGCCGATCGACAATTCATTTCTACCCGGATGGGAGTTTATCTCAGATCCCTGGCTAACCAGCAACCGCAATGCTGATATGCCTTATTGTAAAGGAATTACGCGTACCACAACGATAGATTTCTTTGTGGTTTCGCCAAATGTTAAGCGTAAGGGAATAAAAACCATCCCCATGGCGTTTGAGTTTTCCGATCACAACCCGGTGGTGATGGAGGTGGA
>CAYHCQ010000075.1:10492-15069 GCA_964355115.1 uncultured Prolixibacteraceae bacterium | reverse complement strand
GAGGTAAAAGCGGAGATGTCGTTGGGGGAGGTGATGCTGGAGGAGTTTAAAACAGCCTCAAGGACTACGGTTAAAAAGCTGATCACCCACGGGAGCGTGAGGGTTAACGGCAAGATGGTTACCAACCCGGCGGCCGTTCTGAAACCCGGAGATTCGGTGGAATACACCCGCCAGACCTATGTTCCCTCCAAGATAAAACCGCCCTACCCGGTCTATTTTGAAGACGATCATATCCTTATCACCGAAAAACCGCCGGGGCTGTTGACCATTGGCGACCGGGGGCTGGGAGGCACTTCATTCTACAAGATCATGCTTGATCATGTAAAGGTAGCTTCCAAAGGGAAAGAGCGCATCTTTGTGGTTCACCGGCTCGACCGGGAGGTGTCAGGACTCATTCTCTTTGCCAAAACGGAGGCCATTCAGGAGCAGTTCAAGAACCAGTGGCATGCGTCGAAAAAGCTCTATTATGCGCTTGTTGAAGGGGTGGTGAAAGACGACTCCGGGACCGTTCGAACCTGGGTGACCGAAGGGCGCGACCAAAAGGTTTACTCAGTAAAGGTTCAGGAGGGGGCTAAGCTGGCCATCACCCACTATCGTGTCATGGACCGCACCCCCGATTTTACCCTGCTTGAGGTGGAACTGGAGACCGGCCGCAAGAACCAGATCAGGGTGCATCTGTCAGAAATGGGTTGTCCGGTAGTGGGCGACCGCCGGTATGGTGCCGACGACCGGTTTGAACGGCGCATCCGGCTGCATGCATTTTATCTTGCCTTCAACCATCCCGTGACCGGTAAGCTCATCGAGGCCAAAAGCAAAATGCCCAAGGGATTTCTTGTGCTCAGGCCGGAAAACGAAAAATACAAATAGGATTACCTGAAATTCCGCTGCCGCCTGGCTTCAAACACTACAATGGCAGCCGAAGCCGAAACATTCATCGAGTCGATTTTTCCCATCATCGGGATTTTTATCAGGGTGTCGGCCTGTTCCAGCCATGTGTTACTTAATCCGGTGGCTTCCGACCCCATGACAATTGCAGCGGGCTGACAAAAATCGGTTTCGTGATAGAATTCAGTTGCTGTCAGGGCGGTTGCGAAGGTGCGGATTTTCTGATCCCGCAACCAGTCAATGGTCTCCTGCGAAGTTGCCGTTACAACACGGATTGTAAAGATACACCCAACACTGGATCTTATGGCATTGGGGTTGTATATGTCGGTTTGCGGGTCGCACACGATCACGGCGTCGACATTGGCAGCGTCGGCAGTGCGGAGAAGAGCCCCCAGGTTTCCCGGCTTTTCAACGGTTTCAAGGACAAGGATCAAAGGCGAAGGTCCGGGCCGGAGATCGGTTAACTTCAGTCGCCTTGGCCGCGCCAGGGCAATCATTCCGCCGGAACCCTCCCGGTAGGCAATCCGCGAGAAAACCTGTTCCGATACTTCGATCCGCCCGGGCAGCGAAACTGAGAAAGCCTCATGGGACTCCTCCTCCTCCATCACTGCCGGACAAAAATAGAGGGCTGTCAGTTCGAACCCTGCTGCCATGGCCATGGCGATTTCTCGCACCCCTTCGATCACGATGAGATCCTGCTCTTTGCGGGCGCGGGGCTTCTCCTGAAGGAGCAGGATGTTCTTGATTGCGGGGTTGTGGGTGCTGGTGATCATCATCGCTGCAATTTATCGAATTTTCACGAAATCAATTTTTTTTCATTCATTTGTCGCACAATTAACAATTGTTTTTATATTTGCGCATTCAAATACCTAAATGGTTACAATAGATGTCTAAAATTTTCGCCCTTTCTGAAGCCGCCTCCATCGCTATTCATAGCATGGTACTGATCGCCAGGGCCGAAAATGGCATTAACGCGGTAAAGGTTGCCGAAATTACCGGATTTTCCAAAAATCACATTGCAAAGGTACTGCAAAGGCTTGTAAAGAACGACATGCTGAAGTCGGTACGGGGTCCGTCGGGCGGGTTTTCCATGAAGAAGAGTCCCAAGGATATCAACCTGCTGGATATTTATCAATCGATAGAGGGTCCGCTGGATGTAACCGACTGTCCTCTCTCATACGATCTTTGCGGATTCGACCGCTGCCTGATGGGCAATGTTGTAAACAAGTTAACGGCTGAATTTAAGAAATTCCTGCAGGATCAGACACTGCAATCCTATATCTAAAAATTTTTATACATATATAAGCAATTAAATACCTAATTACTATATATTATACAATATGAAGAGAAAGATTATCCAGATTGATGAAGAGAAATGCAACGGATGCGGGCTCTGCATACCGAATTGCCAGGAGGGGGCGCTCCAGATTATCGACGGAAAGGTACGCTTGATCAGTGATCTGTTTTGCGACGGGCTGGGAGCCTGTATTGGCCATTGTCCTGAAGGCGCTATTGAAATAATTGAACGCGAGGCAGAGCCATACGATGAACGGAAGGTAATGGAGATCCTTGTAACCAAAGGAAAGAGTACCATTCTTGCCCATCTGCAGCACCTGCGCGATCATAATGAACATGAATTTTTACAGCAAGCCATTGATTATTTAAAAGAAAACAACATCGATACGACTATGGAAAAACATGAAGAACACAGCGCTTCTGCCTGCGGTTGCCAGGGCTCGATGGCCAGGGATTTTCGCACAGAAGAGGAGAAACCGGTAACCAGTGCGGCTGCCGCTGCACCTGTAAGCGCTCCCTCCGAGCTGCGCCAGTGGCCGGTACAGTTGCACCTGCTAAACCCCCAGGCATCCTATTTTAAAAATGCTGATGTGGTCCTTGCGGCCGATTGTGCTGCATTTGCCATGGGCGATTTCCATGCCCGTTATATGAAGGACAAGACCATCGCCATTGCCTGTCCCAAGCTCGACTCCAACAAAGAGTCTTATATCCAGAAACTCACCTCCATGATAAACGAGACCAGGATCAATTCGCTTAACGTGGTTATGATGGAAGTTCCCTGCTGTGGCGGACTGCTGCAGATGGCCAAAATGGCCCGCGATGCTTCAGGCAGGAATATTCCGATCAAGCGATCCATCATCTCGGTTCAGGGAGAGATGCTGGAAGAGGAGTGGGCATGAATTATAGAGAAACTTTAAATCATAACATATGAATACACGGAAACTTTGGATTGGATTTATTGCCGTAATGGCGATCTCCTTCTCAGTATTGCTTTATTTCGGTGGTGAGATCTACCGCAAAGCCCCGCCGATCCCGGCAGAGGTTGTAACAACCGATGGCATCGTGCTCTTCACCGGTCAGGACATCAAGGACGGGCAGAACATCTGGCAGTCGATAGGCGGCCAGGAGGTTGGCACCGTATGGGGACACGGGTCCTATGTAGCTCCCGACTGGTCGGCCGACTGGCTTCACAGGGAGTCGGAAAACATCCTGAATACTTTGTCAGATACCCTTTACCACAAAAAATACAGTGAAGCATCTGACGAGGAAAAGGCCGTATTAAAAGTTCGGCTTCAGAAGGAACTGCGAACCAACACTTACGATGAGGCAAGCGATAAAACAGTTGTATCGCCCATCAGGGCAGCAGCTATTGCAGCTACCGGCGAGCATTACAAAAGCCTTTTCATGAACGACCCGAAACTCGAGGAGCTTCGCGACAACTATGCTATTCCACCCAATTCCATCAAGGATCCTGAACGGATGCGCAAAATGAATGCCTTCTTCTTCTGGATTTCCTGGTCATGCGTTACAAACCGTCCCGGCAGTGACATCTCCTATACCAACAACTGGCCTTCGGAAGAGCTGGTGGCAAACAAGCCGACCAGTTCGCTGGTCCTCTGGACGGGCTTTAGCGTTATCATGCTGCTGGCCGGTATCGGACTTATGGGATGGTATTATGCCACCCGTAAAGAGGAGGGTCTGGCTGACCACGAACTGCCTTCAAAGGACCCCCTGCTTGGTGGAATCCAGACGGCCTCCATGAAGGCAACCCTGAAGTATTTCTGGGTGGTTACGGCACTTATCCTTGTACAGATCCTGATGGGTGTGATAACAGCGCATTATGGAGTGGAAGGACAGGCATTTTACGGACTGCCGCTTTCCGGCATCCTGCCATATTCGATTTCCCGCACCTGGCACATTCAGCTGGCTATCTTCTGGATTGCCACCTCATGGTTAGCCACCGGGCTTTATCTTGCTCCTGCGGTTTCCGGGAAGGAGCCGAAATTCCAGGCGCTCGGGGTTAATTTCCTATTCCTGGCCCTGCTTGTTATTGTGGTAGGTTCGCTTATCGGTCAGTGGTTTGGTGTAATGCAGAAGCTTGGCCTGATGCAGAATTTCTGGTTTGGTCATCAGGGATACGAATATGTTGACCTGGGACGTTTCTGGCAGATCTTCCTGTTTGTCGGCCTCATCATCTGGCTGGTGCTCATGGGGCGCGGACTGGCACCTGCGTTTAAAGCACGTTCAGAAAACCGTTCACTCCTGTCAATGTTCCTGATCTCGTCGATTGCTATTGCCGCCTTTTATGGCGCCGGTCTGATGTGGGGTCAGCAAACACATCTCGCGGTTGCCGAATACTGGCGATGGTGGGTGGTTCACCTTTGGGTTGAAGGATT
>CAYHCQ010000075.1:0-10392 GCA_964355115.1 uncultured Prolixibacteraceae bacterium | reverse complement strand
GTTGCCTTCTGGAACCTTGTTGGTGCCGGGATCTTCGGCTTTTTGATCAACCCGCCGATTGCCCTCTATTATATGCAGGGACTCAACACCACACCGGTTCACGGACATACCGCACTGTTTGGAGTTTATGGCATGCTGGGTATAGGACTGATGCTCTTTGTTCTGAAAAGCATGGATCCAGAAAAAGTATGGAAGGAAAAATGGGTTAAATTCGCCTTCTGGTCGATCAACATCGGGCTCGCACTCATGGTTTTGATCAGCGTGCTTCCGGTCGGACTGGCCCAGACCTGGGTAAGCGTGCGTACGGGAATGTGGTATGCCCGTTCGGCTGAGTTCATGCAGGATCCCACCATCGAATTTTTCCGGTGGCTGCGGGTTATCGGCGACACTGTTTTCGCCGCCGGAACACTGGCCCTGGCCTGGTTTATTTTCGGTCTTAAAGGGGGGTGGTCGATAAAAAAGCAAGTTAAAAGTTAATAGTTAAAAGTTAAAAGTTAAAAATGGAAAAAGCGTTATTTGAGCACTCGAATGTGTTCAGGTTTCCCGAGAAGGTGGATTACTCTTCCGAAGGGATCATCAGCAAGCGGGTGATTGACCGCCCGGTAGGAACAGTTACCCTGTTCTCGTTCGATAAGGGTCAGCGGCTCAGCACCCACTCGGCTCCATACGACGCCATGCTGCAGGTAATCGAAGGCCGGGGAGAGGTGACCATCAACGATGTGCTGCATTCACTTGACACCGGCGATACCATCATCATGCCCGCCGGCATTCCGCATGCAGTAAACGCGACAGAGAAGTTTAAAATGGTATTAACAATGATTAAAGGATAGGCGATGAGTGAATTGATTAACAACCTGCAGGAAAAGAAAGAACTTTTGAAGCACATGATCATGCAGCTTCATGAAGGGGTTGCACCGGAGGCGGTGAAAGCACGCCTCATTGAAATTATGTCGAAAGTTCCGTACGGACTTGTGGTTGAAGTTGAGCAGGAGCTTATAAGCGAAGGACTTCCGGAGGCAGAAGTCCTTCGCCTTTGCGACATCCACTCCCAGGCGCTGGAAGGCCACATTGACCTCACGGGGATGAAAATTGTTCCGCCGGGTCACCCGGTTGATACCTTTAAACAGGAGAACAGGGAGCTTGCCAGGATAGCCGGTGAACTGCAGGGACTATTTACATCCGTAGATTCAGGAATGAAAGGAGATTCCGCAGAGAAGTATATCAATTCCGTAAAAGGACATTTCAACAGCCTCATGGACGTTGATAAGCATTACCGCCGTAAGGAGAACCTGCTGTTTCCGTTCCTGGAAAGATACGGTATAACGGGCCCGCCGAAGGTGATGTGGGGCAAGCACGATGAAACGCGCGACCTCCTGAAAAACGCGGTCAATTCACTGAACATGCCGGGTGTTTTTACTCCGGAGATGATGCAGATGAAGATCGAATTGCACCTGCAGCCTGCAGCCAAGGCCATCACCGACATGATCATGAAGGAGGAGGAGATACTTCTCCCCATGACCCTCGACAAGCTTACCGAGGCAGACTGGTACCAGATCTACAAGCAGACAAACGAGATCGGCTACTGCCTCTATGATCCGAAATTAACCTGGAATCCGGCGGGCATGACGATTGCGGAGGAGACTTCGGCCGAGGAGGGGACGATCAATCTTCCCAGCGGTAAATTCTCTTCTGAAGAGCTGCTTTCGATTCTCAACACACTTCCCATTGATATCACTTTTGTTGACAGGGATGATAAGGTAAAGTACTTCTCGCAAGGGAAGGAGCGCATTTTCGACCGCAACCGGGCCATTCTCGGACGCGATGTGCGCATGTGCCATCCGCCCTCGAGTGTTCATGTAGTTGACCAGATTGTCGGCGACTTCAAAAGCGGGAAAGCTGACAGCGCCCCCTTCTGGATACAGATGGGCGGCAAGTTCATCCACATCGAATATTTTGCCCTCCGAAATGAAAAAGGGGAGTACCTCGGCACCCTGGAGATGTCGCAGGACCTCACAGAAAAGCGTACGCTGGCGGGGGATCAGAGATTGCTGACATATAAAAAATAGCAAAATAGCAAATTGGTGAAATAGCGAAAAATAAAATATTATGGCTGATTGGTTAGATAAAGAGAAGATTAAGATCACCCTGGATGCGCGGCCTTTGCTGGCACAGGGAATCCACCCGCTGGAGCTGGTGCAGCAGGAATGTGCAACTTTGAACCCGGGGGAGATCTTCGAGATCATCACCCCATTCCCGCCTGCTCCCATGATCGAAAAGATGTCGGCGGCAGGATTTGAAACACACTCTGAAAGCGGAAGTGACGGTATGTTTCATAGCTACTTTAAGAAATAGCGATTTTACCAATTGGTTTCATGCTTAGCATTTTCCGTAAGTACCACAAGTGGCCTTCGCTTTTCTTTACCCTGTTCATCCTCATTTTTGCGGTTTCGGGGATCATCCTGAACCATCGGGAGCTTCTCTCTTCGGTGGATATAAACAGGAAATGGCTGCCAGGAAATTATACCTGGAAAAACTGGAATCTGGCGGCTGTCAAGGGGTCGGTAACGATCAGTTCCGACAGTATGCTGATCTATGGAAATACCGGAGCCTGGATTAGCGACAGTACCTTCTCTCATTTTTCAGACTTTAACAACGGATTTCCGAAGGGAATTGACAACCGGAAAATCAACTCCATACTGAAGACAGCAGATGGACAGTTGTACGCCGGGACGTTGTTCGGGCTATATGTGTTCGACCGCGGGCAGGAAGGCTGGAGGCCGGTGCAGCTTCCAGTGCCGGAGAAAAGGATCGTCAAAGTGCTAACCGCCGGCGATTCGCTGCTGGTGATGACCCGTTCAAATCTCCTGTGGAGGCCGCTCGGAGAACTAAAGGCAGGATTTCGCATCATACCTGTTCCGGCAGCTATCGATGACGACGGAAAGACGGGCCTTTTTAAAACCCTCTGGGTGATCCACAGCGGGGAAATTTACGGGACCACCGGTAAGCTGATCGTAGATGCCGTTGGGTTCCTTTTCATCATCATCTGCATCACAGGGCTGATCTGGTTCACCGTGCCGTATGTCCTGAAACGGATGAAGGAAGCGACGAAAACCCGCCTCAGGCGCTTTAACCGCGGTTCGCTCCGCTGGCACAACTGGCTTGGTTCCTGGTTCCTTCCGCTGCTAATCCTGACCACCCTCACAGGGATGTTCCTGCGACCGCCTTTGCTGATCCCCATCGCGGGTTCCAGGGTCGCGAAGATCAAATTCTCAGAACTCGACAGTCCAAACCCCTGGTTCGACCGGTTCCGTGACCTGCTGTATGACCGTGAAAAAGGGATCTTCCTTGTAGCTACCAGCGAAGGGATCTATTATTCGGCCGACTGGTTTGGCAGTCGGCTTCAGCCTTTCGCCGTTCAGCCCCCGGTGAGCGTGATGGGAATAAATGTCTTCGGGGTCATCGGGCCCGGGCGTTACCGGATCGGTTCCTTCAGCGGCATTTTCGACTGGAACCCGGCTACCGGTGAGATCACCGACTGTTTCACCGGGATGGAATACGTGGATACCGGCCGGGGAGGCGCACCCTTCGGGAACCTGACTGTTGCCGGATATCTTCGGACCGGTTCCGGTCATGAGTACATCTTCGATTATGCAGCCGGGGCCATCGGGCTGAAATCGGCTCCACCCTTTACCGAAATGCCCGTCCAGGTGGCTGAGGCAAGTCCCATCTCCCTCTGGAATGCATCCCTCGAAGTTCACACAGGCCGCATTTTTGAGCCCCTGCTTGGCCCCTTTTATATCCTGGTAGTGCCCATTTGCGGACTGGCGATCCTGCTCATCCAGGTTACCGGTTTTTTTGCCTGGTGGCTTGGGCGGAAGCGGAAAAAAGCAGCCAGCTGAGAAGGAAGGCCATGGTCATGCATTGACGGGATTTTACACTCTTATACCAGCCTGAAAATCTCCTTCAGCTCTTTGTTCGACAAATCGCCGATCCATTTTTCACCAGAGGAGACAGTTAAGTTGGCTAACTCCTTTTTGCCGTTCAGCATTTCGTCGATCTTCTCCTCGAACGTACCCCGGGTCAGCAGGCGGTTCACCATCACGTTTTTATCTTGCCCGATCCTGTAGGCACGGTCAGTGGCCTGTGCCTCAACTGCAGGGTTCCACCAGAAGTCGTGGTGGATCACGTGACTGGCGGCGGTAAGATTCAGACCGGTGCCCCCCGCTTTTAGTGATAAGATGAAGATCCACTGGTTTCGCTTTTCCTGAAACGCTTCGACATATTCATCCCGCAGCTTACGGGTTGTCCCTCCATGCAGGAAGAGAGGGGTGAAGCCATACCGGTTTTCGATCATCGGAACCAGGATGTCGCCCATCTCCCGGTATTGTGTGAACAACAGTGTTTTTTCTCCCGCCTCGTGAATACTGTCGAGCACCTCCATCAGCATCTGCGATTTTCCGGAAACGTCCGGATCGGCCTTTCCTTTTTTCAGAAAGTTATCGGGATGGTTACAGATCTGTTTCAGGGAGGTAATCATCTTCAGCACCATTCCCCGCCGCTGGATCCCTTCGGCTCCTTCGATCGCATTCAGGGCATTGTCGACCACATTTTGGTACAATCCGGCCTGTTCGCCGGTAAGGCTGCAATAACGGTTGTTCTCAATTTTCTCAGGCAGGTCATTAATGATCGACTTGTCGGTTTTCAACCTGCGGAGAATAAAGGGAGCCGTTATTTTACGAAAAAGGCTGGCTCGTTCCCTGTCGTGATAAACCTGAATAGGCTCGGCAAATTCTTCGGCAAAGGATTTCGCGGGGCCGAGATAGCCGGGATAGACGAAATCCATGATGCTCCAGTATTCAGAAAGCCTGTTTTCAACCGGAGTGCCGCTCATGGCAATCCGGATGGCCGATTTGATGCTTTTCACCGCACGGGTTTGATCGGTTGAAGAGTTCTTGATATTTTGCGCTTCATCGATTACAACCACATACCACGGCTTTGTTTTCAGTATTTTCAGGTCGCTCCGTACCATCCCATAAGTGGTGAGAAGGATATCGGTTTTTTTCAGGTCCAGTTTCCGGCCCAGTCCATGATAAACAGTGGCACGCAGCGATGGGGCAAATTTCTCCAGCTCCTTCATCCAGTTGGTAAGCAAGGTGGTGGGAACAACAACCAGCGCCTTCTCTTTGTCAAGCAATCCCTCGAGTTTGAATTTTTGCAGAAGTGCAATCACTTGTAAGGTTTTCCCCAATCCCATATCATCGGCGATAAGACTGCCAAAGCCAATTTTCGACTGCTGCGCCATCCACCGGAACCCATTTAACTGATAGGGCCGCAGTGTTGCACTAATACCCTTTGGCAAGGCGATGATTCCGGGTGAAGTCAGCTTTTTGATAAGCTTGCGCACGTTGGGGTCCAGGCCAATGGTTGCCCCCCGGAATTCTTCTGCCAGCGCCGCTTTAAGCAGTTGCTGCGAGGAGAGTTTTTCGGGAAAATCCCGGGGATTAAAGATCTTTTCCAGGTCGCTTTCGTTCAGCAGAACATACTGATCTTTGATTTTAACAATACCGGAAAGCCGGCCGGTGAGCTTGCGAAACTCCTCCAGTGACATCACGCGGTCGCCAATTGCCACCTGGTAATCGAACCCGAGAATCTGATCAAGCCCGAGAAAAGAGGCTGACCTGCCGCCATCTTTGGCAGTAAGCCGCAACGAAGGTCTCGGAATGAGCAGTTTTTCCAGCTCCTTTGGTAAAAGTATGCCCATGCCGACCATCTTCAGAATGGGAAGGATTTTCTGAAAGACTTCGGCAAACTGATTGCCATTAAAGGTCATGGGCTTATTGGCCGAATTACGGATGTAATAATCCAGCCCGGGCAGAAATCCTGTGAGGCTGGAGATATCACGGAGCAATTCCAGGCTTACCGACTGATATTTTTTATCTGAAATCAGTTGTTTTAAGGGAACCGGAGCCTCGGTTGGAGCATCTGAATTGCCAGCAAGGATATCGAGGGTAAATGCTCCGTTTTTTTCTTCAACCTGTATCAACGGTTGCCATTTTCTGG
This sequence comes from uncultured Prolixibacteraceae bacterium, assembly GCA_964355115.1. GTDB lineage: Bacteria > Bacteroidota > Bacteroidia > Bacteroidales > FEN-979 > JANXZO01. The sequence goes on along the minus strand of CAYHCQ010000075.1, from coordinate 4,332 downwards.
CTGTGACATGTAGCCTTTTCAGCCATAGCTGTATCGAGTTTGGGGTCTGCTTTTCGTTCAGCCCCCTGAAGGGATAAGGTTTATGATTGAAAAACAAATTCAGCACCACATCCTTTTCGTTATTCCAGAACTTGAGATCATACGGGAGTGTCAGGTGATATGATTCCAGGAAGATTGAAGTCAGCATACGGGAGTTTTCGGCAGGGATTAGCGCGGCATATTTCTCCTCTCCTTTTTCGGGTTGTGTCCATATCCATACCGTACCAGGAGGTGTAAATTCCTGCAGCGGTTGTGCCAGTATGCGCACCTGCGGATCGTTTTCTGCAGGGACCCATCGGACCAGGTAGTTGTTTTCATTGTTTACAAGCAACTGCGGCAATATGGCTCCCTGTGAGGCCAGGGCAAGCGCGAACTGTGCGTGGAGTGCAATTCCGCGTAACGCCGGGTTACAGTTTTCAATGAGGGCCGGATCGGCAGCATCGATAATTTCTCTGAACTCAGCCCAGTTCAGGCGCATCTCCTCCTCTTTCTTTTTGACTTTTCTTGTCAGCACCACATCTTCGACTTTCAGGTTTTGATCGAGCAGGATCATGGTATCATCAAACGTATCGAGATGGGCGATCAGCTCAACATGCACATCCCGGATAACACCGCGTTCCTGTTTACGGGCATATTTCGATATATTCCGGTAGGCAGATTGCAGGATTGGTTTGAAATCCTTCGGATAAAACAGAGGATTGGGAGGCAGAATGGTAAAAATTTTCTCGGTTTGATCAGTGATTGTGGTAAAATCCGGAATCTCATCCGGTGAGAAACTGGTATTCTCAGTTTGTTCCGGTAATTCTTCCACCAGCAAGGAATCAAGGGTTGGAGTTTGTTCAGCAGCATGCATTCCGATGGCTGCATGATGACCTTTCATCGAGGCGATAAGGTCGAGTCCGCGCAGGTTGAAAAGAACAAAGGGGTTGGCGTCGATCTCGTTCGAAATGATATAAATTACAGCTGCCAGGTGTTTGCAGGGAACGGCCCAGTCGGGGCACGAACAATCCATTTCAAAATCTTTCCAGGAGCCGGGAAAGATCCGGATATTGTTATCAAGCGCAAGGCGATTTAACTCTTCCGGTATTTCGCGGTTGAGCAGTTTTGAAAGGATCAACGGATTTTTTACGATTTCACCAATGAGCTTTTGCTTCTGAGTCGCAGTAAAGCCGGGGATGTTGATCTTAATTTTGTAAGGAGAAGGTCTGCTCCCCTGTACTTTCGCCATAATAGAATTGCCACTAATGGAAATATCTTTTACAGATCCGTTGCCCGCATAGGCTCTGCCTCGCGGAAGTCGGTTATCGAAGTCTATGTGCGTAAGGGCATTGAGCCACTGCCCGCCCCACCAAGTCTGACCAAATTTCATCCGTTGCCGCGGTCCTTCAGTCGCTTTTTTCTTTTTAGCCTTCCTGGGTTTCGAATAGTACCATCCGTATGACATAATAAAATGCGTTTGCACAAGATTAAGCAATCTGATAATTCATACTTCGTGAGTGTTGGTAAACTGTGAAAAAATTATATTGATTCCCAGCAAGTGCAATGATTTACCTGGATCGATTTACAAGCCCCGTAATTGCCGGATCGATAATCTTGAATCGTCCGATCTTTATGGGTTCAAATAAAGATTTAATGATTAATTTTGCCTTACCTCAATATTTCATCAATGGCCTATTACCTGAAACTTTATTTCGCCACGCTGGCCGTCTTCTTTGCCGTCGACATGCTGTGGCTCGGGCTCATTGCCCGCACCTTTTATAAAAAACACCTGGGCTACCTGATGGCACCCGATGTGAACTGGTATGCCGCACTGATCTTCTATTTCCTGTTCATTGTGGGGGTGCTGGTTTTTGTTGTATTGCCGGGGATAAAGGAGAACTCCCTGCCGGCGACCATCCTGAAAGCGGCGCTTTTCGGGCTGATCACTTATGCAACTTACGACCTCACCAACCTTGCTACTGTAAAAGAGTGGCCGTTGGTCATCACGGTGATTGACCTCATCTGGGGGATGGTGCTCTCGACGGTAGTCAGCATCGCCGGCTTCTATATTGGGAAATGGCTATGAAGAAACTGATCCGGTGGCTGATTCCGCCCGAACAATGGATGTCAACTGTTGCCGTGATGATGGGTGCCTTTTTGGGACTGGGTGCCTATGCCTTCTATATTTCAAAGGCCCCGTCGTACCTTTCCGACAATCCCGAAACCTGCATCAACTGCCACGTGATGAATCCGCAGTTCAACGACTGGGCGCACAGTTCGCATCGGAATGTGGCCACATGCAACGACTGTCATGTTCCCCACAACAACATCTTCAGCAAGTATTATTTCAAGGCCAAAGACGGGTTACGTCATGCAACCATCTTCACATTCCGGAATGAACCCCAGGTGATTTATATTCTTGATGAAGGAAAAAGGGCGGTTCAGGCGAACTGCATCCGCTGCCATGGAAGGGTTACGGGTATGGAATACCTGGGGAGCGTACTGCCCGGGTACCACAACCACCTGCAGGAGCGACAATGTCTCGACTGCCATCGCGAAACCCCCCACAGCCGCGTCAATGGACTTTCATCCACGCCCAATGCCCTTGTTAAGACGAAGATCGAGAGTCGTACTGAGCGGGAAGAGGATGAGGAAGAAAAGGAACAATAGAGCAGAAGAACAATCGAACAATCGAATTTTGAAGTAAAAAATACTTTCACCAATTCACCAATTCACTATTTGTTTCTTATGTCAGAAAATCTTAAAATTCGCAAGAGCTGGATCAACTGGACCCTCTTTTTCGTTACCATGGTCATCGTTTTTCTGCTCGGACTGCTGGCCTCCTCGATTACGGAGCGGAAAGCCGAGCATGAGTATGTATACAAGCCCAAGGTCAACCTCAGTGAATATGAACCCCGGAATGAGCTATGGGGTGAGAATTTTCCAAGGGAGTACCAGAGTTATTTAAAAACTTCGGACACCTCCTTCAGCAGTGAATCGAACGGGAACGGTGTAACGGATGCTCTTGGCCGTGATCCCAGAATGGTGGTTCTGTGGGCAGGATATGCCTTTTCGAAGGATTACAGCACCCCGCGTGGTCACTATTACGCCATCACCGACATCCGCAACACCCTGCGTACGGGTACCCCGAAAGGCGCGGATGACGGTCCCCAACCGGCTACCTGCTGGACCTGCAAGAGTCCCGACGTGCCGAGGCTGATGGAGAAAATGGGCCCGAAGGAGTTCTACAAGGGGAAATGGGCTGCCAAAGGGCATGAAGTGGTGAATTTCATTGGGTGTGCTGATTGCCATGACCCGAAGACTATGGACCTGCGCATCACCCGGCCGGCACTTACGGAGGCCTTCGAAGTCATGGGCAAGGACATCTCCAAAGCCACCCACCAGGAGATGCGTTCACTGGTTTGTGCGCAGTGTCACGTCGAGTATTATTTTAACAAAAAACGGGAAGATGCCCCCGATGTGGCCTACCTGACTTTTCCATGGAAAAACGGGACCACCGCGGAGGATGCCCTGAAGTACTATAATGAGATCGGGTTTACCGACTTCACCCACCAGCTCAGCAGGGCACCGATCCTCAAGGCGCAGCATCCCGACTACGAGATCTACCTCACCGGGATCCATGCCCAGCGTGGGGTGGCCTGTGCCGACTGTCACATGCCTTACATCAAGGAGGGTGGACAGAAGTTCACCAGCCACAAGATCACCAGTCCTCTCGACAATATTTCGGGTACCTGCCAGGTTTGCCATCGCGAAAGCGAAGAGACCTTGCGCAACAACGTTTATGACCGCCAGCGCAAGGTGAAGGAGATCCGCGACCAGTCGGAGATCGCCCTGGTGAGGGCGCATGTTGAAGCCAAAGCGGCCTGGGATGCAGGTGCAACGGAGAAGGAGATGGAGGCGCCCCTCCAGCACATCCGCAGTGCCCAATGGTTCTGGGATTATGTCGCGGCCGGTCACGGCTCATCTTTTCATTCACCGGTCGAAATGTCGAGGGTCATCGGGCTGTCGCTCAGCGAGAGTGCCTCAGCACGCATCCTGATCGCCAGGGTGCTGGCCGCCCACGGGAAAAACACTGAGGTGCCTTATCCGGATATCTCCACAAAAGAGAAAGCCCAGCAATTCATCGGCATTCCGATGGATCAGCTGAAAAAGGAGAAGGAGGAGTGGATAAAGACCGTCCTTCCCGGATGGGACAAATCAGATCAGCTTTGAATTAAACAAGCTTATCGCCTATCAGTTGTTCGGCATGGTCGATAATGGTCGACTTAAGAGGGGTATAGACAATTCCAAGAT
>CAYHCQ010000074.1:0-17332 GCA_964355115.1 uncultured Prolixibacteraceae bacterium | reverse complement strand
AGGTTTTTCAGGATGCTGGATGAACGAAGCGGATCAAGCGCGGGGCCCAGCAACATCGCTGTACCGGCATTTACATCACTCAGTGAATCGATGAACTCCTTTGAGGCGCAGATGGCACCGGCAACACAGTCATTCTTTCCGTTGATAAACTTTGTCATGCTGTAAACAACCACATGTGCTCCCAGTTTGTGCGGGGCTACAATCATCGGTGTGAAGGTATTGTCGACAACCAGCTTCAGGTTGTTGCTATCCGCTATTTCAGCCAGCGCAGGAATATCAGAAATCTGAAGCAATGGGTTGGTCATTGTTTCGGTGTAGATCATCTTTGTATTCGGACGGATCGCCTTCTTCACATCGTCCAGTTTTGTAATATCAACAAAGGTGACCTCAATATTGAACTTTTTTACATAATTATAAAGGAAGGCAAAAGTTCCTCCGTAGGTGGTAAGACTGCATATGATGTGGTCGCCGCTGTTGCAAATCTGAAGAATGGAACATGTGATCGCCGCCATTCCTGATGCGGTAACCCAGGCCGACTCCGTCCCCTCCATGGCCGCCAGGGCATCGGCCAGGTATTTGTTTGTCGGGTTCCAGTGGCGGGAGTAAAGGAAGCACCCCTCAGCTTCACCATGAAAGGTATCCATCATGGTTTTTGCCTGCATAAATGTAAAGGTAGCAGAATCGCATACCGATGGGTTTACATCGCCGAATTCTCCAAACTGGAGAAGATCGAAAATTTTTGTCGAGGGATCAGTTTTCATCGTAGTTTGTTTTAGTGTTTGCCTGCAGCAAAATTACCATATCCCGGTAAAATAATCACTAGTATATTTTGTAACTTCGCCGATTCAAAAAATCCGAAATATATGAACTACGATATCATCGTTATCGGCAGCGGTCCCGGCGGGTATGTTGCCGCGATCCGCGCCGCACAGCTTGGTTTTAAGACCGGTGTGGTGGAACGTGCCGAACTCGGCGGGATCTGCCTCAACTGGGGGTGCATTCCTACCAAAGCACTGCTGAAGAGCGCATCTGTGTTTGAATATATACAGCACGCCGCCGACTACGGTATCGTTGCCGGGGAGGCCAAACCCGATTTCAATGCCATCATCAAACGCAGCCGTGATGTGGCCGACTCGATGAGCAAAGGCATCCAGTTCCTTTTCAAAAAGAACAAGATCGACCACATCAAGGGGTTTGGTAAAGTAAAACCAGGCAAGGTTGTTGAAGTGACCGACGAAAACGGACAGGTGACCTCCCTCACGGCAGGTCATATTATTCTGGCTACAGGCACCCGCTCGCGGGAACTCCCCAACCTTAAACAGGATGGGAAAAAAATCATTGGCTACCGTGAGGCGATGACGCTGCCCGAACAGCCTAAAAGCATGGTGGTCGTGGGCTCCGGTGCAATCGGCAGCGAGTTTGCATATTTCTATAATAGCATCGGCACCATGGTTACCCTCATCGAGGTGCTTCCGAACATTGTTCCCATCGAGGATGAAGAGGTTTCCAAAAACCTTGAGCGTTCATTTAAAAAAGCCGGCATGAAGGTGATGACCGGCGTTTCTGTCGAATCGGTCGACACAAAAGGTGAAGGATGCAAGGTGACCGTGAAGACCAAAAAGGGCGATGAAATCATTGATTGCGACATCGTACTTTCTGCTGTGGGCGTTGCCACCAACCTTGAGGGGCTGGGACTTGAAGAGACCGGCATAACCACTGAACGGGGCAAGGTTGTTGTTGACGATTTCTATAAAACCAATGTTGATGGCTATTACGCCATCGGCGATATTGTGAAAGGTCCGGCCCTTGCACACGTAGCATCGCACGAAGGGATCATCTGTGTTGAGAAGATCAAGGGGATGCATGTTGAACCGCTCGATTACGGCAATATCCCGGGTTGCACCTATACACATCCCGAAATCGCATCTGTTGGCATGACAGAGAAGGCCGCACGTGAAGCCGGTTACGAGGTTCTTGTGGGAAAATTCCCCTTCACCGCCTCCGGAAAAGCCACTGCATCCGGGGCACGCGACGGGTTTATCAAGGTAATTTTCGATGCAAAATACGGTGAGTGGCTGGGTGCCCACATGATCGGCGAAAACGTAACCGAAATGATCGCAGAAGTTGTTGTAGCAAGAAAACTTGAGACGACCGGCCGCGAGATCATTGAAGCTGTTCACCCCCACCCGACCATGAGTGAAGCCATCATGGAGGCGGTTGCCCAGGCCTATGGGGAGTGCATACACCTTTAATGCACAAATGCACGAATGCACAAATGCACAAATTATGGAAATAATAAAGACTCCGCTGGAGGGGCTGCTGATCATAAAGCCTGACGTATTTGAGGATGATCGTGGTTATTTTTTTGAATCGTTTAACCAGGACAAATTCCTGAAAGCGGGTCTGGATTTGAATTTCCTGCAGGACAATGAATCAAAATCGAAAAAAAGGGTGCTTCGCGGACTCCATTTCCAGGCACCGCCTTTCGCCCAGGGTAAACTGGTGCGGGTGATGCGTGGTTCGGTGCTCGATGTTGCCGTAGACATCCGTAAAGATTCACCGACCTATGGAAAATGGGAATCCATTGTCCTTTCGGGAAAAAACAAATGGATGTACTGGATCCCGGCCGGTTTTGCACATGGTTTTGCTACGCTGGAAGACGATACGATCTTCTTTTATAAATGTACGAATGTCTACAACAAACCAGCCGAAGGGAGCATTCTCTGGAACGACCCGGAACTGAAGATCAACTGGGGAATAGATGAACCGGTAATCTCGGATAAGGATAAAATTTCGCCTTTGTTCAGGGAGTTCGTGAGTCCGTTTTAGGCGGACTGGTGGACAGGCGGACAGGCGGACGAAGTATGAAGGGTTGATGGCTGTGAATTCAGTTCATAAAAAGAGTAATGATGATTAAACGAAAATTGATATATATATTTTCAGGGGCGGCGATTGGTATTGCCTTGATGGTAATGGCTTTTACGGCCGGGGATATCCGCAACCAGGACAAGGAGTACAATGCTCTTTTTTCCCGGAATACAAAAATTTTCGTCCCGGATGCGCCCGACAAAGCCTCATTTTGCGGTGAAGAGGTACCTCTCGACACCTATTTCGTAAAGGAGGCCTATGAACGTGAGATCATGTCGGCCACATTCATGCACTCTTCAACAGTCACCATGTTTAAGAGGGCCTATCGCTGGTTCCCGGTCATCGAACCCATCCTGAAAAAGAACGGTATTCCCGATGAATTCAAGTTTCTTGCGGTAGCAGAAAGCAATCTGGGGAATGTTGTATCCCCGTCGGGAGCTGAGGGATTCTGGCAGTTCATAAAACCTACCGGGCTGCATTACGGACTTGAGATCAACGCCGATGTTGATGAACGCTACAACCTGGTAAAGGCCACGGAGGCAGCCTGCAGCTATTTCAAGGATGCATATTCCACTTTTAAAAGCTGGACACTTGTGGCTGCATCCTACAACCGGGGGATGGAAGGTATTTCAAAAGCACTGCAGAAGCAGATGGTAACAGGATATTATGATCTTTATCTCAACGATGAGACCTCGCGCTATGTATTCCGGATCATTGCCTACAAAGAGGTTTATGACCATCCGGTTAAGTATGGTTTTTATCTCCGGGAACAAGATTTTTACCCTCCCATACCAACCCGCATCGTTGCCATTGACAGCGCAATCCCGAGCCTTCCGGCATTTGCCCTGAAGATGAAGATCAGCTACCGGATCCTCCGTGAGCTCAACCCCTGGATTCAAAGTTATACACTTCCCAATAAGACAAAAAAAATCTACACCTTCCTCATTCCGAAGGAGGGCGCAACGAGTTATGACGTGTTGATGAAAAAATTCCTGCCAAGGAATTTGTTTTTCCATGACACACTTACGATCAATGAGATTCACTAAACAAGGCAGGCGAAGAAGGCTGTGGAAGAAAATCTGGAAGTATTTGGCGCACGGGTTCACAACCTGAAGAACATCGACGTTACAATCCCGCGTAACAAGCTCGTGGTATTTACAGGACTGAGCGGCAGCGGAAAATCCTCCCTGGCATTCGACACGATCTATGCCGAAGGTCAACGGCGCTACATGGAGACCTTTTCGGCCTATGCACGCCAGTTTATCGGGAACCTTGAACGTCCGGACGTCGATAAGATCAGCGGCCTCAATCCCGTCATCTCTATTGAACAGAAGTCCACCAATAGAAATCCGCGTTCCACGGTTGGCACAATCACAGAGATCTACGACTTCATGCGCCTTTTGTTCGCAAGGGTTGGAGACGCCTATTCCTATGTTACCGGCGAAAAGATGGTCAGGTACACCGAGCAACAGATTGTTGACCTGGTTTTGTCGCAATATGCAGGGAAAACGATCCTTGTTCTTGCACCGGTTGTGAAGGGACGCAAAGGCCACTACCGCGAACTTTTCGAACAGATCAGAAAACAGGGATTTCTGAATGTACGGATCGATGGTGAGATAAAGGAGATTGCCCATGGGCTGCAGCTGGACCGCTATAAGATCCATGATGTGGAGATCGTCGTTGATACTGTGACCATCAAACCAGAATCGAAAACCAGGCTTGCCGGATCGGTTAGTCTTGCCATGCGGCACGGCAAAGATGTGATCATGTTGCTTGATACCGATGGGGAGCAGACAAGGCATTTCAGCCGGTTGCTTATGTGTCCTACCTCCGGGATTTCGTATGACGAACCTGAACCCAACACTTTTTCATTCAACTCACCCTACGGCGCCTGCCCGAAATGCAACGGACTCGGAACCATCTCCGAAATTGACATTGACAAGATCATCCCCGACCGGTCGAAGAGCATTAAAAAGGGGGGCATCATTCCTCTCGGAGAGTATAAAAACAGCTGGATATTCAAGCAGATCGAGGCGATTGGGGAGAAGTACAATTTCGACATCAGCACTCCCATTGGCGAGATACCCGAACAGGCCATCAATGTTATCCTGTATGGCTCCGATGAGGTCTTCAGGGTCAAAAATGATTACCTTGGAATCACCTCAACATATGCGCTGAACTTTGAAGGCATCGTGAGTTTCATCAATACACAGCATGCAGAGTCGGCCCCGGCCGGCATTATGAAGTGGGTGGGAAGTTTCATGAACAAACTTCCCTGTCCGGAATGCAATGGTGCCAGGTTGAAAAAAGAGTCGCTCTGCTTTAAAGTCGGGGAGAAGAACATTGCCGAACTTGCCAATACCGACCTGGTAAACCTGGCCATTTGGTTCGACACAATTAATTCCAGGTTCGACGAACGCAAAAGCACTATCGCATTCGAGATCGTAAGGGAGATACGCAACCGGATCCAGTTTCTCCTGGATGTCGGCATCGGTTACCTCACCCTGAACCGCACAGCCCGGAGTCTTTCAGGCGGAGAGAGCCAGCGCATCCGGCTGGCAACGCAGATCGGCTCCCAGCTTGTGGGTGTCTTGTATATCCTTGACGAACCGAGCATCGGGCTTCACCAGCACGACAACATGCGGCTTATCAAGGCGCTGAAGAGTCTGCGCGATACTGGGAACTCGGTGATTGTGGTCGAGCATGACCAGGAGACCATCATGGCCGCCGACTATGTTATTGACATCGGGCCTGGCGCCGGTGTCCACGGAGGCCGTATCGTGGCCCACGGTACACCCCGGGAGATCATGCTCAACGATCATCTTACCGGACTCTACCTGAGTGGTAAAAAGAAAATCAACATTCCCGGCGAAAGACGCAAGGGAAACGGGAAAAAACTGGTTCTGGAAGGGGCAACCGGCAACAACCTGAAAGGAGTTACTCTGGAATTGCCGCTGGGACAGTTTATATGCATCACAGGATTGTCGGGAAGCGGTAAATCGTCATTAATCAATGAAACTCTCTACCCTATCCTCAGTCAGCATTTCTATAAATCGGATCAGAAACCACTTCCATATATATCGATCGACGGGATTAAAAATGTGGATAAGGTCATTGAGATCGACCAGTCGCCGATCGGACGAACACCCCGTTCGAATCCTGCCACCTACACGAAAGTCTTCGACGAAATCAGGAAACTCTTTGCCAGCCTTCCCGAATCAAAGATCCGTGGCTACCTGCCAGGCAGGTTTTCCTTCAACGTCAAGGGCGGTCGCTGTGAAACCTGCAAGGGCGCCGGTCTGCGTGTGATTGAAATGAACTTCCTGCCTGATGTTTATGTGCCCTGTGAAACCTGTCACGGACACCGTTACAACCGCGAAACCCTTGAGGTCCGGTACAAAGGAAAGTCGATCAACGACGTACTGAACATGACGATTGAACAGGCAGTCGGTTTTTTCGAAAGCATCCCGTTCATCGTCCACAAAATTAAAACCCTGAATGAAGTCGGACTCGGTTATATCACCCTGGGGCAACAATCCACAACACTTTCAGGGGGAGAGGCCCAGCGCGTGAAACTTGCCACCGAACTGTCGAAGATGGATACAGGGAACACGCTGTATATCCTTGATGAACCAACAACCGGTCTGCATTTTGAAGATGTGAAGGTGTTGTTGAATGTATTGAACAAACTTATTGGAAAGGGGAATACTGTTTTGGTTATTGAACATAACCTTGAAGTAATCAAAACGGCTGATCACATTATTGATCTCGGTCCGGAAGGAGGCGAGCGTGGCGGCGAGATCATTGTTACCGGCACCCCGGAAGAGGTGGTAAAACATGCCGGTAGTCTTACGGCTAGGTACCTTAAAGATGTTCTTTCCACTGGTTGATCGGTATAATTATGTAATTTTGTTTAAACAATCGCCCGGATAAATGGAAAAACAAGACCTTGAAAAACTAAAAGAATCGATTCAACCCAAGACCTGGTCGGAAACGATCAGCTACGATACCTGGGAGATACTCAAGGTCATGTCGGAGATGGTTGAGGGATTTGAAAAACTAAGCCGTATCGGCCCCTGCGTTTCAATTTTCGGTTCGGCCCGCACCAAACAGAACCACCCGGTTTACAAACTTACCGAAGAAACTGCATACCTTCTGACCAAAGCCGGTTTCGGAATCATTACCGGCGGCGGCCCCGGCATCATGGAAGCTGCCAACAAGGGTGCCCATTTTGCCGGCGGAAAGTCTGTCGGTCTCAATATTAACCTGCCCTTCGAACAAAACCCGAATCCCTTTATCGACCGGAACAAGCTGATCAACTTCAATTTTTTCTACGTCAGGAAAACAATGTTCATGCGTTATTCGATGGGGTTTATTGCCATGCCGGGTGGTTTCGGAACCCTCGATGAACTCACGGAAGCCATCACGTTAATTCAAACTCATAAGCTTGTCAGATTCCCTATTGTGCTGGTTGGCCGTGCTTACTGGAATGGGCTTATCGAATGGATAAAAACCTCGGTGCTGGATGAACAATACATTTCCAGTGAGGACCTGGATATCTTTAAAGTTGTTGAAACCGCGGAGGAGGCCGTTGCCCAGATTGTAGATTTCTACAAGACCTATGCACTGAAACCTAATTTTTAGATATTCAACAGATTTGTTAAATTTGCATAATATCAGTTATTAAGCCCTAATGCCCAGAAAAAAGAAAGCAGACCCAGGAACCCTCCTCATTGAATCGGTAATCGCTGGAATAACGGAGAAAAAAGGAAAAAACCCGGTCATCCTTGATTTCAGAAAGCTGACCGGTACTGTATGCGATGCCTTTGTTATTTGTCATGGATCCTCAAGGCCCCATACCGAAGCAATAGCAAAGAGCGTGGATGAAACGGTGAAGAAGAATACCGGACAGAATCCATGGCACCAGGAGGGGTTTGAAAATGCGGAATGGATTTTGATCGACTATGGCGACGTGGTCGTGCATATTTTCCAGGAGGAACGACGTAAGTTCTACAATATAGAGCAGTTATGGGCGGATGCAGAGATCACGAAAGTTGATGTAACGGAATAACCCGAGGTACTATTTTTTCGAATCAGACAGAATGGCAGAAAAAGGCAAGAATTTCATTCCCCCAAAGGGCAAAAGACCCAAATTCAGTTTCTATTGGATTTATGCAGCCCTAGCGATTGTCTTCATCGCGATACAATACTTTAACTACTCCAACCCGGTTAAGGAGACCCAATGGGACAAACTGCAGGAGATGCTTATCAGGCAGGACGTTGAAAAGATCGTGATTGTAAATAAGGAAAAGGCCGAAATTTACATTAAGAAGGCAAAACTTCAGAGTGACACGGCATACAAGGATTTCAGCAAACGCAGTTTCGGAACCTCCTCGGCTGGCACTACTCCTCAGTATTATTACCAGATCGGCTCGGAAGAAATTTTCACCGGTCTTCTGAAGGATGCCCGTGATACCGTTGCCGCCAGGATGGTGCGGGACAGTGTTCCGATGGCCCAGATTACCGAGTTTAAAAAGCAATATCCCTATCCCCCCTCCAACGATACCCGCAAGGATGTGTTTGGGGATATTTTCAGCTACCTTCTTCCGATCATTCTGCTTGTTGGTGTATGGTTCCTTATAATGCGCTTCATGAGTAAAGGCGGCGGCGGTGGAGGCCAGATCTTCAACATCGGCAAATCGAAGGCTCAGCTTTTTGACAAAGACACAAGTGTATCGGTAACCTTTAACGATGTAGCCGGACTCGAGGAGGCCAAAGTGGAGATCATGGAGATTGTCGATTTCCTGAAAAATCCATCAAAATACACCAATCTCGGCGGGAAGATTCCCAAAGGCGCGTTGCTTGTTGGTCCCCCGGGTACCGGAAAGACCCTGCTCGCAAAGGCCGTTGCAGGTGAAGCCAAGGTTCCCTTCTTTTCGATCTCCGGATCCGATTTTGTTGAGATGTTTGTCGGTGTCGGTGCCTCGCGTGTGCGCGATCTGTTCAGGCAGGCCAAGGAAAAAGCGCCCTGTATTATCTTCATCGATGAAATTGATGCCATTGGTCGTGCCCGTGGCCGGAACGCCATTACCGGCGCCAACGACGAGCGTGAAAACACATTAAACCAGCTTTTAACAGAGATGGATGGCTTCGGCACCAATGCCGGGGTAATCATTCTCGCCGCGACCAACCGGGCCGACATTCTCGACCGCGCCCTTATGCGGGCAGGCAGGTTCGACCGCCAGATACATGTTGAACTTCCCGACCTGGAAGAGCGCAAAGCCATCTTCAAAGTCCACCTTAAACCACTGAAACTTGATCCGGGCCTGGATGTTGACTTCCTTGCCAAACAGACGCCCGGATTCTCCGGTGCCGACATCGCAAATGTTTGCAACGAATCGGCCCTGATTGCTGCCCGTAAGAACAAGTCAATCATTGAAAAGCAAGATTTTCTGGATGCCATCGACCGCATCATCGGCGGCCTCGAAAAACGGAACAAGATCATTTCGTCCCACGAAAAAAAGGTAATTGCATACCACGAATCGGGTCATGCAGCAGTGAGCTGGCTGCTTGAATATGCCCATCCACTGGTGAAGGTGACGATTGTTCCGCGCGGCAAGGCCCTCGGAGCGGCATGGTACCTTCCTGAAGAGCGTCAGATCACTACGTACGAGCAGATGTTCGACGAAATCACATCAGCCGTCGGCGGACGCGCCTCGGAAGAGATTTTCTTCGGAAAAGTGTCGACCGGCGCATTGAACGACCTGGAAAAAGTAACGAAGCAGGCCTTTGCGATGGTAGTATATTTCGGATTGAATAAGGAGATCGGGAATATAAGTTATTATGATTCTACCGGACAAAGCGAATATACTTTCAGCAAGCCCTATAGCGAGCGCACAGCCGAAACCATCGACCAGGAGGTTCGCAAGATCGTTGAATCAGCTTATGAACGGGCAAAGATCGTTCTGAATGAAAATAAGGAGAAGCTGGAAAAGCTGGCAAACCTGCTCCTTGAACGTGAGGTGATTTTCAGGGAAGATTTAGAGGAGATATTTGGGAAACGCCCGTGGGATAAGGAAGAGGAGAAGAAAATACCGATCTCATCCCTGCCACTGATCCCGGATAATTCTCCGGATCAGGCTTAATGATATCAACTATGGAAGAAAGTACCTCCAGAGAAAAGATACTTAAAAAAGTAAGGGATGCCCTGATAGAAAAGACAGAGCCCCCATATCCGATCCTCGACCAGGAATCCTCTGTTTACAATACAATCACTGAACCGCTGGATGTTGCATTCGCCGAAGCGTTGATTAAAGTTGCAGGAAAGTTCGTTTATTGCGAAAGCGAAGATGAATTTATCGGAAGTGTCAAATCGTTCATTCTCGAAAAAGACTGGGGTTTATTATATTGCAATGACCCCGGAATCCAGGCCCAGCTAAAGCGCGGGGGCATCCCGTATGCCGGCCATGATGAATCGCTTCTGGAAGCACGGATAGGTATTACCGGTTGCGAGTACCTTATTGCCAGGCTTGGATCGGTAATGGTTTCTTCAAGGCTAAGCCCGGGCAGAAAACTGACTGTTTATCCTGAAATCCACTTGGTACTGGGTTACACCTCACAGCTTGTGCCCGATCTTAAACATGCCCTGGCGAACATCAAAAGGAGGTATAAGGACAACTACCCGTCTCTGGTTTCCTTTATAACGGGGCCAAGCCGAACGGCCGACATCGAAAAAACCCTTGTGATGGGCGCTCATGGGCCGAGGGAGTTGTATGTTTTCCTCATCGACAACTCTTCAACCAACTCCTGAAAGCATGGATGAATCGTGGGAATCCATCTTCAGCAGCAGCCAGCCTTACCAGGCTGAAATACTCAAGGACCTGCTGCTCGGGGAGGATATCCCGGCTGTAGTGATAAACAAACAGGACTCCTCCTACCTTGCTTTCGGCGAAATTGAGGTTTTTGTGCACCGGGAGGATATCCTTAAAGCAAAACTAATCCTTTCAAAATTTCTGGCCAATGAGTAATTTCTGGGCAAGAACCATTACCGGGCTTAGCATGGTATTTATCCTGCTTATTGCATTGGTATTCAGTGGATGGGTTTTTGCCTCAATTTTTCTGGTCATCGCTATTCTGGGGCTTTGGGAATTTTACGGACTCATTGCCTCTGACTCCTGCCATCCTCAAAAATTTTACGGAACCATATCCGGGGCAATTCTTTACATGGTCTTCACCTATTTCTTGTCTACCGGGAATGTTTACGAGGAAAAATACTGGTCGCCTCTCTTTCTTACACCATTCCTTCTCATCATCCCATTCATTGTTCTTTCATTCATCTTTGAAATTTACAGAAAGAGGCCGAATCCCCTGATCAACATTTCAACAACAATCCTCGGAGTTCTATACATTGCCCTCCCACTCGCCCTGCTCAATGCCTTCAGCGGAAACGAGAATCCTAAATTTTACGGACTCCCGGAGGTTCTTGTCGGGTATTTCATTCTCACCTGGTTTTACGACACTGCGGCTTACCTTTATGGCAAGCGGTTTGGGAAACATAAGTTTTTTGAAAGGATCTCCCCGAAAAAGAGCTGGGAAGGTACTATAGCCGGAGGTGTGATAACAATTATCACGGCGTTCGGACTCTCCTTGCTTTTCGTCGATTTTCCGCCTGTCGACTGGATTGTTCTCGCTCTGATCGTTCTCGTATTCGGCACCCATGGCGACCTTGCGGAGTCGCTCATCAAGAGAAGCCTGAATGTAAAGGATTCCGGAAGCATTCTTCCCGGACATGGCGGTATTCTTGACCGTTTTGATACGATACTTATATCGGCGCCTTTTGTATTTTTGTATTTCTTTTTCAAAAACGCAATATAAACCGGATGACAATTCACAGAGAGGGCTATAAGACCATCCTCATCGCATTCCTGTTCGTGGTATCAGTTGTGCTTGGGTTCAACCATATTTTTCCGGATCATACCTGGTTTCACTGGGTAATCTATGTTATCGGGTTGTGGTTTTTTATTATGATCGTTCGGTTTTTCAGAAGCCCGTTCCGTGTAGCAGTGAAAGATGAAAGGGCGATCCTCTGCCCTGCCGATGGTAAAATCGTGGTGATTGAACGCACTATTGAACCCGAATACTTTAAAGATGAACGCATCCAGGTATCCATCTTCATGTCGGCCACCAACGTCCATGTGAACTGGTTTCCTATTTGCGGAGAAATAGTTTACTATTATTACCATCCCGGAAAACACATGGTCGCTTTCAACCCGAAGGCTTCACTGGAGAATGAACGGGCAACCACGGTGATCCAATCCACTGACCATAAGAAGATCCTTGTCCGTCAGATTGCAGGAGCCATGGCACGCCGTATTAAATGTTATCCCAAAGTTGGCGAACCCGTTACCCAGGGCGATGAGCTCGGCTTTATCAAATTCGGTTCACGGGTCGACCTGTTGCTGCCGGTTGATACCCGGATCGAGGTCGTGCTCAACCAGATAGTTACCGGAAAGAAGACCGTGATCGGACACCTTTCCTCATTACCCTTCGAGCGCCCTCTTTAAAAACCTGTTCAGCGGCTGCATTGCCTCAAAACATTTTACGAGATAATTCCGTAATCCCTCATCCGTAATCTGGTTATCCGTCATGGGGTGATCAACCGTATAGTGCTTGTGTTTTAAAAGGTCGATATCAGGGAAATCTTTCGGAAAATCGCGTGGGGCAAGCTTCTGCTTATCCATCTCAGAAATGCCCTTGAAGTACTTTTTGAATCCTTTTTCAGCAAGGATAGCTTTAAACTCTTCCACATTATAGTATATTTCCTGCCGTATTTTTTTCAGTTGGTCAGGTTCCGGCATATAGACGCCACCTGCCAGGAACGATTCGCCAGGCTGGATATGCAAATAGTAGCCAGGTCCCGGGCTTTTTCGTCCTGCACTGGTAATCCAGGCTCCCATGTTGGTTTTATAGGGTGATTTGTCTTTGCCAAATCTCACATCACGATAAATCCGGAACATGCAATCCTTGGCCTCAACATATTTTATTGCAGCATCAAACTTGGCGATCTCGGGGATAACAGAGCCAACAAAGGATTCGACCTCCCTTTTCGATTCCTCGTACAATTTTTTATTCTTCTGAAACCAGTCGCGGTTATTGTTTGACTGCAGCTGGGTTAAAAAGTCGATCACTGCTGTTTTCATCCGTGGGGTGTTTTGTTGCAAAATTAAAAAAACCTTACCAATACAGTTCACCTTTTACCTGTTTTCCCGATTAAGCAGAAATATCGAACCGATGAAAAGGCATGGTTTTGTGTTTCTGCTAATTTTCAGCATTTTCATCAAGGGTTTTGCTTCCGGAGATCTGCATATCGCCGGAAGCAGATCGGCAGCCATGGGTGGCTGTTCAGTTTCCATTTCTGACCTGTGGTCGCTGCAAAACAACCCTGCAGGAACTGCATGGTTAACCAGGCTTTCGGCCGGCATTTCATACGGAAACCGTTTCCTTGTTAAAGAGTTGAGCGCTGTGGCATTCGGAATAGCATTACCGGCGAAGGCAGGGACCTTTGGACTTTTCATCTCGCGTTACGGATCGTCAGATTACAGCGAGATAAAGGCAGGACTTTCCTTCGCCAGGAAGTTTGGCCGCCACTTTTCCACAGGAGTTCTTCTGGACTATCAGCGAATCGTCCAGTTGGAGCAATATGGCAGCAAAGGCCTGTTTTCGTTTGAGCTGGGATTTCAGTACAGGGCCAGCAAGCACATTTCCGTTGGGTTTCATCTTATGAACCCGGTTCCAGTCAAAATACTGAGTTATCCGGAACAGCGGTTGCCAACACTGATCCGTCTCGGACTCTGCTATGAATTTTCCGCTGCATTCCTGTTTTGTATTGAGGCTGAAAAGGATCTTGAGCATCAGCCGACTTTCCGTGCCGGGGCCGAATACCATTTTGCAAAGCCTGCCTTCATCAGAATCGGTGTTTCAACCAACCCAATGGCATTCAGCTTTGGGTTCGGAATCATTCTTAACGGCTTCATTCTTGATTTCGCCACAGGTTACCAACAGGTTATTGGCTTCAGTCCGGGCATGTCGCTGATCTGGCAAACAAAGAGAGAAGTTGTGCCATGAAAAACACTTTTTCGTACATAATCTTTCTCCTCCTGTTGAGTATCAAGATGGCAGGCCAGGTCATCCCTTCTGCAGCGGAAGACGACCTCGAACGGCTCACGGAACGTGCAACCTCCGATGAGTCCGTTTCCGATGCCCTCGAGGAACTTGTCAATTTGGCCGAACATCCTGTCGACCTTAACAATGCGACTCCCGGGGAACTGATGCAAATTCCCTTTCTCAGCAGCAGGCAGGTGGCCAGGCTTTCGGAATACAGGCAAACTTACGGCGAGATATTTACCTTTTATGAGCTGGCGCTTGTGCAGGGATTCGATTCGGCCCTTGTCAGAACAATAGAGCCATATATTATTCTTTTGCCCGTTTCTGTAATACCCGCACCATTGCCACGCAACCTGCTTAAGTTCGGGAGGCAAAACCTTATACTTCGTTATGAGCAGGTACTTCCTGACTCCAAAGGCTATATCCGCTCCGACTCCGCATTGGCCGATGTCAATGCAGGATATCAAGGCACACCCCAACGGTACTATTTCAGGTATAGTTACACCTGGTTCGACAAGATCAGAATAGGTTTTGCGGGAGAGAAGGATCCCGGAGAGCAATTTTTCCGCGGGGCACAGAACCGGGGAATGGACTATTACTGTGGATTTCTCAGCATCGGAAACCTGGGGTTTCTGAAAAATTTGACCCTTGGAAATTTCCGGATTTCTTACGGACAGGGACTTACCTTCGGTTCCGGATTATCTACCGGGTCGATGCCGGGATTTTCCGTTGCTGCCTACCAGTCAAATTCCATTCTCCGTCCATCGGCAGGTGCAAGACCCAGCCTGTCGGTGAGCGAGGGTGATTACCTGCGCGGGATTACCGGGACAATAAAAACCGGACCTGTAGAGATCAGCTGCTTTGTTTCGCGGCATAGTCGCGATGCAAACGTCATAATCAGCGACAGTGTAACGGAAGAACCTTCGGAGATCAGTTCCCTAATTGACGCAGGATACCACCGGACTGCTTCGGAACTTGCCGATAAAAATGCCATCACCGAGCTCATTGCGGGAGGCAACCTGAGCGCCACTTTTTCAAAAGGAATCAATTTTGGTTTTAAAATCGGGGTTACCGGTGTATATTCAAGCTGGTCGGCGACCCTGAGTCCGGAGATCAAGGCATACAATGCGTTTGCGTTCAGGGGCAGGGTAAACCATGTTGCCGGTGTCGACTGGCTGATGCGATATAAGAGTCTGTTTTTCGCGGGGGAGGTTAGCCGCAGTGCAAACGGGGGGATGGCACTTCTTGCCATGGCCACACTAACACCCGATTCGCGTGTAAATTTCACCCTGGTTTACCGAAATTATCAGCCAGAGTATCAGAACCTTTTCGGCAATGCGTTCGGTCAGAACAGCAATAACAGCAACGAGCGGGGTCTCTATGTTGCAACAAACATTGCACTGCACCGAAAAATATCGGTATCCTTCTTCGGAGATTTCTATTCATTCCCCTGGCTGAAATACCGTATCGACAGACCGGTTGAGGGCGTTGAAACCGGGATCATGGCAGGCTGGCAAGCCACCCGGAGCCTGAACCTCACAGTCAGACTCTACACAAAATCGGGAGCAATCAACAGTCCTTCCGGGGAGGCAAATCTGCATACCCTATTGGATTCAAGGCTCCGGAGTTACAGGTTAAGTCTCACATGGACCCCGGATCCCCTGTTTAGCCTGAGAACACGGCTCGAAGTAAGGGAATCAAAGACAGGCGGGTGGCCATCAGGTTTTGGTTATCTGGTTTGCCAGGATCTGCAGGTAAAACCTTCCCTATTTCCACTTTCAGGAACCATCCGATATGCCTTGTTCGATATTCCCGGTTACGATCAGCGGATTTATATTTACGAGCCTGAGGTATTGTATGGGTATTCGATGCCAGCCTACTCGGGCAAAGGAATCAGGGTTTGTGTGGTTGCAAGATGGCGGATTACCCGCTGGTGCGAGATCTGGGCACGGGGCGGGATAACTTATTACAGCGACAGGAAGGAGGTGGGGAGTGGACTTGAAAGCCGGGATGGCAATACAATTACCGAGGTAACAGGGCAGGCGATGTTCAGATTTTAACAACCCCTCTCTGCGGGCAGGGAGGGGTTGTTTGCCATCAGGCAGGCAGCAATCGGATGGAATTACTTGGTTCCGTGATGTTTAATCTTGTTCAAATTCTCCATTCCATGGATATTCATCCCTTTGGAGAGTCTGGAAACGGTTGACAGGTCGATCAGGCCGGTGAGACTCAGCACAGCTGCCTCCTTCTTATCCTTCATGAGCATAACCATTTCGGTGATTTTACCAGAGGCGTCCTGTTTGGTCATAAATTTGATATATTCGCGGCCTTCGTTGATGGTCATGAGTTCTTTATAAACTGATGGCGGGAACGCTGATGCAAATTCATTATACACTGCTACCGCCTTTACCATATCGGTAGAGTCGAACGTGTAAGTCAATACTTTGAGCCCAGTCAGCTGCTCAATCATTTTTTTCAGTTCCAGCATGGCTGTGTCCTTCGCATTGGCAGCTCCCATCTGCTGGAACATCTGGAACATCTCTTTCGAAACATTTACTGTTGTAAAACGATCCTGTCCGGCATATTTTTCATACACCTTATCGATCGGACTTTGGGCATTCAGAAGGAATGGTACCATCAGGCATGCCGTAAGAGTGAAGCGAACAATTAAGTTTTTCATGGCTATTTAGATTTATTGGACTGATTTGTGGTTTCGTCCGGGTTAATTATTATGGGTTGATATTGAGAAAATTTACTAAATATTTGTAGATGTAATAAGGCTTTGTCAAGAGATTCAAGCTTCTGCACCTGTCGGAGGCCGTTGTTCAGATTACCGGAAACTAACATCAGGGCTTCTTCAGCCTGGTGGTATGCAATTTCGGTATCAGGATTGGCTCTGTAGAATTGATTTTTTCGCGAGTAATCATTTAAAAAAGTAAAAAACAGGCCAATAACCAAAAGAACCCCGGCAGCAAGGCTCGAAACATATAAAATACGGTTCCTGGTGGCATGCACGGGAACAACCTTTACGTCGCTCTCCATGAATTCACTCCGCGACTGCTCAAAGTAGACGAACAGAGGCTGATGCACCCTGAGGTTCTCCGGGATATCCGGCTGTCGGAAAAACTCCTGAAGCAGTTTCTCCTCTGCGAGAGTTGATTCTCCTTCAAATTATCGCTTCAGAATCTCTTCAATTGCTTTGGTATTCATATACTTTTGCATTTGTAATCATTTCCCTTATCCTCTTTCTGGCTCTTGAAAGATCTACCCGAATTGCATTTTCATTCATCTCCATGACCAG
>CAYHCQ010000073.1:0-17574 GCA_964355115.1 uncultured Prolixibacteraceae bacterium | reverse complement strand
GGTATTCGACTACTTCCAGCCCGCAGATCCTCCCTCCACACCCTCTTTGTTGAACGGCCGCATCAATCCCTCTGAACTGAAAGGCAAAAAGATGATCGTATTTGCAAGCCATGAGCATGGCGACAACCAGGCGTGCTCAAACTATTCCAGCGATATCGTCAAAACATTCGCCAGTCAGCCAACCGCCTTCGGGACTTACCCGGGCGACCGGTTCGTGTATAATTCAACCAAAATAGTTCAATAAATCGCTGCCGTCATGAAAACTATCCTCTCCATTGCTGCACAGGCCGGATCCTGGTGATTGCCAACGCCCTGGACGGGGACAACGATCAATCTTCAAACTCCAAAAAATATCATGATGAAGCCCAGAATCATCATTCTCTCGCTGCTCCCGGGACTGGCGGTCCTGTTATCCTCCCTGTCAGGCGACGGGCTCAAACCGGTTGTTCCCCGCAGCGAGATCTTCGCTCAGGGGGTAATCTCCACACCGGATTACGGAGAGCTGAATTCCGCGTTCTTGAAGGACGGGAGGGAGTTTTATTTTACGCGCCGTGGAATGCCCGGCAAGAAGCCGCAGATCATGGTTTCAATCTTCAACGGGAACGGATGGGGATTGCCCGAGTCGGTCAGCTTCAGCGGTACATGGAGCGACATCGACATATTCATTCCCCCGGGGGATCGATCACTGTTGTTTTGTTCTACGCGACCTCACAAGGCTGGAGAGGAGGAGAAAGCTGACCACGATTTCTGGATCACGGACAGAACCGTCGATGGATGGTCTGAACCCAGGTTGTTTGCACCGGAGGCGGTTTCTGCTTCCGAGGATTTTTTTCCTGTGGTGACGGCCGGTGGGAATCTGTACTTCAACTCCCAGCGCGGCGGTCAGGGAACCAATGATATATACTGCTCCGAATTCCGCGACGGACATTACACCCCCGCCGTGAAACTACCCGAACCCGTCAATACCCCTTTCCGTGAATTTGATGCCTTCGTCACTCAGGATGAAAAGATGATCGTTTTCTCGTCGGAAAGACCTGGAGGATTTGGCGGAGCTGATCTCTATGCAACCTGGAAGGATCAGGACGGAAAATGGTCGGAACCGGTAAACCTGGGAAGCAGAATCAACTCCGCGGGATCGGAATACGGATCAGCCTTCTCCCCCGACGGGAATACCTTTTTCTTTACAAGCAACCAGAAAGGATCCGAAGACATCTTCAGCATTCCTGCCGGGGTATTCGAAGACCTGCAAAAGAACATCCCTGGCGCACCCCGCGCGATCTGCACCATTACCTACCTCGGTAACGAAGGCTTCCTTTGCGAAACCGGGACCAGAAAGATCCTTGTCGACGCCCTTTTCGGCGGAATCTCCGGGAACTGGTGCGAGCAGCCGGGCGATTCCCTGACAGACCTGATGATACGCGGAAAGGAGCCCTTCGGAGAGATTGACCTGGTGCTTGTGACTCACTGCCATGCTGACCACTTCAACGCGCCGATGACGATCGCTTTCCTTCAAAATCACGGCGAATCCATACTGGTCTGCCCGGCCCAGGCGGCTGAAAAGCTGAAGCGTGCAGACGGGTACTCAGCCATCTCGGGCCGCATCGTACCGGTCAATTCCTTTGCACATCCCGATACGACTTTCACCATGAAGGGAGTCTCCATCCGCGCAATGCGGTTCAGGCACGGGTCGTGGATGGAGAGCGATCCGGCAACCGGGAAGCAGCGCGACGTACACGAGGGAGTCGAAAACCTCGGCTACCTGTTCGAACCAGACGGATGCTCGGTGCTTCACACGGGCGACGGCTCATCGACTGACAAGGCCGGATTCGCCCTGCACAATCTTTCGGAACGCGAAGTGGATGTCGTCTTCCTCGACCGCACTTTCCTCAGCCGTCAGGGCTACGGCATCGTGTGCGAAAACATGTTCAGCAGAAACTTCATCCTCATGCACATCGAGCCGGGGAAAAAACAGTACTACCATTCGATACTCGGTGACGATTCCGGGTTTTTCTTTTTTAAGACCCTTATGCAGGAAAAAACCATCACCCGGTAATGCACTAAACTGGCTTAAAAGGGTCCAGTTCCCGCCCAACACCTCCACCCTGAATGTAACTTCCGGCCCGGTTTATCGTCAAATGAAATCACAGTAAATAAATCAATAATCGATGATCGATTTCCTAAAAAACGAATCCATGAAAACCTATAGAAATTTTAAAGTTATCCTCCTCCTGGTGTTCCTTCTGGCGGGGGCATCCTACTCATTCGCCCAGTACACCACCATCGACGAGGCACGCGATTACATCAACGACCGCCTCACCCATTCGCTGATCCAGAAAATCGAGGCGAACGGTACTGTCACCATCAGCTCCCCCGGCAGCAAATACAGGTTCAACCTGCGTGACGTTTCATTCAATTACAACGGCGGAAATGATGACGACAGGGTGAGGGTTTTTTGTGAAGAGTGCATCGAAAAGTATGAAAACAAACAAATGAAGGAGAAGTTGAGCCGGCAGTCGTTCCTCTGCGATACGGAAAAAGAGGCCAATGAAGTGATTGCGGCCTTCAGGTTCATTAAGAAAAATTTTCAGGCTGATCCCCAAAGCGGGGTCCCCTCCGATAAAAAACTGAAGATACAGGATATCACACTGGGCACGAGAACAGTGGGAGAAGCCATCGACTTTATCAATGAAAATCTCTCCTTTTCGATGATCCTCAGGATCTCCGACAATGGTATCATGACGATCAATGCACCCGATGAAATCTATCTTGTAGACCTTTCCAGGGCGGAATTCGGATACAACAATTCAGACGGTGATTCGAAGGTGAGAATCTACGGAGATTTCTGCATGGAGGTTAAAAAAGATAACGGAAAAAAGGAATTCCTGTCACGTAACTCTTTTCAGAGCGAAAGCCGGGTAAAAGCATACAAGGTGATCACGGTTCTGTACTACCTGAAGAGCACATATTCTGTTCTTGATCCTTCTAAAATCGCCGACCTGAGAAATGTAAGCGGGGCCAGAACCGACAGTTATAAAAATACTGCCGAGGCCATCGACTTCATAAACGACCGGCTCTCCTACTCCATCATCATGGGCATGGACAAAGCCGGGAATCTCACCATCAATGCCCCGGATGACATCTTCCGCTTCAATATTTCAGGAGTAAAATTTTCGAAAACCGATCACAGCAATGCACGGTCTGAGTGGTTCAACATCCCCATCCCGGGAAATTTCGCCCCCGGTGTTTTGTTTGAATGCAGCGACTGCATTAAGAAGTACAATGGCCCGGAGGATTATGACACCATGGATGAACAAGTGTTCCAGTGTTCAGGTTCAACGGAGGTGAAGGATGTGCTGAAGGCTTTGTCATTTCTGAAAAGCAGCATAAAATAGCATTGGGGTCAATGCCGGCAGAGTCCCTGGATGGTGTGGAAGACATCGTGCAGCTGGTTCACCAGA
This sequence comes from uncultured Prolixibacteraceae bacterium, assembly GCA_964355115.1. GTDB lineage: Bacteria > Bacteroidota > Bacteroidia > Bacteroidales > FEN-979 > JANXZO01. Next base: position 14,116 of record CAYHCQ010000073.1, on the reverse strand, counting down.
TCCTCACCCGCAGACTGTCGGGCAGCCACATGGCATCGCCCTCTTTGATTCCGAAGGCAGCGTAGAATTCAGGAACGTCGGAAAGGGGACCGTTGACCCTGAACTTTGCAGGTGAGTGCACATCGCTGCGCACCTGGTTGGCGATGGCCTCTGGCCGGTCGTTGATCATCCATGCCAGCGCATAAGCAAGAAAGTAACGTTTATCGGGAGGAATTCCGCCGGTCATCTCATTGTTGACATATTGTGGTCGTTTCTGAAAGGCCTGGTATCCAAGAATAATCCCTGCCAGGTCGGCGATGTTCTCTCCCTGAGTAAGCGATCCGTTGATATGCAGACTGTCGGCAGCAACATATTTGTCGAACTGCTTCACGATCATCTTTGTCTTGGCAAAAAACCGGATGCTGTCATCCGCCGTCCACCAGTTGTTCAGGTTCCCGAACTCATCGTACTTGCATCCCTGGTCGTCGAAGCCATGGGTTATTTCGTGGCCGAATGTGGATCCCCCGATGATCGAATACAAAAGTGCGTCGTCGGCCATCACACGCTCGTAGCCCGGTACAATGATGTTACAGCCGGGAACGCAGATCTCGTTGTTGGAGGGGTTGTAATAGGCATTGTAAGTCTGCGGGTCCATATTCCACTCCTTGCGGTCGACCGGTTTGCCGTATTTGGCAATGTTATAATCAAACCACCACCGATTTGAGCTTATCACATTCTTAATGTAGGAGTCGCGTACGATGGTGAGTTTGCTCATGTCTTTCCACTGGTCGGGATAACCAACCTTCATGATCATCCCGTCGAGTTTTTTCAGCGCCTTCAGCTTGGTGGGTTCGCTCATCCAGTCAAGGGCTTTGATCCGTTCTGCATACACAACCTTGATGGCATCGCCGATCTCAGTGAGCTTCTCCTTGGTGCCTTTGGGAAGGTATTCGTCAACATACACCTGTCCAATGAGCGCTCCAAGCGATTCATCTGTTTGCACAACAACCCTTTTCCATCGTGGCCGGGGCGACTTTATGCCGCGCAGGGTCGTGGAGTAGAAAGAAAAATGAGTTTTATAAGTGGAATCGTCCATACAGCGGGCAAGACCTGCCATAAGATGGAGTTTCAGGTAGTTCTTCCAGTCAGCCAATGGATACACCCGGAGGCAGCTGCTGAGGCCGTGGAGGAATTCAGGCTGCCCCACCACAACTGAATCGACAGCGGCAAGACCAGCGGCGGCAGTAAACTGCTCCCATTGAAAACCGGGCATTGATTTTTTCAGCTCCCCGAACGATATCTTGTTGTAATTCTTCAGCGGATCGCGTGTATCTTCCATCTTTCTGGAAATACGTGCCAGTTCAGTTTCCAGGTCCAGGGTGTTTTCAGCGACCTTGCGGGCCTCAGGCTGTTCGTATCCCATGATCCGGTACATGCTGGTTGCATAGTTAAGGAATTGCACCCTCACGTTGGTAGCCTGAGGATCTTTGTCGAAGTAGTAGCTGCGCTCGGGAAGGCTCAGTCCGCCCTGGTTGATGAATATAGCATGCTTACTGCTGAGGCGGTCGTCCTGGGCCACATAAAAGCTGAAAAACGGTGCCGTGGAAACCGCATGTACTAGGGCAGCCTCTTTTGCAAGCCCCGCCAGATCACTGATGGCGTCAATCCGCGCAAGATGTTCCTTCATTTCCGAAATGCCCTTGCGGTTCAGGTTTACGCTGTCCATGCCCGAAAAGAAGAGATCGCCGATCTTCTGCTTGTTGCTTCCCGGGGGTGAATCTGTAAGTTTTGCTGACGATTCGCAGATGTTGAGGATCTGGGCGTTGATGGTATCGCGGATCAGCTGCCAGAGGCCGTTGCTCTGTTCGCTGGCGGGGATGGGATTCTCTTTGAACCATTTTCCATTGGCGAAAAGGAAGAAGTCATCGCCCGGATTCACCGTCGAATCGATATGAGAGACAAGGGCGTCGGGCTGTTGCTTCGGCGACGTGTTTGTGCAGGAAAACAAGAGGGCTGCCGGAATTGCGACAGCCGCAAGAAAAAGGCGTAGCTTCATGGAAATAGATTTTGGAGCTGTAAAAGTAATCAAAAGAAAGCCTCCCCTGCATTTTTCCGGTTATCCGAACAGGTGAAAATGGGTACCTTTGCACCCCATGGAAGAACCTAAAAAGAAGATCACGCTGTCGGGACTGGGAAAGTTATTCAGGCTCTACAGCTACATCAAACCCTACAAATACGAATATGCCCTCGGGTTGCTATTCCTGCTGGGATCGAGCAGCGCCAGCCTGGTTTTCCCGAAACTGCTGGGGCAGCTTGTCGACCTGGGAAACCAGGGGAAACTGGCCCAGGAGATCGACCGTATTGCATTGATCCTGCTGATCGTACTTATTGCCCAGTCGGTATTTTCCTATTTCCGCATCTACCTTTTCGTGCATGTGGCCGAGAAGACACTTGCCGACCTCCGTCAGAGCACCTTCAACCACCTCATCCGCCTGCCGATGAAGTTCTTTCAGCACCGCCGTGTGGGTGAGCTCAACAGCAGGATCTCTTCCGACATTACCCTGCTTCAGGACGCTCTCACCACGACACTGGCCGAATTCCTGCGACAGATCATCATCATCGTCGGCGGGATCAGCCTGCTCATGGTTACCTCCTTTAAACTCACCCTTTTCATGCTGGCCATCGTTCCGGTGATCATGGTTCTTACTGTATTTTTCGGCCGCTACATCCGCAAACTGAGCAAGCAGGCCCAGGGACAGGTAGCCGACTCCAACACCATTGTTGAGGAGACGCTACAGGGGATACAAAGCGTAAAGTCTTTCACCAATGAATTTTTCGAGATGGCCCGCTACCGGGTTAAAACACTTGACATTGCGCATACCGGCATCAAGAATGGCAAACTTCGCGGGGCTTTTTCTTCCTTTACTATCCTGGGTCTTTTCGGGGCAATGACTGCCGTGATATGGCGGGGTGCGGCGCTGCTGTCCGCCGGAGAGCTTGAGACGGGAGAGCTCTTCTCTTTTGTGATCTATTCGATGTTTATCGGTGGTACCATCGGCGGCATGGCAGATGTGTTTGCACGAGTTCAGAAATTCATTGGCGCCACCGAAGACCTGCTTGAAATTTTTAATGAACCTGTTGAACCTGTCGGGGAGATTAAAGAACTCCTGCCTGATCAGATGCTGCATGGCGGCATCCGGTTCAGCGGGGTCTCATTTCACTACCCCTCCCGTACTGAGATGCAGGTGCTCTCCGACATTTCAGCAACCATCCAGCCCGACACCCTGGTTGCCCTGGTTGGTCCGAGCGGCGCGGGAAAATCGACTTTTGTTTCGCTTCTGTTAAGGCTGTACGATCCCGTATCGGGTCAGATATTGTTCGATGAGAAAGATCATCGCGACATTCCTCTCTCGGCCCTGCGAAACCAGATGGCCATTGTACCACAGGATATTTTCCTCTTTGGCGGATCAATCCGGGAGAACATCGCCTATGGCAAGCCAGGCGCTTCGGAGGAGATGATAACGGAGGCTGCCCGGAAGGCCAATGCGTGGGAGTTCATCAGTCAGTTCCCGGGCGGGCTTGATACCCTTGTTGGTGAGCGGGGAACGCAATTATCGGGCGGACAGCGTCAGCGCATAGCCATTGCCCGCGCCGTGCTCAAGAATCCGAAGATCCTCATCCTCGACGAGGCCACCTCCTCGCTCGACTCCGAATCGGAACGGCTGGTGCAGGATGCCCTCGAGAAACTGATGAAGGGGCGCACCTCCATTGTGATTGCGCACCGGCTCTCCACCATCCGGCAGGCCGATATCATACTCGTGCTCGACAATGGCCGGATTGTGGAAAAGGGCACCCACGAAGAACTTTTGAGAGTGGACGACGGATTATACCGCAACCTCAGTGAACTTCAATTTGCCTGATGTGCGCCTTGATCACATCAAAAAGGCTGGTGATGTCGAGGGGCTTTATGAGGTAAGCAACACATCCGGCTTCGAAGGCATTGCGCTCGTCGAAGTCGAGTGAGTAGGCAGTTTGCGCAATAACCGGAAGCCCGGGGCGGAAAGCCAGAATTTCGCGGGTGGCGCTGTAGCCATTCACGATGGGCATCTGAATATCCATCAGTACCAGGTCAATTGTTTTATCGTGATGACAGGTTTCGATGGCCTCCAGCCCGTTGCGGGCCCGTATCAGGCGAGCTCCGGTTTTTTTTAACCAAACCTCCAGAACCCTATAGTTGTTATCGGTATCTTCGGCAATCAGGATGGTCCTTCCCGTAAGATCGAGTACTGGTACCGGCGGGTGGGCTATCCTGGGTTCGTCAGTCAATGGCTTTTTACCTTTGTAAGGCAGTGAACAGTAAACAGAAGTACCCTGGTCGGGTGCCGACTGCAGCCATAGTTTCCCCCCCTGCAGTGTTATAAACTCACGTGCCAGTGTAAGGCCGAGTCCAAGTCCGCCATACTGGCGTGAGGCCGATTCGTCGCCCTGGCGGAATTTATTGAAGATAAACTCCTGCTTCTCCCGGGGAATACCGATTCCCGAGTCTTTTACGAACAGGATCACCTCCTTTTCGGGAAGCACATGACAACCCAGTGTGACCCTTCCGAATTTTGTGAATTTATACGCATTGTCGAGCAAGAAATCCAGTGCCTGTTTAAGCCTTCCAGCATCACAATCCACAAAAACAGGATCGGGCGTCTCAATCATGAAGAAGGTAAACTCAACTCCGGAATTTTTCTCAGTATTGAACTTTTCCGACCAGGTGGCAAAAACGTCCCGGAGCAATCCTCTTATATCACAGGGCGTCTTCTTTAATACAAGCTGATGGGTTTCAACCTTTGAAATATCTACTATGTTGTTGAGGATAAAAATGAACTGTTCAACTCCGTTTTGAATCAGGCTTAGATAACTCTTTTGCTCCTCAGGTGAGCAGTTGGGTTCCTTCAGAAGTTCATAAAATCCGAAGATGGCATTGGCAGGGGTGCGAACCTCATGGCTCAGGTTCTGCAGGAAGGTAGTCTTCAGGTTATCGGCCTCAACTGCCCGGCGTAAGGTGTTCTTCAGATGGGTTATATCCTGGGCCTGGATGATAAAAAGGTATGGATTCCCGGAGCTGTCGCGGATCAGCGACAGGTTGTGCAGGGCATATATCACCGAACCATCTTTGCGAACATACCGCTTCTCCATTATGTTCTTGCGGATCTTCCCCTCTTTGAGCTGGGCAAGCACAAATTCACTGCGCTCCAGGTCGTCGGGATGAGTCACGGTAAACTGGCGGGAAAGCAACTCCTCGCTGGTGTATTGCATCATCTCGCACATAGCCGGATTGACCTGGAAAAAATTGCCGTCCATGTCGAGAAGGGCCATTCCTACACTGGCATTTTCATAAATTGCCTGCAGCAGCTCCTCTTGGTACTTAACTCCTGTTCGCTTTTGTTGCTTAGGCATCTTGACAATTATTGCAACAAATATAAGAAAATTTCAGATGTTATAGTAAAATCATGGTGATGCGTGACGCGGAACGCGTGACACGTGACGCGTGACGCGTGACGGGGTTAAGTGAGGAGCTGTTGAGCCACCTGTCAATTCAGCAGTGCCGAATGGTGCAGGTAAAAGTCATTTGGGTGATAGATGAACAGGCAGGTGCCTTTTTCGATCTTTTCGACGACCGGTTTGATGAAATCGGGTGGCAGGGAAGGGCAGCCGAAACTGCGGCCGAGGCGTCCGGTTTTCCGGATGAAATTCTCCGTGGCATAGGCGGCTCCATGCATGATGATCTCGCGTTTGAGGGCGTTGTCGTTGAACCCCCTTTCGACGCCTTCGAGCAGGAGCGAAAAACCTGTACTGGCGCCGGTAGCGTGATTTTTTGTTACATAGAATCCCAGGCTGCTTTTGAATGAACCCGCTGTATTCGAGAATGTGGTGGCAAACTCTTCGCCGGTGTTGCGGCCATGCGCTACGTATGTGTTGAATAAAAGGGCTTTGTGCAGCAGATCGATCACATAAAAACGTTTGTTTCTACTTGACTGGGAGAAGTCGACGATGGTGAGGATATCCGTATTCTGCAGTTTACCGATGCTCTCAAGCTTTTTATACCCCTTCAGGGCAATTTGAAAGACCTCCTTCGACAACCCCATTTCCTCCAGTTTCAACGCAGCGTAAAGATCGTACTGCTCCGCCACCACAGGAACCGTCATGCCCGAACCCGCCTTGTTCAGGATCGGGACAAGCAGCAACAAGAGGTATAAGAAAGGCTTTCTCATATTACAAAGGTACGCATATATTTAGTAACTTACATATTTAAAACAGCCGGCAGGGAAAACCATATCCTTCAAACGCCGCAAGTGACAGTTTCGTACCTTTGGGTGATAATTCTCCATAAGGATGTTGAAGCAACTACTTGTTCTTTCCGTCATTTTCCTGCCTGCCCTCTCATTGTTCGCGCAAAGAACAGGATCACACCAGGCGCCGGAAATCAACAGAACCGACGTGATCACAATCGCAAAAGAGTACCTGGGTACACCTTACCTCAGGGGAAGTACCAATCCGAAGAAAGGGTTTGACTGTTCGGGATTTGTCTATTTTGTATTTAAGAAATTCGATGTCGCTCTGCCGCGGAGTTCCCGCGAATACAAATCTCTGGGAACCGCATTGAAACCAGAAGAGTTCAAAGTAGGCGACGTGTTGGTCTTTTACGGGTACAAAGACAACACCCACATCGGCCACGTGGGAATTATCTGCGAGGCGAACGGAATGAAGTCAAGGTTTATTCATGCCTCGTCGGGAAAGGCGTACAGCGTTACCATCAGCGACCTGGGCTCAGCTGGATACAAACGACGGTTTTACAAATGCATCGATGTGATCGGTACAAAATGAGCATGTTTTCTATTGATCAGCGATCATCAATTCAGCCAGTTTATCATCCATCTCATAAATATCATCATAAAAGTTGATATTGCCCTTCATATCAACCCAGGCTGTTAAATAGCCAATGTAAACCGGAATTTTTTTCTTCAGCACGACAGTACTCTCTTTCCCTGCATTCATTGCGGCATCAAGCTTTACCGGAGTCCAGGCAGGGTCATCCTTCAGGATTTCGATGGCCAGGTCCCTGGGTCTTCCCACACGGATGCAGCCATGGCTGAATGCCCTCTTCTCTCTTTCGAAAAGGCTCTTGGCCGGTGTGTCATGCATATAGATGTCATCGACGTTCGGAAAGATGAACTTGACCAGCCCCAGGGAGTTGTTCTTTCCCGGTTTTTGGCGTACCTGCCCGTTATTCCATTCCATGTTGTGCTTCTCCAGATAATGCGGGTTCCTCTTCATCCCCGGTTTAACCTCCTTGTTGATGATGCTCTGCGGCAGGTTCCAGTAAGGACTGAACACAATATAACTCAGCATTCCGCTGAAAATAACCGTCTTCGTCATAGTGGCCCCCACGACCACAGGCGATTCGAATTCGTTTTTCCCATTGCGCACCATGGTTAATTTAAAGGATGGAATATTCACAACGATGTACTCCTGCGCTCTGCTAAAGCCAGGTGATATCCACCGGCAACGTTCCATATTAACAATAATTTTTTTTATCCGTTCGCTGATGGGTACGTTCATCTCGCGGATGTGTTTCGGGAAGATCAGCTTATCGGAGTTGTATCCGTTGCGCAGCTGGTATCTTTCGACTGCGGCCACAAGTTCATCGTCATATAGATTGCTCCCGTTGTTTTGTTTGATGTCGCCAGTGACAAAGAGACGCTCTCTGATCTGTAAAATCGCTTTTGCCGAATCTCCCGGTTTGTAGGATGTTAGTTTTGGATCAAGATCTATCGTATTCCATCCTCCCTTTTTCTCTATCTCCCTGTACCGTTTCAGCACATCGCGGAGCTTGTAATACTGGATGAACAGAGCGCTGTCGTCGCGGTTGAGCAGTGCCGGGTTCAGCATGATCGAATCAAGCAGGCCGGTGTAAGAGAGCTGTTTGCGCGGAAGCAGCCAGCCAATAGCCATAGTGGAATCTTCATCCACCCCGTTAATTACTTTCTCTGCATAAAAAAGATACAGGTTGGTGAGCATAATTTCGGTCTCGGTTGAAGTGAGTGAAAGCTCCTCGTCGATTCCGAAAACACCGTCAAGATCTTCCTGGTATGGGAATTGTGATGAAATCCCTTCGGAATTCAGATCGACAGCTTTGTTGTACAGTGAAATGCCGAACTCCACCACTCCGCTGTTATCAAACCAGATATAATGGTAGTCATGAGCACGGTATACCTGCACCACCTCCTTTTTGTACCGGGTCAGTTCCGGAAAAACGCGGTAGAAGGTGTTGAGGAAGTTGCTGTCGAAAGGCAGGTTGCTGTGCTGGTTGATGGCACCGCGCAGGTGATGGTCCTTGCCTGAAGCAGATCTCTTTCCCTGGAACCTGCAGGAGCCGCAAGCCATTGCCAGGAGCAGTAAAATGGCGATAAAAGAGAATGATTTTCTCATTTCTTTTTTTCTACTCCAGGAGATACGTCCGGGTTCTTCCTGTCATCCGAAATCCTGGAGACCGAAACAAGCGGCGACTCATTCAGCCTGATCTTCTCGTGAATCTGGTCTCTCTGCGCCTTCTGCATGATGGTAGGATTGGATAGTGAGTCGAGTTGCAGCGCATCTTTCTTCAGCTTCAGATACTCTCTGTACTCAACCTTCACCGAATCATAATAGTTGCTCCACGACTTTTTCAGCTCTCCGCTGGGGGCCACAATGGCGAGGTATTTCGACAACAGCAACCGTTCCTGAACACCCTCCACATTTTTTACATCATCAACATATTTGTCAAAATATTCAAGCTCCTTAACATCCTGCGTACGCTCCTTGAACATGTCGGAAACCACCAGGGTAACCGTTGCCAGGGCAGTGGATACAATTGCATACTTGAAAAGGTCGATCATTTTATCGAGCCGGGCAGCTTCGATTTTACCATTTTTTATCAGGTAAAATGCTACCAGCATTGCTGCTATCGTAACAGCAATAAAGATTCCGTAGAACAGGAATGAAAAGGTGCCCGTGTTTGCGAACATGGCGATTGGTTTTAGGTGGATATTTAAGTGTCTGTTTTCCTGCAATAAATATATAACAAGTTCTCATATTTAGCTGGAAGAAATGAAAAAATTAGTTATACCAACTTTTTTACCTTTGCTTAAATATCGATCCTATGTTTGCTGTTCACTCCGTTTACCTGAAACCCATCGAAGTCGTTGATGAGTACCTTCCGGCCCACCGCGCATTTTTGAAAACCCTGTATGACAGAGGGATCACCATCTGTTCCGGTCCGCAGGTGCCACGTACCGGGGGATTTATTCTGATGAATGCCGCATCAAAAAGTGAAGCCATGGATTTTATGAAGGAGGACCCGTATGCCATCCATGGCGTTGCCGAATATTCGGTAATTGAGTTTGAAGTGAAAAGTTTTGCAGAGGGGTTCAGGGAGTTTGTGGGTTCATCTACCGCAGGAAAGATATCCTGACCTGAAATACATTTATATGTATATTTGTTTAAAAAGTGTGGATTCTCAGTAGAATAAATCCATATACCATGCTGATAAAACGTTGGTTTCGGGGTTTCTGCAATGCAGGTATCCTGATAATTCTGGTTGCAGGAATTGTAATTATTCCCGGATGCATGCGCCAAAAACCGCTCCTGCGCGTGGCAACGAATTTATGGCCGGGCTATGAGATGCTATACCTGGCAAGGAACCTGGGGTACTTTAACGACTTTTCCATCCGGCTTGTGGAGGTCCCTTCTACGGCCGTGGTAACCCGTAATCTCCGCAATGGTTCAATTGAAAGCGGGTGCCTGACACTTGATGAGGTATTGACCCTCCTCCAGGACGACATCAATTTACGGGTTATTCTGGTCCTTGATGAATCGTGTGGTGGTGATGTGCTCATGGCCAAACCGGGTATCAACGACCTGCAGGGGCTGAAGGGAAAGAGGATCGGATTTGAAAACTCGACTGTAAGCGCTGTTCTTCTTGATGCTGCCCTTGAAGAGGGTGGAGTTCAGATCAGCGAAATTCAACGGGTCGAAATGTCAATTGACGCTCACTTCCGGGCCTATAAGTCGGATCAGGTTGATGCTGTAGCAACTTATGAGCCCATTCGCAGCCAGCTTCTCAAGGAAGGCGCTAAAATTTTATTCAGCAGCGCTCAGATTCCCGGGCGCATACTCGATGTTCTGGTCGTAAGGGCTGAAATCATGGAAACCCATAAAGAGGAACTCAAAGCGTTGCTATCAGGGTATTTTCGTGCATTGGAGTACTTCAGAAAACATCCCCGGGAGGCTTCACTGCTCATGGAGAAACGTCTCGGTAAAGATCCGTTACCGCAGTTCGATGGAATAAAAATACCGGGTCTTGAGGAAAATGCTGATTATCTGCTGGGTGATTCTCCAAAACTCAACACCACAGCGCAGAATCTGATGTCAGTTATGCTTAAACGGAAATTACTCCGGCATTCATTCACATTTCAAAAGGTTGCTGAACCTGAATTTTTGCCAATACCCACTCCATGAGTAAAATCAGAACGATCAAACTGAAATTCTGGGTGCCGTTTTCTATTTTTTCAGGGTTTACGCTGTTACTCGTTCTATTCACCCTGCAACAGTATAATGATTTCCGGACTTTCATTGAAACCCGCACAGTGGCACAGATAAAGGAACGTCATACACGAGTTGGCCACAGGATTGAACAGTATTTCAGTAAGAACCACTACGAGTTGATAGATGATGAGATTTCCGATCTGAACATCTCCGGTGATGTGCAAGCAATCGTGCTGCTTGACGACAAGGGTACCATACTTAACGGTTCCCAGCTTGAATGGAATGGCCAGCCGGTTCAGAAGCCCCTTCCATCGTTTGATACAGCTGCCTGGAAATCTGTTCAACATACGAATATACAGGAGATCCATCTCTCGGAAGATGGATATCATATCTATGTTTATGAACCCATTATACAGGCGGCCCACCCCGGAGAGTTGCGATCGCAGAAAATCGGTGTTTTGTACACGGAGTATGACCTGACAAACCTTAGAAATAATCAGTTAATTGTTCTGATATTGCGGGCCATTTACCTGTGGGCTGCCGGTTTGGTTCTCATGGCGATCCTGCTTATTGCCCTTCGGCACTGGATGTCGCGGCCTTTGAAGTATCTTCAGATGACCATCAACCAATTTGGTTCGGGAAAACAGGATGCCCGTTTAGAAATTTCGGGAAACGGAGAGCTGGCGGAACTCGCAGAGGCTTATAACCGGATGGCCGAAGAGGTGCTCTCCCAGGGAAATAAAGTTCAGGAGGCGCTGAAAACAGCCAACCGGGAGATCAATATGCGGAAAGAGATTGAAGCGGAACTACAAAAAGCAAAGGATAAAGCGGAGGAAAGCGACAAACTTAAATCTGCATTTCTGGCCAATATGTCGCACGAGATCAGAACACCCATGAATGGGATTATTGGTTTTACCGAGCTGCTTAAAGAAAAAGACCTTTCAGAAAATGAGCGGGACAAATTCGTTTCAATAATCCATAAAAGTTCTCATCAGCTGCTTGATATCATCAGTGATATCATTGATATTTCAAAAATCGAGGCAGGCCAGATGACGGTTGCCTCTGAAATAGCAGGATTGAACCAATTGGCGGAAGAACTGATGCTTTTTTTTCAACCCCAGGCGGAGAAACGCAACCTCAAACTCTCCTTTCAAAAGAACCTGAGCGACCGCGACTCATTTGTTTATTGTGATCCTGCCAAACTCCGTCAGATACTTGTCAATCTGTTAGGCAACGCGCTTAAGTTTACCTCCTCCGGCAGTGTCGGCCTGTCATTCAGGAGAGAGGAACAAAACCTGGTTTTTCGGGTGGCTGATACTGGCATTGGGATTGCCTCCGGACTTCACAAGGTCATCTTTGACCGTTTCCGCCAGGCTGAATCGACTCCTTCTCCCAGGTCTGGCGGAACAGGTTTGGGACTTGCCATCACAAAATCTTTTGTTGAAATGATGGGTGGAACGATCTGGGTAGAATCAGAACCCGGAAAAGGCAGTACATTTTCCTTCACTATTCCGTACATTCCTGTGGAATCTGCAATAGCTTCCCCGATCGGACCTGTTCCGGAAAGTTATAATGAATCCCACATCTGGTCGGGTAAAACGTTGCTCCTGGTTGAGGATATTGAGGATAATGCCTTGTTGATCCGCCATGCCCTGAAAAGTACCGGGATAAAGTTATTGTTGGCGGGGAATGGTCGCGAGGCATTAGAAATTCAGGCTGAACATCCTGAAATCTCATTAATATTAATGGACATGAAAATGCCTGAAATAGACGGTTATGAGGCGACCAGAAAGTTTAAGTCAAAGGGGGTCCGTATTCCGGTTATTGCAACAACGGCATTTGCCCTGGCCGGTGACCGTGAAAAATGTCTTGCCGCCGGATGCGACGACTATCTTGCCAAACCCATTTTAAGGGATAAATTATTCGTGATCCTTGAAAAATATTTACCGAAGAGCTGACTTTAAAAAAACATTTATACCCGGTAAATGCAATCCGTATCCAACTCTTCCCGCAGCACTGCCATCAAACAGGGAGATCCCAAAGTGATCAGGGGATGGGTAATGTACGATTGGGCGAATTCCGTTTATCAACTCACAATCTCCTCTGCCATTTTCCAGGTCTATTACAATGCAGTAACCTGCAATGGAAATGATTGCATGGTCAACTTCTTTGGCCTGAAAATGCTCAACAGCGTGCTTTATTCCTACACCGTTGCGGCCGCCTATTTAATCGTAGGGGTGTTTTCACCCCTTTTCAGCGGACTGGCCGACTATACTGGCCGCCGGAAAACCTTCATGAAGATATTCACCCTGATCGGGTCGGTATCATGTATGGTTCTCTTTTTTTTCGACCATGATCACCTTGCCCTGGGAGTGATCGCCTTCGGACTCGGAACCCTGGGATACGCGGGCAGCATCGTATTCTATAACTCATTCCTTCCCGTCATTGCAGCTCCCGGGGACCAGGACAAGATCTCTGCCCGCGGATACTCCATGGGTTACATGGGTGGGGTCGTGCTCCTTCTGTTCAACATCTGGATGATCCAGTTCCCGGGGTTTTTCGGAATTCCCGAGGGGTCGTCGCTCCCTGCCCGCATCTCATTTCTTACTGTAGGCCTGTGGTGGATTGGATTTGCCCAGATCACATTCCTGAGGCTCCCAAAATATACCTTTCGCCACCAGACAGGAAGAGAAAATGTGATTACAAGCGGGTACAGGGAAATTATGACTGTCTTTAACCAGATCCGCAAGTCGTTCAACATGAGCTGTTACCTGACCGGGTTCCTTTTCATGATGATGGGTGTGCTTACTGTGATGTTTATGGCAGCATCTTTCGGCGCCAGGGAGCTGAAGCTCTCCGATGAGGTTCTCATCCCGACAATCCTGCTTATCCAGTTCGTCGGCGTGGCAGGTGCCTGGTCATTCTCCAGACTGTCGAAACTGACCGGGAATTTCCGCGCGCTTATTATATCTGTCGTTATCTGGATCTTTATCTGCTTTGGGGCCTACACCATTGAGACTGCAAGGGGTTTCGTGATCGCGGCCGTTTTCATCGGGTTCGTAATGGGCGGATCGCAGGCGCTGGCCCGGTCGACCTACTCGAAAATGCTCCCTGAAACCACCGACCATACCTCCTATTTCAGTTTTTACGACGTGATGGAAAAGCTGGCCACAGTTTGCGGTCTGGTCCTGTTCGGACTGATGAACACCATCACCGGCGGGATGCGCACAGGGGTGCTGATGATCGCCGTTTTCTTCGTGATCAGCCTGGGGTTCTTCCTGCTTCTTTTAAAGCGGAGGTTAACTCCGGCTAATGTATAACAAACGGGATCAGAATTCGTCGGGCAGACTTTTCAGCTGTTCATTAGTGAAGACGGGTCCATCCTTGCATACATAGGTGGAGCCGATGTTGCACCGGCCGCATTTTCCGAGGCCGCACTGCATCTTCATCTCCAGGGTGGTGATGATGTCCTTGTCGGCAAATCCGAGCTTCAGGAGCGACTGTATCGTGTATTTGATCATGATCGGCGGACCGCAGGTGATTACCTTGGTGTTTTCGATCA
>CAYHCQ010000072.1:0-18382 GCA_964355115.1 uncultured Prolixibacteraceae bacterium | reverse complement strand
TAATGCGTCGCCGTGAAGCTGCAATTGCACGAAATGAAGGCCGGAAAGAAAGAACGCTTCTTGAATCTGATTACCTGCTTGGTGTTTTCGACCAGTACAGGATCGGTGCGCTACGATTCAAAGAAAAAGAGGATGGACCCCGGATCATCCCTTGGAGGAGCCAGGCCAAAAGCGAGTGTTACAGATCAAAACAACCATCTCTGGCTTGCCAAGTTTCCCAGTGGAAACGACCTTAAAGATATCGGGGCATGGGAAATGGTTGTCAATGAATTGGCCAAAAAAGCGGGATTATCGGTTGCCGAAGGAAAAGCCCAAAAGTTTTCAAGTCCTCATCATACCTATTTATCCAAAAGATTTGACAGAACAAATTCCGGCGAAAGAATTCATTTTGCCTCCGCAATGACCTTGCTGGGATATATAGATGGTACAGACAACCAGGATGGGGTAAGTTACCTTGAACTAGCGGAGTTTCTGGTCCAAAACGGGGCAGAGGTTGACAAAAATCTGGAGGAGATGTGGAGAAGGATCGTATTCAGCATTTGCGTAAAAAATACGGACGATCACCTGAGAAATCATGGTTTTCTGCTTACTGAGCGTGGCTGGATATTATCACCTGCGTATGATATTAACCCTGTAGCAACAGGTACTGGATTAAAACTGAATATTTCGGAAAGTGATAATGCCCTGGACTTGGGGCTTGCAATGCAAGTCGCCGGGTATTTCCGCCTTGCTGATCAAAAAGCAAGTAAGATCATTGATCATGTTAAGAAATCTGTCGAAGGATGGCGACTATTGGCGGAAAAGTATAAGATCTCTAAAGTAGAACAAGCCATTATGGCAAAAGCATTCTGGACTGAATGAGTTTAATTATCTTTAGTATCATCATAGTCAGGTTTATCCTGACTCCACTACTGGATTTGCCGACCAAATTTGACCACCCTATGCCGGAATAACATGACCATCACAGGGCATTGGTTGTTAACGGGTTGGCATGGTAAAGCTAAATCGGCAGAGGGTGGTCAGATACTCCGGTTTGTCCACCTTGCCATAAAACCAATGCCAAATATTAAACGTATTTTGTTAATCTTTCAGCCCCTAAGCTTTTCAGCTGTTTTAATATGTTGACGGGGTTGCAGTGATATAGATTTGCTTCATTACTTTATCGAAAAGCATAGCATCGTACCACATATAATAAAAGCGCTGGGCATTGAACCAGTCAATTCCGTCTTCATTGTCATCATGGCGGTCGTAAGGATCAGCGAAAATGATAACATCATCCATCAGGTTCGCAGTATTCCTGGTATCATAGCCGACAGCCAGCACCCAATGTCCTCCCCAATCACTCCATTCGATCAGAGTAGGTATATTTTTTGCAAGGTTCTGGCGGATCAGGTCGAGGCTTCCTCCTTCTCCTGAGCTAACATTGAAACCGTTTGCCTTCAGCCAGTCGGCCATCTGGGGAAGCGTGGTGCCTTTTGTGGTGCTTGTACCCATTTCAGAGGCAATGGTCATTTCATCGCCCATTCGTCCATAGTAATTCAAAAGGGTGACGACAGCAGCCGGCCCGCAGGTATATTCGGTGGTCTGCTGGAAAGCAGCAAGGGGCAGGATGGTAAACCCCGGCCTGGGGATCTTCGGACTGATGTCAAGGACATAGTACCGGGTTGATGCGGTTTCGGGGGATGATGAATAGGTCGTATCCTTTTTATTGCAGGATATAAGAGCGGGGATGATAAAAATGGCCAGGAGAAGGGTATTCTTTTTCATGGCATTATCTTTAATTTTTTGAAAACGGAAGAATCCCTGTCAAATTTACGTATAAGTATCTCAATTCTGGCGTTTCATAAATAAATTCTGGCTAATTAACACATTGCATGCGTAATCGGAATAGCCGGAGGTCAATTCCATCGGCCTGTCCATTCCTGTATAAAACGCATTGATTTTTATGGGATACGTGTATGTATCACAATATTGTTGTAAGTTTGATTGCTACACTCCCCTGTCCGATGAAAATATATGCATTGCTGTTTTTTATCCTGACGAGTCTTTCTGTTTTTGATTCAAACGCTCAGATATCGCGACCACCCGATCTGGCGATGCCCAGGCTCAAAGTCAATAATTGGCAGATGGAACAGGGTTTGCCTGTAAATTCCATTATAACGATAGCGCAAACATCAGATGGATGGATGTATTTCGGAACTGAAGAAGGTCTGGCGCGGTTTAATGGCAACTCCTTTTTCCTGATGAATAAATCTACTGTTCCGGATTTTACCGTAAATTTTATAAGTACAATTTTGGGCGGTTATGATACAAGCCTGTGGATCGGAACTGAAGGGGACGGTCTGATCAGGTTTAAGAACAATGCTTACGTTAAGTACAACAAGTCCAATGGATTATCGGATAATCGCATCTATTCCTTGTATGAAGATTCAAGGGGAGGATTATGGGTTGGAACATCCGGAGGAGGCCTGAATTATCTGAAAGATGGAAAGATATCCAGATTTGATACCACAAATGGATTGGCTTCCAATTATATCCGTGCAATTACTTCAGATGCCAGTGGCAGGGTATGGGTAGGAACACAAAAAGGTCTTTCGGTGATCGATAAGGGCAATATTAAAAACTACTTTACCAAAGACGGACTTTCCGATGATTTTATTGAAGCACTCGCCGTTGACAGCGCCCAGAACCTATGGATTGGCACCAAGAGTGGCGGGCTGAATGTGTTCAAACAAGATAAGTTTTCTGTTTACGGAATGAAGGACGGGCTTACCAGCAATGCGGTCACCACCCTTTGCTTCGACCAAAATGGCATGCTTTGGATCGGCACCAATGGGGGGGGGATAACCCGGATGATGGATGGGAAATTCTACCCGTTTACCACCAGAGATGGTCTTTCAAGCGACCTGATTGTTACCCTGTTTGAAGACCGGCAAGGAAATATTTGGGCAGGCACCTCCGGAGCCGGAATCGATCGTATTAAAAAGAAAGTAATTCAAACCATCTCCGGCAGGGAAGGATTACCCGGAGAGGTCATACTCCCCGTATTTGAAGACCATGAAGGGGTTTTATGGTTCGGGATTGCCGGAAAAGGTCTTAGCAGGTTCAAAAACGGGCAGGTGAAAACATACACACACAAAGATGGGCTTCCTGATCATTTGGTACTCACCCTTGACGAAGATCCTGATCACACCCTTTGGATAGGCACAGCAGGTGGCGGGCTCACAAGCTTGAAAAACGGGAAATTCACCACCTATAACAGCACAAGCGGATTATCAAATAACGTAGTCAATGCAGTGTATTGCGACGGATCGGGAACACTTTGGGCAGGTACAACCGGTGCTGGAATCAACCGCTATACAAACGGAAAATTCATTTCAATCACCACCAAAGAAGGCCTTTCCGACGACAATGTAAACTGTATTCTCGAAGACAGGAAAGGAAATTTATGGGTTGGAACCAATGGTGGTTTAAACAAGATAAGAGACAATAAGATTACCGCATTTAATCAGAAAAGCAGGTTGTCCAATGACTATATCTTATCGTTGTATGAAGACAAGGAGGGAAATTTGTGGGTAGGAACTGCATCCAATGGATTTAACCTTCTCAGAGATGAAAAGATCACACAATACACAACCGATGACGGATTAATCAATGAAGTAGTCCTTAAAATACTTGAAGATGAATTCGGGTATTTCTGGATTAGCTGTAATAAAGGAATATACAAAATTAAAAAGCAGGATTTATTGGATTTTGCTGATCTGAAAATCAAATCGTTGAAGCCTGTTTTGTATGGAAAAGCCGACGGCATGGAGACCATCGAATGCAATGGGGGTGTTTCTCCGGCGGGCATCAAAACAAGGGATGGTAAACTCTTGTTCTCTACCATGAAAGGAGTGGCAATCATTGATCCTGGTATATGGAAAACGGTTTCTTCCGGTTTCTTCCCCATTTTTATTGAAGAATTTCTGGTTGACGATCAGATGGTAAAGATTGAAGAACCTTTGTCCATTCCTTCATATTCAAAAAGACTTGAATTCCGTTATGCCGCGCTGAATTATACCAATCCTGAAAAGATCACATACCGGTATATGCTGGTAGGATTCGACAAAAACTGGATCGAAAATGGAACGCGCCGAACCGCTTATTTTACAAACATTCCCAGCGGCGATTATGTGTTTAAGGTAATGGCTTCAAATGAAAGCGGCCAATGGGATGATCATTCTGCAGCTGAGTTGAAATTCCACCTGACACCTCCTTTCTACCGTTCCTTCACGTTTTTTCTGATCATCGTTATCTTTGTTTTACTTTTTCTATTCTTTGTAACCTATTATTTTATTGGACGATTTCAACGCAACCGACTGAAACAACTCGTTGACGAACGTACAAATGAATTGCATCTAAAAATGTTAGTTCAACAGCAAATGAATGCTGAATTGGTAATCGCCAAGGAGCAGGCCGAATCCAGCGACCGGCTAAAAACAGCCTTCATGAACAACATTTCGCACGAAATACGTACACCCCTTAATGGCATCCTTGGATTTGGTCAGCTTATGGCCGATCCTGATCTGACCCAGGATGAAAAAGAACAATATCTTTTCATATTAAAGTCGAGTAGCAACAGGCTGATGAGCACCGTGACCGATTATATGGATATGTCGCTCATCACATCGGGCAACCAGGACGTGCGGAAAAAATTATTCACCCCCGGCGATTTGTTGAATACGATTTATAACAGGTTCATACAGCCCTGTCAAACCAAAAACCTGGTCTTATCTCTTCAAATTCCGCAAACGGTAAGTAAATTGTACATCAATTCCGACCATGAATTGTTGCTCAAGATATTATCACATTTGATAAATAATGCTGTTAAATTTACCAAACATGGAACGGTGTCTTTTGGTTTTGAAGTAAAGGGGCCCGAACTTGAATTTTTCGTTAAAGACACGGGCGTCGGGATAAATCAAGAAGTACAACCAGCCATCTTCGATAAATTCATGCAGGAAAATGTATCCGATACCCGTGGCCACGAAGGAAGCGGGTTGGGGTTGTCCATTGCGAAAGGAATGGTAGAGCTTTTAGGTGGCCATATTTGGCTGGAATCGAGTAAGGGTAAGGGTTCTGCCTTCTTTTTCACCATCCCTATTGAAATAGCTGCCGCTGAAATAGCTGTTAATCAGGAACCCGTCTTGGATTCGACCGCTAACCCCATTATTCTCATTGCTGAAGATGAAATATCGGGAAGCATTTTATTAGAAAAGATCCTGCTTAAGGAAGGAATTGACTCGCTGGTGGTAACTGATGGCCGGCAAGCCGTTGACGCTTGCCGCCAAAACCAACGGATATCCATGGTATTGATGGACATGAAAATGCCAGTCATGGATGGTTTTGAAGCCACGAACCAAATAAAATCCTTCAAGCCAGACCTGCCTGTTATTGCAATTACAGCTTTTGCTCTCAGTGGCGACGAAAACAGGGCTTTGGATGCCGGGTGTGATGATTATATTGCCAAACCATTTGAAAGAGAGGTATTGTTGGACAAACTTAAAAAATTCGGGATTTGGGTCAAACTTCCTCCCGCTTAAAAAAGTCGGCCTTATCATAAGGTATCAGAAGTGATCCTAACCATGTAGTTCATACCAAATCTCTCTTCTGTGCGTTTTACAGGAACACCATCCTGACAAATTATGAAAAATTCCATGAATAAAATTCTGTGTTTACTTATTGTGATTTTTATCCAACTTTTGCCTTTTGGAACCCGGGCACAGTTTTTACAGGATGCCATAAAAATCATCGACCAGGGTAAGGGAGGTTTGTCGGAAAAAGATGCTGCAGACGGGATCAAAGAAGCGCTTGTCAAGGGAACCCGGGAAAGTGTAACCCTGGTTTCGGTCACCAATGGTTATCTCTTAAACCCGGAAATTAAAATTCCTTTTCCTGAGAATGCACGGATGATCGAATCAAAACTGAGGGCTATCGGTCTTGGAAGTCAGGTGGATGAAATGATTCTCACCATCAATCGCGCAGCAGAGGATGCTGCCAAAAGCGCTCAACCCATCTTTGTCAATGCAATTACCGGAATGAATATTTCTGATGCTGTGCAAATCGTGAAAGGAAGCAATGATGCGGCAACACAATACCTAATCCGGACAACCTCCCCTGAACTCAAAGCGAAATTCAGCCCGGTGGTGAAAGCAGCGCTTGATAAGGTGGATGCGACCAGGCTCTGGACTGAATTAATCACCACTTACAATCAGATACCGTTTGTTTCTAAACAAAATCCTGACTTAACTGCCTACGTCACTGATAAAGCGATTGCCGGCCTGTTTAAGATGATTGCCAAAGAGGAGTTGAAGATCCGGCAAAATCCTGTGGCACAGACTACCGAACTCCTGAAAAAGGTTTTTGGGAAATAACCTATATTTATCACATGAAACACCATCGAACGACTGAATGAAGATTTTATTCATCGCACCGTGCACAATTCAGGAACAGCGTCCAAACACAATGGATATCCCACAGCTGACCCTTTCCCTGTTAGCAGCGCTTACGCCCCCTGAACACGAAATACAAATTGCAGAAGAGGTGTATGGGGATAAAGTAAATTTTGATGGTGATTACGATGTCATTGGCATTTCTATCATGACACAAACCTGTATCAGGGGTTACCAAATCGCCAATGAATTCACAAGGCGTGGGAAAGTTGTCGTATTTGGAGGAATCCATGCCACGGCGATGCCGGATGAAGCCATCCGGTTTGGCAACTCGGTGGTAATCGGTGAAGCTGAGGGTCTTTGGGATATAGTGTTGGATGATATCAAACACAAACGGTTGAAATCATTCTATAAACTTGACAAATTACCTGATTTACAAAGTCATGTCATGCCCAGAAGGGATTTGATCAAGTGTTCTTCAGGGAAATTTTCGATTGCACCTATCGAAACCACACGTGGTTGTCCGTATAACTGTGATTTTTGCACTGTTTCAAGGTTTTTTGGTACCCGCCAAAGACATAAACCTGTCCGTGATATCATTACCGACATTGAATCCTGCAAAGAAAAAAACCTTTTCTTCCTCGACGACAATATCACGGGCGATAAACGATATGCGAAGGAGTTGTTCAGGGAAATGATCCCGCAAAAGAGGATATGGGTGGGGCAGGCCTCAATTCAGGTTGCCAGCGACACAGAACTCATAAAACTTGCTTATAAATCGGGATGCCGGGCGTTACTTATCGGCTTCGAATCCATGTCAGAGTCAGGCATTA
Organism: uncultured Prolixibacteraceae bacterium; assembly: GCA_964355115.1. Lineage (GTDB taxonomy): Bacteria > Bacteroidota > Bacteroidia > Bacteroidales > FEN-979 > JANXZO01. Next base: position 11,115 of record CAYHCQ010000072.1, on the reverse strand, counting down.
ATCAATATCGTAAAACGTTAAAAACAGTAGATGAAAACATACTTGCCGTAAAAAAATTACAGGATAACGGCATTATGACCATGGCTTCGCTCATCTTCGGACTTGATTCCGACACTTCCGAGGTGTTCGATGCCGCCCATGATTTTCTTACACGTTCAAAAGCTGGTTTCTTTCAGGCTTGCGTGATGACTCCTTATCCGGGAACACCTGTTTTCAATAAACTCCGTTCACAGGGACGAATCCTTACCGATGATTGGAACAGGTTCGATGCTTCCAAAGTAATCATCAGGCCGGAAAACATTTCACCCGAGGAATTACTGGATGGATACGACAAAATAAAATGGCACTTCTATTCCAACCTCTCGATCCTTAAACGTTCATACCCAAATATTAAAATTGGTTTTTGGGAAGCGATACTCTATTTCACCTTAAATAAAGGCTACCAGAAAAAGAATAATCCTTCCATTCATTCACAGGTATATCAAAACGATCCCGACAATCCGGTTGACTTCAACGTTGACAAGTATGTGAATCCCTTGTAAAATTATTTTTCACGTTTTCTTTTTTCAACAAATATTATTGCGCGATTGTTTTCGCCCCTACCAGGCACGCCGAAACTTACTCAGGTTATATATCGTTGAAATTTGATCAGTAAAGGTCACCTTTCACCTTTTTCTTGCATCCGTCAGCTCCGGAATGGTTGTGACTCTAAATACAAAAAAGCACAATTAATGGTCAATAAATGTACATGTTTGGTGTAATTATTGTATATTTGCAGAAAAGACGAGTATGGAGTTTGAATTTGATGAGACGAAAAGTCAGTCAAACAAACTTAAGCATGGGATCGATTTCATACAGGCTCAGGTGCTATGGGATGATCCGGAACGAATTGTAATCCCGGCAAGAAGTTCAGACGAACCGAGGTTTGTTCTGATAGCCGGATTTAATCATGAAAACTGGTCGGTGATTTTCGCGGTTAGGAATGAAAGGATTCGGCTGATTTCGGCAAGGAGGGCGAGACAAAATGAAAAAGAAATCTATCAGCGCTGAAAAGCTGGACGAGAAATTCGACAATGGTGAGGATATCCTTGAATATCTCGATTTGTCGCAGATTCAGAAGCCCGGGTTGAAACCGAGGAGGGTCAGTATTGATTTTCCGTCATGGATGGTTCACGAACTGGACCGTGAGGCTGAACGGCTTGGTATCCCGAGGCAATCGGTCATTAAGGTCTGGATATCGGAGCGCCTGCATCCGACGGGTAGCTGAACTGTCCTCTGGTAATCTGAGGAAAGTATATGAGAGTACCTATAGAAAGATTCTCATGACTCTCATAGTCTATTGAATTTAAACACGTTGCTAAAATTGAAAAATTTTTCATATTTTTGCCAACTGTGAAAAACCCAACTTATAAAAAATAATTATGACCCGATTTATCCGCTCCAGCCATCTCACGGCCCTGTTTATTGCAATTGTGGCTTTACTTTCAGCCCTTCCGCTTTATGCTCAATATTCAGATGATCCGAATCGGGACCAGATTCCCTGGTACCTGCGGGAAGCCGCTGCGAATACACCCAGGATGCCGCTATCCACCGTCGTCACCATCAACAATTTCGATAATTTCAACCTTGGCGTCGACTTCGGCGAGAGCAACATCGCCGAGAACCCACTGATCCCGGCCTGGTTTTTCACAGCCTACAACACCAATGCCGCCCATCATACCGAAAACGGGATCAACTGGGCCGACAGTTCTCCCTCCTTTGGGGCGACCATGCAGGGCGACCCTGTTGTGGCTTACGACAGTCTCGGCAACCTCTTTTATGAAAACATGTACGGATCGCCTTCCATTGCTGGCTGTAAGGTGATAAAATCGACCGACAATGGCGCTACGTGGGGCGCATCGGTCACGGCCATTGCGGGGAATGACAAGAACTGGATGGCTTGCGACCAGACCAACGGTCCGAATGCAAACAATGTTTACACCTGCATGACAGGCGGCGGCGGCGGGAATTTTGCCCGCAGCACCGACCATGGCGCTACCTTTACCACCACCTTCACACCCAGCACACAGAGTCTGCCTGGGATGATGGTCTGTGTTGGGGCAAATGGCAATGTTCAGGGCAAGGCAGTATATGTCGTTACAAACAGTGGGAGTTCCTTCAACTCCACGTATACATTTTATCGTTCGCTGGATGGCGGACTTACCTTCAGTCTGATGTCGGCTCAGAGTTTTTCAAACACGGTAGGAACGCAGGTTAGCGGCCGTAATTCGGTGCAGGGCATGCGTACACGACCCTACCCGATGATCGCTGCCGACAACAGTTATGGCACATCCCGCGGACGGCTGTATTGTGTATATGCCTCCAACGATCCTCCGGGCGACGGGAACAAGCCGGATATCTGGAGCCGTTACTCAACCGACGGCGGAACCACCTGGTCGGCCGCTATCCTGGTTAACGACGATTCCAGTCCGCAAACCCATCACCAGTGGCATCCGGCCATCTGGTGCGACAAGCAGACAGGCCGGCTCTATGCCATGTGGATGGATACCCGCAACTGTCCGACCAACGACAGCGCGCTGATCTATGCCTCCTACTCCGACAATGGCGGCGTTACCTGGGCTGCCAACCAGGCTATCTCCAACCAGAAGATGAAGATCGACTGCCCCACCTGCGGCGGCGGTGGTACGCCACGATACCAGGGTGACTACAATGGCCTCGCAACCAATAAAAAGGTGGGCATGGCAGGGTGGACAGATTTTCGTTCGGGCACCTTCATGAGCGTTACCTCCTATTTTCCCGATTTTGCCATGGCAATCAACCATAATTCCGACACCCTGTATGTGAGCAACGACAGCACCGACTTCCTGGTGAGTGTGCCGGCTGTGAAACTATACACCGATACCGTAGTGCTCTCCGGACAGATCACGCCATCGCCGGCCCCGGGAACCATCACCTTCACCTACCCTCAGGGAAACCAGATCACCACCTACCCCGGGTCGAAAATAGTGCGTCTGAAATTGACCGGAAACGTTCCGCTCTCAACCTACACGGCAACCTTCTTTGCCAAAGGGCTCAACGGAACCCCGGCGCATCAGCGAACAGCTTCGATCAAGGTGCTGGCTTCCCAATCGCTGGTCGTCTCTGTATCTGCCAACCCCAATCCCGTCTGCACCGGGGGTACGACACAGCTTCAGGCCACACCCAGCGGGGGGATCAGCCCCTATGTTTATGCCTGGACATCCAATCCTCCGGGGTTTAATTCTACCCTGCCCAACCCTACAGCGACCCCGACCGTAAATACACGGTATATCTGTACAATACATGACAACGCCTCCACTATTGCCAAAGACAGCGTAATGGTTACAATCACCACGGCTCCCGCAACCCCCGGAACCATTACGGGAAATATCAATCCCTGCGTGGGTGCCACTGCTATCTACAGCATCACACCCGTTTCGGGCGCCACAACCTATACCTGGACCGTTCCTGCCGGAGCCAACATTGTTTCCGGACAGAATACTGTCTCCATTACTGTACAATGGGGTATGACCGCGGGCAACGTTTCAGTTACCGCGGGCAACAGCTGCGGAACCAGTGCAGCCAGCCTGCTGGCCGTGACCCTCGCCACCACCCCGTCAACCCCCGGGCCCATCACAGGACCGACGGTCGTCTGTACCAGCACAACTGTCAGTTACAGCGTTCCGGCGATAACCGGGGAGACTTACAACTGGACAGTTCCTCCCGACGCGACCATCACCGGCGGACAGGGATCGGCAACCATTACCGTTCAGTGGGGCAACAGCACAGGCATGGTCAGCGTTACCGCGCAAACCGGAGTCTGCATAAGTACGGCGAATAACCTGAATGTAAGCGTGGAAACCCTTCCCGGCGCAGCACAGGCCATCTCGGGTCCCGATACAGTTTGCCAGGGTGAAGGGGGTTATACATTCAGCATTCCGATGATAGGTAATGCAACAACCTATATCTGGACACTGCCTCCGGATGCCTCGATCTCCCAGGGACAGGGCACCAACTCCATCCAGGTTGATTTCGGAAATTCGTCTGTTTCAGGCGACATCACCGCTGCCGGAAGCAATTTCTGCGGAACAGGTACTTCCAGCAGCAAACCTGTTACTGTTGAGGTTTGCAGCGGGACTGGCGAGCAGAAGCTGTACTCAGAGATAAGGATCTATCCCAACCCTGTTCACGGACTTCTTAACATTGCCATCAGGGGAGCGGAAACCACGCTGCACCTGCAGGTCACCGATCTGAGCGGTCAAATGGTTTATAAAGAGACCTTTAACAATCTGCCATCCGATTGCATCCGTCAGATAAATACCCAGGGTTACGCCAAGGGGGTTTACATCCTGAAGCTTGGGAACGATTCACGGGTCTATATCGGGAAATTTACAGTCAAATAGACTGGTGTTTAATTGGTCGGATAGACTGGTGTTTTATAGGTCAAACAGCCTGGTATTTAACCAAACGGAAATAAGTACTGCCCATATTTGGGTATAATCCAAGGTTATGAAAAAATTGATCTTTGTAATTGCTTTTTCGATTATTGCCAGCTCTTTTCCGGGTCAGACAGAGGCCTCTGTGAAGAGGGCTTTCATGACGGAGATGCAGAAACCAAAACCTCCACCAAAACCATCAAAAGCCCCCAAACCCAAAAGTCCACCCAAGGCAAAAAAGCCCAAACCGGCTCCTAAACCCAAACCAATGTCTAAACCCAAACCTGCAACTAAGCCCAAAGGGCCTCCTCCTCCACATTGGCCATAGATCACATGTAAAATCCTGAGATGCTTTTCCACTCCCTGCTCTTCATATATCTCTTTTTACCGCTGACGCTGTTCTTTTTTTACATCTCAAGGAACAACCTTAGGAATATTGTCCTGCTCATCGCCAGCCTGGTATTTTCAGGCTGGTTCCAGATTTACCTTTCGTTTGTCCTGGTGGGGTCAATAGTTTTAAATTATTTTGCCGGAATCGCCATTGAACGTGCGAAAGACGACAAACGAAAGCAACTCCTTTTTATACTCACAGTTGTCTTTAACATCTTGTTACTGGGGGTTTTTAAATACCTCAGTTTTTTGGGCGGAAACCTGTCCGACCTGATCTCCGTCCTTGGATTCGATCCCTTTGTGGTAAAGGAATTCGGGATGCCTCTCGGCATCTCATTTTACACTTTCAAGGCATTGACTTATATCATCAGCGTTAAGCGTGGCGAAGTCCCTGCCCAACGGAATTTTGTGGACCTGGCAGTCTATATTGCCATCTTCCCTCAACTTATTGCGGGTCCCATCGACAGGTACCGGGATCTTGCCCCTCAGCTGAACGCACCTGCCACTTCATTTGATCGGTTCTCGTCGGGAGTGAAAAGATTTTCGCTCGGGCTTGCGAAAAAAATGTTACTGGCAACACCACTCGCCATCGTGGCCGATAAAATTTTCGAAAGTCCGGTGTCCCAGTTGAATGCCCCGCTGGCATGGCTTGGAGCCGTGTGCTATATGTTGCAGATCTATTACGATTTTGCAGGTTATACCGACATGGCCATCGGTACCGGGAAGATGTTCGGACTTGAATTCACCGAGAACTTTAACTTCCCCTATACGGCCCGGTCGGTGAGGGATTTCTGGAAACGCTGGCACATCTCTCTTTCTACCTGGTTGCGCGATTACCTCTTCCTGCCGCTTGCCTATGCGAGATCGAAAAGGATGGTTAAGGAAGAATACCTGCATCTTAAAACCGATCACTGGGTGTACATGTATGCCACCATCATCACCTTTCTGCTCTGCGGCTTCTGGCACGGAGCGGCCTGGACATTCATAGTATGGGGTTTGTTGCACGGAGTTGCCATGGTGATTGAACAATTTGGTTTCGGTAAGATCCTGAAGAGATCCTTTCTCCCTTTGCAGCATTTCTATCTTCTGTTTTTCCTTACGCTGTCGTGGGTCTTTTTCAGGGCGGAATCACTCACAGATGCCTTCAACTACCTTGGGGTAATGTTCGGCGGAGGTATGCGCGGTGAGGATTTCTTACTCGCGTCCGAATACCTGGATTTTCGGACCCTGACCGTACTGCTGGTTGCGACAGCAGGAGCGACCCGGCTTTTTGATTACCTGCTGCGAGCATTCCGATCAATGGGAGAGAGCAGCAATGCTTTTATCCGCATCACGGGGGTACACCTTTATTATTTTGCCGGTATCGTTTTCGTCATCGTGACCATTGTATTGACAACGATATTTATTCTTGCCGGGACCAGTACCCCGTTCATCTATTTTAAATTCTGATGGATGAAAAAAACAGCTAAAACATACCAGGTTCTTCTGTCTGTTATCTTTTTACTGCTGATTTCATGCTGTTTTCTGAATGATTTCTTCAGGTTCTATAAGGTACCGGAGATCAGTGAGACGGAGAAGAGAAAACTGGCCCTGAAGCCGGTGTTTGACATCAATAATCTGGATCCATATCCAAAACAGTACCAGAATTTTTTTAATGATCAGTTTCCTTTCAGGGAGGATTTTGGTTTTCTAAATTCTCTGCTCTGCTTTTTCGTGTTTCATCAATCCCCGTTGCCCGGAGAAGTGGAGATCGGAAAGAACGGATGGCTTTTCTATGATCAGAAGGAGAGCGTTGTCTATCAGGGTAAATTCAGGATATCAGATGCACAGGTGTCTGCTCTTGCTGCAGAACTTCATCGCCGGGCTGTTGCTTACCGGTCGCTGGGAACCCGGTTTTATATTGCATTTCCGCCCATCAAGCCTGAGATCTATCCCGAGTATTTGCCCGTTGGCTTCCGGCGTGCCCCCAATGGAACGGTCACCGACAAAATCGTCGCCGCAATTAAAAAGGATACCTTAATTCAGTATATCGACCTCAGAGAGGCCTTGATTAATGCCAAACCCAAGGGCAGATTGTACAACCTGAATGACAATCATTGGAATCGAATCGGAGCATTTTATGGATATGCCGAAATAATTAGCAGGATGAGAGAGGATTTTCCCGGAATAAAGCCAATTACCAGGTCTGACTTTCATTTTAAACCGGAAACACGACCTGGTGGCAACCTGGCCTTATTAATTGGACTTTCATCCTATCTGAAGGAGGTTGAGTACGACCCCATTCTGAAGAACACACGGAGCCAATACCTGGCGCCACCCCACAAGAAGCCCGATTGGGCGGCAAATATCGAATACTATGAACTGGTAAAGTCGACCGGCGATTCAACACGGCCAAGTATGGTAGTGGTCCGCGATTCCTTTACCAATTCGCTTATGCCTTACCTGGATGAGTCATTCAACACCATCACCTATATTTTCGATGGATGGAAATACGGCAGCAACGAGGAGATCATTGGCGACCTGAAACCTGAAATCGTCCTGCTGATCATCTTTGAACCTCATATCTCACATCTGATCGGATTGTGATTTCTCATTCACAATCTGCCAGTTATTTATTTATAATCAATTTCTTCAGAGAACGATTTTCACCCGATGAAACAACCACTGTGTAAACTCCGGGAGAAGTAGGACGCAGGTCGATTTTCTGTGCAAAGCTGCCATTGAACCTTAAGTCAGACTGACTGTAAACCTGTTGTCCAAGCTGATTGAAAACCTGGATGCTCATCGACTTTTCATCGGCACTGGTTCCGCTCAGGGTGAAAACACCCTCGTTGGGCACAGGCGACAAAGTAAACTCCAGTGCAGGTTTCGCATCATTAATTCCGGTAAAGAGAAGGTAGATGTTATTTGAGGTATCCGAAGCGCAACCGTTCTGAATCACAACATCCCAGTAATTTCCTGATTGCGTGGCGGTGTAGGTTTGCCCTGTGGCGTTGAATATGGCAACACCGTTGCGGTACCATTGGTTGCCGGTAGCGGTATTGCTCATAAGTGTATAGCCATTGGCCGTAATAACCGGTGGGGATGGCTTGTCGGATGAGTTGATATAGTCGTTTCGTAAAAGCTGGTCGCTGTATGAGCCGCTGTGAACCACCAGTTTAACATCCCAGCTGCCGGCGGCAGAGTATGTTACCGTCGGATTGGGCAGTGTTGAAGATGCCGGTGTTCCCCCTTCGAAGGTCCATTCGTAGGTGAGGTTTGAGCCTGTCGACTGGCTGGAGAAACTGACCGTACCGCCTGCACATACGCTCGTTTTGTTGGCTGTAAAGGCGGCCGCGCAGGAGGGTAGCCGCTTCAGCAGGGTGCCTTGCGATCCGCAGATAAACCCGGTACCATTGGCCGTGAAGATGCATTCATAAAGGGCATTCGAGTAGGTTGTCGCCGGAAACCCGTTTACCCAGTTCTCTCCCCCGTCGGTGCTTTCATATACAAGTTCCGGGGTGCCGCATACGAAGAGGTGATCTTCGCTCTGCCAGGCCAGTCCGTGCCAGATGTCGGTACCAACCTGCTGGTCGAACCAGGTAACGCCTCCGTCGTAGGTTGTACTTATCACTCCGTAATCGCCGCAGGCCATGCCGATGTTATCGGTAAAGAAGTCGACCCCCAACATGTAAACCCCGGGGATGGTATGAACAACCGTCCAGGACTGCCCGTTGTTGGTCGATTTCTTAATGTTCCCGCCGTTGTCGGTAAGGTAATGGGTGTTGCCTGAAACATGGCAGGCATGCTGGGGCGGATTTGTAATTCCCGTGGCAATGGTCCAGGTTGATCCTCCGTTGCTGGTCACCCATACACGGCCGACGGTGTTGGTTGAGCCCACCAGGATGCCGTTGTTCGGATCCTTGAATACCACATCTGTGAAATAATAGATGTCGGAACCAACCGAAGGAGATGTCCAGGTGGCGCCGCCGTCGGTGGTTTTCCCGAATCCGCTCCAACCGTCGGAAGTTTTAGGCCAGCCGGCGATGAAGCCGTTGTTGAGATCGACAAAGCAGCTACCTTCAATACCCTTCTGGGTGCCGGTCCATACCGGGTTCCAGGTCGTGCCTGCGTCGGTGGTCTTTAAAACAATCCCGTTGCCGTTGTAGGTAAGCGACTGACCCGCGGTGTAACCGATATTGTTCTGGTTCGAAGGGAAGTCTATTCCCCGCAGGATGTAATTATAGCCCACGTTGTACTTTATCCACGGTGGACCGCCCTGGGCATTAAGGGTTACAGGATTAACTGCCATGAGCAGGATGAACAGAAAAGTGTAAAGGTTTTTTCTCATTGCGCAAATGTTTTTGGTTTGAACTGCAAATTTAAACTGAAACCTGCGGTTTTCGTTCCCGGAGTGGCTGTACAAAAACACTACAAAGGGGAAAATTTGATTTTATTTTACTTTTCCTCGAGCTTTGTTTTTATTCCCTCCATCACTTTCAGCGGTGTCTCCACGATCACCATGTTGTACAACCATGAAGGCACACTGCCTCCGGGGTCAATGAAGCCTTCAAGTGTTGCATGAACAGAATTTTTACCGACGGGCCGGAGGGTCCATCGCTGCCAGTAGTTTTTGATCCTTACAATCCCTTCGCGTTCGGGAACAACCCCGGGCCAGGGTTTGGCGAAAACGACCTTCTCGCCGCTGAGTGAGTCAACAGTTATCGTAACATCAACACTGAAATCACGGTCGCTTAAAGGCCATGAAACATCGTACACAAAATAGTACCGGATGCTGTTTTCCGAAGGCTGATCAAGCACCCTGAGTTCCCTGATGTTTTTATCCCACCAGTTGAAATTCTTCACATTGCCAACGTACAGTCCGATTTTCTCCATGCTGGCGTGGAAAATTGTCTCTCCCTTGAAGCACTTGAACGAAGAATTTTCCCCATCGCGGGTATAGATTTTAATCCCGTGTTTCTCCTTGATGAAATTCCATGTTTGTGCTGGCGTTTGATTACAGACGAGCAGTATAAATGCAAACTGGAAGGAAAAGCTGACCCCGGATTTCATCAGTGGATATGTATCGCCTAGGTGAGGAAAAACTGAAAAAGCCTGTTCATGACTGATTTTGGAAAGATCAGGAAATTAATGAAAAATCCCAGGATCAGAGGTGTAGCGAGTAGCGCCATATTTAACATCACTCGCAAAGTTAATGAGCGTTCAAAAGGTGGTGCAGGATGATGTCCGCGGATGTACTTTCTCTTTGTAAAAAACAGGGTTTCTGTAATGGAGATCATTGAATAGATCAGAAAAGTAATGGTAAAAACGATGGAGATGCTGCCGGAGATCAAATAGATGACCAGATCGTGGAACACAACACCGCTTGTGAGGAAAACGATGGCAATGGCATAGGGGCGTTTTCTGTTTCCGCCTAAATATGAGTACAAAAGAAAAACCAGATACCCGGTGAAGGGGTTCCACATACGCCAGAATCCGCAAAAACTTTTTTGCGAAAAACTCTTTTTTATGGTCCTGAACAGCACCTGGTGCATGGAGAAAAAGAGATACCCGCGGCGCTTAAGGTATTGATCAAAACTGATGACTGGCTTTTTTCTGGCTTGAACCATCCCCCGAGTGGTTAAAAAATCAACAATAGCCTCCGAATTGTTTTGTAATTGTTAGTTATCAAATGTATGAAATAATTGATGGCAAAACAAATGGCAAATTTGTAAAATTGTAAAATGTGAAATGGCAAGATGTAAAATGGTAAGATGTGAAATGTAAAATGGCAAGATGTAAAATGGCAAAATGGTATATTTGCAGGCTTGAATTTAATCCCTAACACATATGAACCCATACGCCATGGCTGGCATCATTATCGTGCAGGCCGCACTTGTTTCCTATAGCATCGCCGTCATCACTGAACAGCGGAAACGGATCGTCACCCCATTTATACTGACTTTCCTCACTATTGGTGTGGTTTTCGACATCACTGCCACAACTTTTATGATCATCGGCTCCAGCCAGGGACCGTTTACTTTGCATGGAATTTTAGGATATTCATCACTGGCCGGGATGTTAGCCGATACGGTCTTTATGTGGCGGTTTTACAGGAAAAATGAACCAGGTACCGGCGTTTCACGTATTGCGCACCTCTGCACAAGATATGCCTACATCTGGTGGATCGCGGCGTACGTGACCGGGGCGTTGCTGGTTGCTATACGGTAGAAGGCATGGGTTATTTTATTTTGCCATTTTACATCTTGCCATTTAGTAAAGCTTCTCCCTC